>JALFNY010000098.1 GCA_022774105.1 Prevotella sp.
GTATATGCAGTTGAAGGTGGAGTACATCGGCGGCCAGACTAAGGGCGGCGAGAACAAGCATGAGGCACGTGTCACCTTTGCATATTCAAAGGACGGCAAGAAGTTTACACCATGCGGAGAGCCTTTCACCATGCGTCAGGGCAAGTGGATAGGAGCAAAGATAGGCATCTGTGCAGCAGAGCCAGCAGGCAAGAAGGTGCGCGGATGGGTTGACGTGGACTGGTTCCGTGTTGACAAGTAAGCGTTAGGAACATAGAATAAATCCCGCATTGATGATAGAGCAGCCACCTGCTGCAATGTCAACAATGCGGGATTTACGTTGCGTTTTATCCCAAATAGGTCGTTAGACCTGGGGTAAAAAATAGAAACAAAACATAAAACAGTGGTTGTTCCGAACGGTTTATATGATATATTATCAGATTATTATTAGACAGAGGGGTATAAAAAGACATCGTTCCCACATCAGAGTCATGATGTAGGACCGATGTCTATGTGCCTTATATATGACTTATATATAAGGTGTGTTACATTCGTTTCAGTTCCTCGTATATCCTTTGCACAGGCAGCCCCATGACATTATAGTAACTGCCGTGTATGCCTGTGATGCCGATGTAGCCTATCCACTCCTGTATTCCGTATGCACCAGCCTTGTCGAAAGGCTTGTATTCACGGATATAATGCCATATCTCATCGTCAGACAAGACCTTGAACGTGACATCAGTGCATACAGAGAAGTGGCGTTGCACATTGGCGGTGGTGAGGCATACGCCTGTATAAACATGGTGTGTGCGTCCGCTCAACTCGCGTAACATACGGTATGCATCCTGCTCATCGTTAGGTTTTCCCATTACATCGTTACCGAGTACCACTACGGTATCTGCTGTTAGCACGATGTTGTCAGTGCCAATCAGAGTGTCACGGTATGGGGCTGCCTTCTTCACTGCAATGTGTTCGGCAATGTCGCAGGCTGGCAGCGTGTCTGGATAAGACTCGTCTATGCCCTGTATCACAAGTGTCTTGAATGGTATTCCCAGCCCGGCAAGAAGTTCCTTGCGGCGTGGGGAGTTTGAACTTAGGATGAGCATATTGATAGAGTTGAGGGGGGCTGGATAGGGATTGATGATTTGGAACTTAGTTTGTGGGTTACTTCTTTTTCAGTTTGTCAACGTAAGCGTCTATCACTGCCACCGCTGTTATGTTGACAACGTCACGTACGCTTGAGTCAAAGTCGGTGAAGTGAATCGGCTTGTTGAGCCCCATCTGTATAGGACCTATAACCTCTGTTTCTGGCGAGAACTGCTGAATCAACTTGTAAGCAGAGTTAGCAGCGGAGAGGTTGGTGAAAATCATGGAGTTAACAACCTCGTTATGAAGGCGCAGGAATGGGTATTTCTCATCGCGACGCTCATGGTCAAGGGCGAGATCAACGCTCATCTCACCGTCAATCTTTAGGTCGGGGTACTCTTCCTGCATCTCTTTCACTACCTCTGCCATGAGACGTGGTGAGCCAACCTTGTCAACACCGAAGTTAGAGTAGGAAATCATTGCTATCTTAGGCTCGTCGTTGAAGAAACGAATGGTGTCTGCTGTCAGGCGTGCTATGTCCTTCAACGTCTCCTTGTCAGGTGAAGGATTGACAAGTGTGTCGGCTATGTAGTATGTGCCGCGCTTGGAGTTAAGAATGTGAACAGTGCCGAAATGCTGATACTCTGGGCGTATGCCGATAATCTCTTTGGCTGCCTTGATGGTGTTAGAGAACTTGGTATATACTCCAGTAATGAACGCATCAGCATCTCCGGTCTCTACCATCATCATGCCAAAGTAATTGCGCTCGAACATTTTGTCGTTCGCTTCCTCAAAGTTATAGCCCTCACGACAACGTTTGTCAGCCAGGAATTTGGCGTAACGCTCGCGTCTTTCACGCTCACGGTCGTGGCGAAGGTTCACTATCTCCACGCCTTCAAGGTTGAGATCCAGTTCCTGTGCCTTCTTTTGTATCATTTCTTCGTTGCCGAGAAGTATTGGTTTGCAGAGCCCTTCTTCCTTTGCCTGCACTGCAGCCTTTATCATCGTGGGGTGTAATCCCTCGGCAAATACCACGCGTTGTGGGTGCTTGCGCGCCGTCTCATACAACTTCTGGGTGACACTTGTCTCGTGACCCATACGCAGACGCAATGTGCGCTTGTACTCGTCCCAGTCCTTTATCTCTTTACGGGCCACACCACTTTCAACGGCAGCCTTTGCTACTGCCGCGGAGACTTCGGTTATAAGGCGTGGGTCAACGGGCTTGGGAATGAAGTAAGCAGGGCCGAATGTGAGGTTGTTAACCTTATATACCTGATTTACTACGTCTGGAATAGGCTGCTTTGCAAGGTCGGCGATGGCGTGAACAGCCGCAAGTTTCATCTCTTCATTAATTGCTTTGGCGCTGACATCAAGCGCACCACGGAAGATATAGGGGAAACCGATGACGTTATTAATCTGGTTTGGATAGTCAGAGCGGCCTGTTGACATCAGTACGTCGGGCCTGCTGTCCATGGCATCCTCATAAGATATTTCTGGAACAGGGTTTGCAAGGGCGAAGACTATTGGCTGATTGGCCATGGAACGTATCATATCCTTGGTGACAACGTTACCTTTTGACAGCCCAAGGAATACGTCTGCGCCCCTCATTGCCTCCTCAAGCGTGTGGACATCACGGCGGTCTGTGGCGAAGAACTTCTTTTGTTCCGTAAGGTTTGGACGGTCAGAAGTTATCACACCCTTTGAGTCGAGCATGAGAATGTTCTCTCTTCGCGCTCCGAGTGCTACGTATAACTTTGTACATGAAATAGCAGCAGCGCCAGCACCGTTTACTACTATCTTCACGTCTTCTATCTTCTTGCCGTTCACTTGCAAGGCGTTAACGAGGCCAGCAGATGAAATTATCGCTGTACCGTGCTGGTCATCGTGCATTACAGGTATGTCAAGAGTCTTCTTCAGACGCTCTTCTATGTAGAAACATTCAGGTGCTTTGATGTCTTCAAGGTTTATACCGCCGAACGTGGGTGCTATCTTTTCTACGGCTTCGCAGAACTTCTCTGGGTCTTTCTCGGCCACTTCTATGTCAAAAACGTCTATGCCTCCGTAGATTTTGAACAGCAATCCCTTTCCTTCCATCACTGGTTTGCCAGACATTGCGCCTATGTCTCCAAGACCAAGAACTGCTGTTCCGTTTGATATTACAGCCACAAGGTTGCCCTTGTCTGTATATTTATAAACCTCGTCAGGGTTCTTTTGAATCTCAAGACAAGGGTACGCTACGCCCGGTGAGTATGCAAGGCTGAGGTCAGTTTGCGTGTGGTAAGGCTTGGTTGGCATTACCTCGATTTTTCCCGGACGGCCGTTCTCGTGGTATTCAAGAGCGGCTTCTTTTGTAATAATTGCCATAAAAGTTTGTTATGTTATGTTTGTTATGTTTGTATATCGTTTATCCTGTTTCTGTGGGGGCTTATCCGAATAGTTCTCTTATTGCCTCCTCTACTTTTCTTGCGGTATGTATTCTGATAGAAAATTGCTTGCCTTTCAATGCGTTCACGTTGCGTTTGGGTATTATAATATCGCTGAATCCAAGTTTTTCTGCCTCCTGAATACGCTGTTCTATGCGGCTTACAGGTCTTACTTCGCCACTCAGTCCTACTTCTCCACACATACACCAGCCGTCATCTATTGGCATGTCGAGGTTGCTTGAGATTACAGATGCTATCACACTGAGGTCCATTGCCATGTCTGTTACCTTCAAACCACCTGCTATGTTGAGGAAAACGTCCTTCTGCATGAGTTTGAATCCCACCCTTTTCTCAAGTACAGCAAGCAACATATTGAGCCTCCTTTGGTCGAAACCAGTGGCAGATCGTTGTGGAGTGCCGTATGCTGCGGATGATACTAAGGCCTGTGTCTCAACGAGGAAGGGCCTCATTCCCTCCATGGCAGCACTTATAGCGATGCCGCTCATGCCCTCTCTGTCGTCGCTAAGCAGCAATTCTGACGGGTTGATGACGGGTCTTAGGCCGTTTTGTAGCATCTCGTAAATACCCAATTCAGACGTGGAGCCAAAGCGATTTTTTGTGCTTCGCAGTATGCGGTACAGTCCTTGGCGGTCTCCTTCGAACTGAATCACGGCGTCAACGATATGCTCCAGTATCTTAGGACCGGCTATTGCTCCTTCTTTCGTTATGTGACCGATTAGTATTATGGGTACACCACTGGCCTTGGCGAATCTCAATAGTGCGGAAGCACATTCTCTTATCTGCGTGATACTGCCTGGCGCGGAGTCCACTGTCTCCGTTTCCATGGTCTGAATAGAGTCTATTATTATCAGGTCTGGTGCGCATGAGCGTATCTGGTCAAACACTTTCTCTATGACAGTTTCACATAATATCAGCACATTTTCGTTGCTTGCGCCTTCTATTCTGTCTGCTCTCATGCGCAGTTGGTGTGCGCTTTCCTCTCCGCTGACGTACAATACCTCTGTCTGCGACATTCTCATTATCGTCTGCAATGTCAGTGTACTCTTGCCTATTCCTGGGTCTCCACCGAGTAATACTATGCTGCCTGGCACCAGTCCGCCACCCAATACACGGTTCAACTCGCTGTCGTTCATGTCCATTCGTGGCTCGTCCGTGGTGGAGATGTCCCCCAATCGTAGTGCTTTTCCTCTCGTTGCGTTACGCATTGTGCCTGCTATGCTACCACCAGTGGTGGTTGCCCGCCTTGCTGCTGATACCTCTTTTGCTGCTGCCCGTGCACTTTGTTGGCCGCTGTCATTGGCTATACGTATTTCGCGGAAGGTGTTCCACTGGTTGCATGATGGGCATTTCCCTATCCATTTGGCGGATTCTTGCCCGCAGTTGTCACACACGTATGCCGTTTTGTCTTTTGCCATAGTTTATGAATATACGTTGCAAAGTTACTAATTTTTCTTTGTACAGAGAAGGAAACCATGGAAAAAGTCCGTTTTTTTGGTTAAAATACGTTGTCCTTTGGTTGCGTATCGCTATTATTTACTAACTTTGCGGTCAAATGAAAAGTGTTTTCTACATTATTATATGTATTTTCCTTCTTCCGCTATCTCTTTGCTGTCAGAGCGAGGAGGAGAGCCAACGGCTTTCTAAGGCGGAGCGAGAGCGTCTGTATCGTGAAGATTCTGCTGCGTTAAAGATAGGTGTTCTGCCTACTGAGGACTGTCTCCCGATAATTCTTGCCAAGGAGTTAGGGTTGTATGACACGCTTGGCGTCAGTGTGCATCTCCGTCGTTATGGTGCTATGAGCGAGTGTCGTCTTGCCTTGCAGGATTCTCTTGTAGAAGGGGCAGTGATAGATTCTACGCTGATGTCGTTGCTAAACAGTGATGGGGAGTGGTTGCACGGCGGTCTTTCCACTGATATGACGTGGCAATTTCTTACTGCCAAGAAGGCGAGAATCAGTCGTTTGGAACAACTTGTTGACAAGATTATCGCAGCAGACAGTCATGGTGAGTCCCACCGTCTTGCCGAGTTAGCCATTGATTCGCTGCTGAATAAGGGTCAGTTGGTATTCATTGTTCAGGTAGAAGACCTCAATATACGTCTTAATATGCTCAATTCTGGTAATGTGGATGCGGCGCTTCTGCCAGAACCTTATGCTACCAGAGCACGTAAGCAGGGTGCGAAGGTCATTGGCAGGGTGCGTTCTAAGCCTGCTGGTGTGCTGGCAATGAGGACGGAAGCAATGCAACACGAGGCAAGAAAACAACAATACGAACTTTTTCTCAGGGCTGTGGCAATAGCAAAGGATTCTATCCGTCAATATGGTGCAACCCATTATATCAAGTATCTTTAATGATTACAGAACTATTGAATAAGGGCTATCTGCCCCAGGCGTTTGCAGAACTGCGCAAGCGTACTGCTGCTTATCCGGGCGAGGGCTTCGGTGATCGTCTCGATGTGTTGCAGACCGAGTTCCGTTATATGTGTGATTTCATGCTTCAGGGCTACAAGGACGAGAAGCGAGCATCATTATATAAAGACCTTTTGCAGCGTATTTCTGACTTGGACTATGACCTTCAGGTGCGTGAAACGCTCTTGGAGAATCCTTATCTCAAGTCCACGGTCAAGTCACTCCGCACCGTTGACCATTCGGCGGAGGCCTTACAAAGCCAGTTGCTATTGCCTTTGTCGCCGCAGGAACATTATAAACACCTCTCAACAAGTTTTCTTTCGCTGCTCACCTCTGGGCATTGGGGGCAGAAGCAGGCCGACGAATGGAGTACGTTCATTGCTTCGCCTAAGACCAATGCCGTTGATGCAGCCACGCTGACGGCAGCCATCATGCTGTCAGCAATATATCATTACTCTTATTACAAGGCCTCCTGCCTTTCCGATATCTACGTGATGTGTGACAATGAAGATGTCCGCCAGCGTGCTTTCGTAGGTTGTATGCTTGCTATCAGTGAGGCAGACGAGCAGGATAGTGCCCACGTTGATGACCTTCTCACCAAAACTCTCCATATCACTGATAATTGTAAAGAACTCATGGAGATGCAGATACAGATGTCGGCGTGTGCCAATGCCGAGGCTGACAGCACGGAGATAAACAGAAATATCATGCCCTCTTTGCTGCGTAACCAGCCTTTTCGTATCACGAAGGACGGCATAGTGGAGAAGGAAGAGGAGAATGACTGCATAGATCTTGATGCTGACGAACGCAGAATGGAGGCTATGACAGAGGGTGTGAACAAGATGATACAGATGCAGAAGAATGGTTCTGACATTTTCTTCGGTGGTTTCAGACAGATGAAACGCTTTCCTTTCTTCTACCAGACGGCTAACTGGTTCATGCCGTTTGACATCAACCACCCGGATATAGGACGTGAGGTC
>JALFNY010000101.1 GCA_022774105.1 Prevotella sp.
GCCTTCGATGAAGCGTTACCCAATCTGGCACACATATAAGCGCAAAAGAACAGAAATCTAATGACCAATTTGGGTTAAATGTGAGGTGCTTGTGTGCCTGCTGTGCGGTGAACGATAGTCTTGCAAGCACTTTCTGAAACGCAAAACCGCAGCGACAACTAAATGTGCCGCTGCGGTTTTGCTTGTCTTTTGCGTTTGTTTCTGTTTATTTCTTCATTATAAAAAGTATTATTGCCAGTGTCATCGCCTCCGCTGTCGGTTGCGCGAGCCATAGTCCGGGGATGCCGGCACATAACGGCAGGAGGATGAAGCAGGGTATGGAGAGCATGAATCCGCGCATGAGCGTGAAGACGGTGGCGGGGCGTGTGGCCTCGATGCTTTGCATATAGCCGATGAGGACTATGTTGACGGCGATGAAAAGGAATGCGGGAGAATAGTACAGCAGCCCCTCGCAGCACAGTTGGTAGGCGTTGCAGTCGGTGCGCAGGAATATTCCCGATATGGTGTCTGAGCCGAAGGCCATGAACAACATGCCTATTATTCCTGACAGTATGGCTGTGCGCAGGGCTATGGCGCGTGCTTTCTCAAGGCGTGTTGTGTCGTTCGCTCCGTATGCAAAACTGATGATTGGCTGTACGCTTTGTACTATGGCGTTGCCCATCATGAACACGATTGGCAGGCAATAGCAGCCTACGGAGTATGCGGCTACGCCGTCTTCGCCGAGGTAGCGCATGAAGACATAGTTGCCGACAATGATGACCGAGGCTATGGCGAGTTCGCCGAGGAGGGCCGAGAAGCCTATCTTTATCTGGTAAACGATGTTGCGGAGGGTGAGTATGAGGCTGGTACGGGTGCGCTTTATGGGGTATAGGTGTACGTTTCTGGCGTGGCGAAACAAGTATATTGCTATGGGTATGTTGCCCAGCGAGAAGGCTGTACTTGTGGCTATGGCTGCGCCTTCAAGGCCTAAATGCATGGGGAAGATGAGTATGTAGTCAAGCAGTATGTTGAGTGCTGCCATGCCACAGTTTACTATCATGGCGAAGCGTGGTGAGCCGTCGAGGCGTACCATGAACATGGCTGTCATGCCGAAGAGGTTGAAGGGCATCATTATTGCTATCCATCGCAGGTAAGAGCAGGCCTGCGGAAGCAGTAAGTCCGAGCATCCGAAGAGCCGGCAGGTCTCTTCTTGGAAGGTGAACACGAGGCTTCCGACTATCGTTCCGGTTATGAGGCTGGCGAGTATGCCTTGGGTCAGGTTGATGTCTGCGGCGTGTTGGTTGCCTTTTGACATGTGTATGCTTGCCACTACGCTGCTGCCTATGCCGAACATGAGGCCTATGCCTGCCATGATGAGGAACAGGGGTGCTACGATGTTGACGGCGGCGAGGGCGTCACTGCCTACTCCGTGACCTACGAAGGCTCCGTCCGTGATGTTGAGTATCACCATTGACACCATGCCGACAAGTGTTGGAAGGAACATCCGGCGGAACAGACGGCCTACCGGTTCGGTGCGGAAGTCTAAGGAGTCGCGGTTGTCGGTCATAAGTGTATTAAGGAAAAGTTTGGCCGTTTGGCCTTTTTGTGGTTTGGTTTTCATGCTTTCTTCCGCTGATGTGTATGTGGGAGGAAGCATGAAAACCAAACCACTAAAAGGCCAAACAATTTAATAATAATCAAATATCTATATAGCCTTTGGATATGAGGTCGTAATAAACAGCCTCTAATTGCGGTAGCGATAATTGTTCAACGCTACCTTCTATAATACGGATAAGTTCGTCGCGGCGACGCTCTTCTGACAGAGTCATGATTAGTTTATGGTTAAGAAAGTATAATGTGTCATTACAGCCCATTATACTTTCTGTATTTACTTGTTGTAGATTTGTCTGCTGGCATCACCATCTGCCGACCGTACATCAATGTTTTTATAGGTAAATTTGTCCACATACTCGGGGTGGAAGGCGTTGTTCTTGGCGCGGACGGTGATGTTCTCGAAGTTGAAGTTGGAGAGGTGATACACTTCTTCCTGTTGCTTCACGTTGAAGAATGTATTGCAGTCCACGTCGCAGTTGCGCATGGTGATGTGGTCAGAGTATGACATTGGCTTGTCTTTACGTCCTTTCAGATCATAGAACTGTGTCCACGGGGCAACGAGAATGAAGTTCTTTACCGGGCCAGTTATGTTTTCTACGGTGATGTATTCATATAGTTGCGGGGTGTCGGGACGCATCTTTAGCCACAGAAGGTTATTGGCTTGTGAGGAGATTTTGATGCGACGCAGTATTATGTTACGGCTGTGTACGGATTCAGAACCCAGTGTTAGGCAACCGTGGCAGAAGCCATACTCGCAGTCTTCGATGATGATGTTGCTGTTGGCACCGTTGCCTTGGCTTTCTTTTGGTATGGTAACGCCTTCGTAGTTGGTCTTGAAGGCATCGGCGTATGGGCCTTTGCCGCCTTTGATGGCTACGGCATCATCGTTTACTGACATATAACAGTTCTTTACAAGAACGTTTTTTACCACGTCAAGGTCTATGGCATCGGTGGAAGGGCCTTTGCTGTCGTTGGGGGTACCGAGTGAGTATATGCGCAGTCCGAGGAGTTTTACGTTTTCTGAGTTGTATATGTGTGTGGTCCAAAAGGCAGAGTTTTGCAGTTTCACTCCTTCTATCTGTACGTTTTTACTGTTGCTGATGTATATTAGACGTGGGCGTTGTTCATCTTTGTTGGTGCACTTGCCGTTCCACTTTCTGCGTAGCCAGAATGACTGATGGTAACGCAGTCCGTTGCCGTCTATTGTTCCTTTGCCAGAGATAGTGAAGCCGTCAAGGCCGTTAGCGTTGATTAATGCTCCGAAGTATGTGCAGGTTTCGCCCTCTATGCGTGTGGTGCCGAGGGGATAGTCGCCAATAAAGTCTGAGCCCATCAGCACTGCTCCGTCTTCCAGATATAGGTGGGTGCCTTGCTTGAAGGTCAAACCTCCGGTGAGGTATATGCCTTGTGGCACTACTATCACGCCTCCTCCTGAGGCTGCTGCCTTGTCTATCAGGGCTTGTATGTCAGCGGTATGTACTCTGCCGTCGGCAAAGATACGGTGGTCTGTGAGTTTATATTGCTTGCCGAGGGCTTGCAGGTTCACGGCTTCTGTATTACGAAACCACTCCGGTATCTCTGTTCCATCAGGGAAAAGGTCTTTCTGTACTTTCTTTGCCGCATACGACTGTGGTAGTGAGAGCACTGCTATTAGTGCCGCGATGAATAGTTTTTTCATGTTGGTTGGTTTGTTATTAGTTAATTGTTTTTATATGATTTCCACTATGGTCAGTGTGTTTCCGTCAACTTTGAAGCGTATATCTTTACCGTTGTAGGTCATGCCGTATATGCGCATGGGGTCGTTATGGTAGTGTGGACGGGGGTCTTGGGCGAGTATTTTACGTAACTCTGTGCTGACATCAGGGCCGAGTTCTGTAGGTATGCTTACCTCTAACGGTTGCCATTGCATGGTGTCAGTGAATCCTCCCCGTGCTTCTGGGTGTGCATCGGTGTAGGGTATGTACGGCTTTATGTCGTAGATAGGAGTGCCGTCCATAAGGTCTGCCCCCAGTACGTGAATCACAGGGGCGTTGGGACTGTCATAGTCTATGTGGTCAATGCGTACAGAGGACAGCCCGATGGGGTTGGGACGGAACGGCGAGCGTGTTGCAAAGACGCCCATTTGGCAGTTCCCTCCAAGGCGGGGAGGGCGTACTGTCACTCCTCTTGCTGCGTGTTTGTTGGCAGAGAACCCCCATATCAGCCACAGGTAGTCATAGTCTTCCATGCCACGTATGGCGTCATTGGTGCGGTATTCTTTCTCAAATACTATGCTGCCTCGCACTTCCTCCACTACTCCCGCTTGTCGGGGAATACCGAATTTGCTGCCGAATGGTGAGTGGAATGTGGCTACCTGTTTCATCATCATTATCCGAGTATTGGTACAATGAGGCGTGTCAGCAGATAACCTCCTACCACAAGCCATACGTAGAGCAGGCCCGCAAGCACGAATGGGCGTGCTCCTGCCTGACGGAACTTCGCCATACTGGTGTCACAACCCAAGGCTGTCATCGCCATTGTGAGCATGAATGTAGATACTACCTCTATCGCTTTCAGTGATGTTGTGAGCCACTGCTGACCTTCAAAGTTGGCGTGCAGAAGGCTGTTTAAGCATATCATGAGTAGGAATATGAATGCAAACCATGGCACGATAATCTTTTTCTTTTTGGCAGTCTCGGTGGTATTACCATCGGTTGTTATCGTTTCTGAGATGTTGCGGCGTGCCGCTTCCAGTGCAAGGCAGTAACTCATTATTAGTAATACGGGCACAAGCATCATCACCCTTACCATTTTTACTATCAGTGCTGATGTAGCAATCTCCTCTCCCATGGCGTTGCCTGCGCCCACAACGTGTGCTACCTCGTGTAGCGTGGCACCGGTGTAGATGCCTATTTGCTGTGTAGTGAATCCGTCAAAAAGACCTGCCCGGTATGCTATAGGGTATAGAAACATGGAGATTGTGCCAAATATCACGACGGTGCTGACGGCTATTGCTGCCTTATGTTGTGATGCTCTCACAATTGGTTCTGCCCCAAGCACTGCCGCCGCACCGCATATTGCGCTGCCAGTAGAGGTTAGTAGTGTACTGTCGCGGTCGAGTTGTATCAGTTTCCCGAGCCAGATGCCGAGCAATATGGTGCCGGTGACAATGATAGCGTCTATCACTACCGCACTGATTCCTACCGCTATAACGTCTTGAAAGGTCAGGCGGAAGCCGTAGAGTATTATTCCGAGGCGCAGCATACGTTTCGAACAGAACTTCAATCCTGGCTCCCATGTCACGGGAACACGTGTGCGGTAGGTGTTGGCGAATATCATTCCGAGCACTATACCCATTATCAATGAACTCAGAGACAGTGCCTTTACTGCGGGTGTCATTGCCAGTAACCATGCCAAGATAGACATTAACGTTATCAGAATGATGCCATATAACGTTTCTTTCTTCATCCTTATCAGTGATATGTTATTGTGTTATAGGGTTCGGGAACAATGCTATAATATGGTTGCGGCAAGCCGTTTTGCACGTTCTCGTAGTGTGTCTGTGCCGTTTTCCACTGCTCCGTATGTCAGTACCACGCCCAGTCTGCGACCTTTTTCTGCCTCTGGCTTGCCGAATAAGCGTACCCTTGTATAGTCTTCCCGCAGTGCTTCCATGAGGTTATAGTCTGGTTGTGTGTTATAATCCTTATCTGCAAGCACTACCGCTGATGCTCCTGCGTGTTCAAGGTGTATGCCTGCAATGGGCCAACCCATTACTGCTCGCAGGTGAAGTTCAAACTCTGAGAGGTTTGTTGTGTGTGCAAGTGTCACCATACCAGTGTCGTGCGGACGTGGAGAGAGTTCTGAAAACACTACTCCTGTGTCTGTAAGGAAGAACTCTACGCCCCATATTCCAGCGCCGGTAAGTGCTGATGTCACCTTCTCTGCCATTGTCTGTGCGTCTTTTAAGTCCTTTTC
>JALFNY010000105.1 GCA_022774105.1 Prevotella sp.
TGTGCATTTGAATGTCCACTCCCATTATTCAATAATGGATGGGTGTGCCAGCATAAAGGAATTGGTGGATGCTGCCATCTGTGCCTACTGCCTCGTTGCCATTGTGCAGCATGATATGCGACTGGATAGAAGCACCTATGATCCTTAGCATGTCACTCACTGACACAACGCATCTCAGAGATCTCTTCGACAAAACTATATTCAAAAATGACAAAGACCGAAGCGGTTCAAGTGAACTTAATTTATTTAATTTTTAAACTCGTCCATTTTTAGTGGACACTAGTGTCTGTGACTTATTGTATCATACTTCATTGAAGGCATAGTGCGCTATGGAGAGATGAAGCAGGGAATAAGATGGTGCATAAACAAGGGCATATAGCACCGAGCAGAAAGATATATCATTTATAGAGGCAACAACACAGCCCATGATATGAACGTAATGTAAACGGGAAAAAAGAAAGGCAGTGAATCACTTCACCGCCTTTTCTGTATTCGTTTGGAATAAGTTTGTTTGTTTTAAGTTTCAGACCATTGGGTGTTTGGAATCCCGTGGGTCAGGTTTAGAGCCATTGGGAGTGTTTGGAGTCCCGTGGGCTATGAGGGGTTATGCCTCTGTTGCAGGTATTACTGATACAACACTCTTGTCGCACTTACCCTTGTGGAAGTTAACAACACCGTCAACAAGTGCATACAGTGTGTCATCCTTACCCTGTGCCACACCGGCACCTGGGAAGTGCTTGTTACCGCGCTGACGAACGATGATGTTACCAGCGATAACTTTCTGACCACCGAAAATCTTGATGCCAAGTCGTTGTGAAGCGGATTCACGACCGTTCTTAGAACTACCTACACCTTTCTTATGTGCCATTTCTTAGTCCTCCTTTTTGTTAAGCTACTACTGATTTGATTACTACTTCGGTGAACTGAGCACGGAAACCGTTGCGCTTACGTGAGTCCTTGCGACGCTTCATCTTGAAAACGATGACCTTGTCACCTTTTACAAGCGGGTTCACCACTTCACATACTACCTTTGCACCTGATACGGTAGGTGCACCTACTGTTACTGTACCCTCGTTATCTACGAGCAGTACCTTGTCAAACTCAACAGCCTGGCCTTCTTCCACGTCCTTAATGTGGTGTACAAAGAGCTTCTTGCCCTCCTCTGCCTTGAACTGTTGACCGTTGATTTCTACAATTGCGTACATTGCTTTTTTTATTGTAAACGGGTTTCTCCGCTGGGCGTTCAGCCTCTTGCTGACACTTAACCGAGCCCACAACGGACTAAATCGGGCGCAAAATTACGAATTTTTCACGACATAAGGAAATACGTATAGTTAAAAAATAATAAATACAGAGGTTTGAACGGTTGACGGAGTGACAATTAGGTGGTTTGACAGTTTTATCCTTCGTTTAGAGATAAAGACAAACAATGAAACTGCCCAACCACCTAACTGTCAAACAACTAAGTCTCTAAAAGTCACGATAGTCTTTCTCTTCCTGATTCTCAAAGTACTCTTCTATCTCACGTTCTGCTGAGTCTGAGAAGGCGTATGCTTCATCATGCTGGGTGACATCAAGGCCTACCATCTCACTCTTCAGGCTTACACGCATTGGTATCATCTTGTTTGTAACCCAGTATAGCATGAAACTGACAATGAAGGTATAGACAACAACTATCAGAACACCAATAATAGAGTTCAGGAACTCGGTTACTCCGCCATGGATAAGGCCTGTATATGAGAACACTCCCGTGAGGATTGTAGCAACGATACCGCCCATGCCATGAGTAGGAAACACGTCAAGTGCATCGTCAAGATTTGACTTCTCACGCCAGTGAACGGCGGTGTTACAAACGAATGTTGTTATTACTGCAATGATAAAACTTGTGCCTGTGGTGACCACATCAGCACAAGGAGTGATGGCTACAAGACCTACTACCGCACCTACTGCCGCACCCATACCAGAGGGTTTGCGACCACGCAGGCAGTCTATGAATATCCATGTCATCATAGCCGTGGCTCCAGCGGTGTTCGTATTGAGAAAAGCCTTGATGGCAATACCGTCCGCTGCAAGGCCTGAACCACCGTTAAAGCCGAACCAACCAAGCCATAGGAGTGCAGCACCGAGTATTACAAACGGAACATTGGCAGGGATATGGGGAGAGGTCTTGGCGTTCTGCCTGCGACCAAGGAACAGTGCTCCGGCAAGGGCTGCTACACCACTGGAAGCATGAACGACTATGCCACCTGCAAAATCATGTATATTAAGGAGTTGATGGAGCAGTCCGTCAGGATGCCATGTCCAATGGGCGAGAGGACAATAGACAAATATGCAGAAAAGCATCATAAACACCATGTAGGCAGAGAAACGCACCCTCTCAGCGAATGAACCCGTGATAAGTGAGGGAGTAATAATGGCGAACTTCATCTGGAACAAGGCATAAAGCGCCAATGGGATAGAAGCGGTAATCTTCTCATAAGGCTTCGCACCAACGTGTTGGAACATAAAGAACTGCGTTGGGTCACCAATGATACCCAGACCTGCTACATCATCACCGAAAGCAAGGCTGAAACCAAACACTACCCACATGACACTGATGATGCCCATGGCTATAAATGACTGAAGTATTGTGCTTATAACATTCTTCTTACCGACCATACCACCATAGAAAAATGATAGTCCCGGAGTCATCATAAGAACGAAAATAGTTGCTGTTATCATCCATGCAACGTTACTTGACGTACAGGTTTCCGTCTCAACGAACTCCCACAAGCCCTCGTCCTCAGGGATAAACGCACCAATTAAAGAAATCAAGGCCATCAAGCCCATCATAATAATCCATCTCTTTTGTACTTTCATAATAATGTGTTTGTGTTTTGTTTTTGTTATTAATAATGGTTGTTAAGTTGTCACCTGAAATATCATTTTGTCGTTTTGACGATGCAAAATTAATACAATTTATCAACATACACAAAACTTTTATAGAAAAAGTGTCACTTTTTCTCGATTTTATTGTCACATAAGATACAAACAAACAATAAATCATTACAATATGTCAGCATTATTACCTCAAATCAAACATTTTGCAATAGAATACTTGCAAAAACTAAATAAAATGATTAATTTTGCATCAAGAAATAAACATTGCACTACAAACAAATGCGTATTTGTATCACATCAGAAAGATTCAGGTATGGCTAAGAGTAAAAAGGTTGTAAACAGGAATAACACATTAAGACAACATCAGGATTAAGACGCGACACCAAGTAATTGACTTTATTGTAGAAAAAGACAGTTTGCACATTATTATTATATAAGGAAAGGAGTCATGCACCTTACCCTTATTCTGTATTAAACAACACAATAACACAAACAATTATCATGAGTATCAACATTAAAGAATTGATAAACAGCCGCGATGTGGTAAACAAATGGATGGAACGCTTTGGTGTAAGGTTCGGAGTTTATAAGCACGGAGTATTCAACGAACAGTTGTTCCCATTCGACTCTGTACCAAGAACCATCTCCAAAGAGGACTGGGACTATCTGGAAGCAGGCTTAAAACAAAGGGTAAAGGCTCTTAATGCATTCCTTTGGGACATATATCACGAGAAACGTATCATCAAAGACGGCATCGTACCAGAGGAGTTTGTATATTCTTCAAAGGGCTATATGCCTGAAATGGAGGGACTAAACCCTACTGGTAAGGTGTACGCCCACATTGCAGGAATAGACCTTGTGGAGGGAAAAGACGGCAACTGGTATGTGCTTGAGGACAACCTACGTATTCCGTCTGGTGCTTCATACCCCATGATAGCCCGCAACGTGACAAGAAAGGTATCACCATCCACATTCCAAATAAACAGTGTTGCCGACAACCGTAACTACGCTACCCTGTTGAAAGACATGATGGACGAGATGAATGAAGGCAGGGGACTGAACGTTATTCTTACCCCCGGACGTTACAATTCCGCCTTCTTTGAACACTCATATCTTGCAGAAAAAACCGGCGCGACACTGGCCTATCCCGGCGATTTATTCGTAGAAGACAACAAAGTGTATTATGCTGGAATGTACAAAGAGAAGACACGTGTGGGCGCAATATACCGCAGAGTAAGCGACGAGTACATGGATCCTATGGTATTCGAGGCCTCATCACTGCTCGGAATACCCAATGTCATGGAAGCATTTAAGGCTGGCAACGTGGCTTTAATCAACACTATGGGCAACGGAGTAGCCGATGACAAGGGCATATACTATTTTGTTCCCAAGATGGTGAAATACTACCTCGGCGAGGAACCGATACTGATGAACGCACCAACATACCTGCCTTACTACAAGGAAGACTATGACTACGTTATGAACAACATACAGAAACTGGTGATAAAGGACGTCAGCGAGGCTGGAGGCTACGGTGTTGTATTCGGCAGAGACCTTGATACAGAGAAATTGGAGGAACTGAAACAACTGGTAATCAACGAGCCACGCAGATGGATAGCACAAGAGGTGATAGACTTCAAGGACCTCCCTATCATTGAAGGTGACGAGTTAGTAGAACGCAAGGCAGACCTCCGCGCCTTCGTAGTGACAGGCAAAGACACAAAGGTATGGAAGAGCGGACTAACACGTTTCTCACGTAATCCTAACTCGTTTGTTGTCAATTCCTCGCAGGGTGGTGGTTTCAAGGATACCTGGATAATGGAAGAATGACACCTTATTTATATATATTACACGACGCAACACACTCACACAACGAAACACAAAACACAAATAAAGAAAAATGGTAAAAAGTAATGTAATCTCAGCGACTAACGCCAACAGGTTATTCTGGCTTGGAAGATACGAAGAACGTGTACACCTCACTCTGCATCTGCTACGCAAATGCTACGACGCAATGATTGACGGCAAGCCTAACGACTACAACAACTTCTGGAAGAGGCTCGACATCGGTGGCAACTACGCTACCAACGAGGATTTTACCATGGGCATGATGTATGACGACAAGAACCCCTCATCTGTCCTGTCAGCACAGATATGCGCACAGGATAACGCCATGATGCTGAGGGGTTACATAGCAACAGAGACACTGGCGTACCTTGAAATGAGCGTTGCTCTTATGAAAAGGTTGAAGGAAAGGAAGGAGACCAACATCATAGCACTGCAACCTGTGACAGACTGGTCACTCGCTTTCTGGGGCAGTGCAGACGAAAGGGTGACACATGCAAACGTCATGACGCTGATGAACATAGGCAGAAAGGTAGAGTGCATAGACATTCTAACACGTTTTGACTATCCATACGAGCGCATACGCCACACCTTCGACAGTCTGAAACAGCACCTCCTCGGTATGCCAAACGTCATTGATGCAAACATACTGAGCCAACTTGACGAAATGCTTAAGCCCGAAACCTTCAATCTGGGCGACTTTGAATACAAATCAAAGTTGATAAAACTGACAAACATCCTTGTACGGGTATAGCAATGCTCAGGTTTCTTTACAACTATCAGGTCATAACCTCGTTCTCCTCTGCGGTAACGACTCACGCCCTGATGTTAAGATGTCAACCTGCTGTCAACACCATGCAGCACATTGATGAGGAGCACCTTGTGATACCTCACGCCTTCCGTATGAACCGAGGTTTTGATGCTTACGGTAACAGGATAATCTACGGAGGCACTATGATACCCCACTCCTCACTCGCTTACGTATCATCTGGCATCGTGGCACAGGGCGAATATGTCATCCCCGACTTCTCTCCTGCACCTTATTACAGGATTCCCTCACGGCTCACCATTCCTTCAAAAGAGATGGAAGAGACTGTTATTGAAGGCATAGAGGCAGCGGGCATGACACCTTACGACAAGGCATTGCTTATCAGTAAGAAGGTGAACAGCATGATAGAATACTGTCCTTTATCCACTGGCATCACCACAACAGCCGCTGAGGCGTTCGCAATGAAGAAGGGAGTGTGTCAGGATTACGCACACATAATGGTGTCCCTCTGCCGTCTGCACGGCATAACAGCACGCTACGCCAATGGCTTTATCATTGGCGAGGGGGTGACACACGCATGGGTAGAGGTGTACGACGGGTACGCATGGAGAGCCATTGACCCTACGCATGACACCTTTATATATAGCGGCTACATAAAGTTGGCACATGGACGCGATGCTCTTGACTGTACTGTTGACAGGGGATTGTTCACCGGGGTAACATCACAGAAGACAGAGATAAGCGTCACAGTAGTAGCGTTATAAAGCAGATTGGCGGTCTGGTGGTTTGACAATCTGGTTGTTTAGAGGGATAGTCAGACGGACAGAACGTCCAAAAGGTGGAACGGGAACAGCAGGAACTATTCCTACTACCTAACATCATGGCCACTAAGCAACAGGAACCACGAATCCCCGAAACAACCAATCAACGAAACGACAACCCCCTGAAACAACCAAACAACCAAACAACCAAACAACTAAACAACTAAACAACCAATATGATACAGACAATAGTTTCTACGGAGATGCCTGCTGACGAGCATTTCCTTATACGCAAGAACGTCCTTACAAGCGGTTCTGGCAAGAAACGTTTCTGCATAGTGACGGGAACGCACGGTGATGAACTGGAAGGCCAGTTGATCTGCTATGAAACTTCAAGGAGGATACAAAAGGACTTACAGTATCTTGACGGCACAGTTGAGATATATCCTGCCCTCAATCCGCTCGGGATAGACACCATACAGCGAGGCATACCCAACTTCGATCTGGACATGAACAGGATATTCCCCGGCGACCCTGACGGTACAATGGCTGAGCAGTCAGCCCACACCATAATAGAAGATCTGCAAGGGGCAGACATGGTATTGGACATTCATTCTTCTAATCTATATCTTCGGGAAACGCCACAGGTGCGTATCAACGTGTTAAACGAGAAAGACCTCGTACCTGTGGCCAAGTACCTCGGCATCGACTTTATATGGATTCACGATGCTGCAACTGTGCTTGAAGCCACTCTTGCCCATTCCCTTAACTCTACAGGCACGCCATGCCTTGTGGTGGAACTGGGTGTAGGACAGCGTATCAACCATAAGATGTGCCTTAAACTGGTTGACGGAATATTCAATCTGATGAGAGAAATGGGCCTATGGCACGGTCCGGCAAATCACGAACCGTTCGAAGAGCCTAAGATATGCAAGGGTGACGTGGTGTCATTCCTTAACGCTGATACCTCAGGGGTGTTCCTAACAGAGATGCATACAGGCACCGAGGTGAAGAGGGGCGACCTGCTCGGCACTATCGTTGACCCGTTGGAAGGTAAGATTCTCAGTGAGGTCAGAACGCCAGAAGACGGCTACCTGTTCACGATAAGAGCCTACCCGATAGTGTATGCTGGCTCACTAATGGCACGGATATTCAACAAACAACCAGAGAAATGAAAGAGACAACAATATTTCAGATGAGGTCCACATACAGGGACGACTTCAGAATAAAAGCCTTTTCCTTCGGGGAGGGAGAGCCGTCAATAGCCATCGTCGGTCCAATGCGTGGCGATGAAATACACCAACAGTACGTATGTGCGCAGATTGTCAGCGAACTGAAACGGCTGGAAGATGACGATGAACTGGTGAAAGGCAAGTCAATACTCGTCATTCCCTCCTGTAACCCCTTCTCCTTCAACGTGAAGAGACGATTCTGGGCAATGGACAATACTGACATCAACCGTATGTTCCCCGGTTACGACAAGGGAGAGACAACACAGAGGATTGCCGCTGCTGTCTTTGACACTATCAAAAACTACAAGTACGGCATACAACTCGCATCCTTCTACGTACCCGGCGACTTCGTACCGCATATCCGAATGTTAAAGACAGGGTACGAGGCAGTCAACGAAGCAAGGCTTTTCGGCCTGCCGTTCATCACCATACACAAGCCCCTACCGTTTGACACTGCCCTACTGAACTACAACTGGCAGATATGGAATTGCAAGGCCTTCTCTCTGTACTCTGGCCATACAGACAGGATAAACAGACAGACGGCACAGCAGAGTGTTGATGCGGTGATGAGGTTTCTGCATAAGACAAGCATCATAAAGCGTGTGCCGTCATATTCCTCTGGTTACGAATCCATACTGTTAGAAGAGGAGACCATGCAAAGCATCAAGGCAGAACACGCCGGACTGCTGCAACAACTGAAAGTGGCAGGAGACGTGGTTCAGAAAGACGAAACCATCGCACGGATAATAAATCCCTACAACGGCGACGTGATAAGCGAGGTAAAGACACCTACAAAGGGCGTCATCTTCTTCTGCACAAACTCCTCCGTTGTGCTGCAAAACGCAATACTGTATAAAATAGCCTTGTAAAGGTTAGAAGGTTGTGGATTGGAGGTTAGGAGGTTGTAGGTTGTAGATCGGGAAGTTGTTGGCCATAAGGTGCGGAGGATAAGACTATCACTGCACTGGCAGACCCCTCCCAACCTACAACCCACAACCTTCTAACCTCCAAAAGTTAAAGTTTCCTTAACAACAGACGAAATCGGCAATTATACTCCAATAAAGTGCCAAAAAACAGAAATCAAGACGCCATTTACGACATAATCTACCCAGTAACAGCGCAAGAAATAAGCCTCATAGCAACACAAAAAGCCGTCTTTAACAAAGAGAAAAGCACCTGATTACACCACAAAAGAGGCCTCTTAGCAACATCATACT
>JALFNY010000130.1 GCA_022774105.1 Prevotella sp.
TACAAACCCCTACGGACAAACAAAGTCTATGTTAGAGGAGGTAATGATAGATGTTCAGAAGGCAGACAGGGAATGGAACGTGGTATTGCTGCGTTACTTTAACCCTATCGGTGCGCATAGTAGCGGACTTATTGGTGAGAATCCCAATGGTATTCCAAATAACCTGATGCCTTATATAACGCAGACCGCTATCGGAATAAGAAAGGAACTTGGGGTGTTTGGCAACGATTATGACACTCCGGACGGAACGGGTGTGCGCGACTATATTCACGTTTGTGATCTTGCCGCGGGCCACGTTGCAGCATTAAAGGCGATAGAGAACAAGGCAGGGCTTGCAATATACAACCTCGGTACAGGCCACGGTTACTCTGTGCTTGATGTAGTTAAGGCTTTTGAGAAGGCAAACGGGCTGAAAGTACCTTACTCTATCAAGCCTCGACGTCCAGGAGATATTGCTACCTGTTATTGCAACCCAGCAAAGGCAAAGGCTGAACTGGGTTGGGAAGCACAGTTTGGCATAGAGGATATGTGCCGTGATTCTTGGAACTTCCAAAAGAATAACCCTAACGGATATGAATAGGCGATGCAGACAGAACTGAAACATACAAGCACCATTGTGGTGGAAGATAAACATCTTGCCTGCAACGTTGGCAGTGGAGACATGGAAGTTCTTGGCACGCCTATGATGATGGCTTTAATGGAGAACGCTGCTATGATGGCGGTTAGAAATGAACTCGCAGACGGTCAAACGACCGTGGGCGGATTTATTTCCTCGTCACACATAAAGCCTACAGGCCCTGGTCATACTGTAACAGCCACAGCAGAATTGATTGCCATAGAAGGACGAAAACTTAGATTCAAAGTATATGCCTCTGACGAGAACGGACTGATAGGCGAGGGCGAACACTTACGTTTCATCGTTGACAAGGAGAAGTTCATGGAAAGGATAGATTAGATCTTTTGTCGTTTAGTGGCTTGGTGGATTAGAGGTTTGGTTGTTAGTGGCGCACATCTGCTCATTGCTAAATAACAAAATAGTTCGGCACGCAGAGACGCTTGCCAATGCAAGAACCAAACCACTAATCCACCAAACCACTAAACAACTAAACCACGAATAAACAGATATGCAAATTGAAAGATGGAAAACCTTATCCTCTGAATACATCATAAAGCGACCTTGGCTTACAGCACGCAAGGACACCTTAGAGATGCCGAACGGTAAGATTGTACCAGAGTTCTATGTTTTGGAATATCCTACATGGTTGAATGTTATCGCCATAACAGAAGAAGGGCAGTTTGTTATGGTGGAGCAATACCGTCATGGACTTGACATAGTGGAGTTTGAATTATGTGCAGGAGTGATGGAAAATTCGGACGATAATGTACTTGTTGCTGCACAGCGTGAGTTGCTTGAAGAGACTGGATATGGCGGAGGAGAGTGGGAAGAGTTTATGGTGCTTTCTGCTAATCCAACATCTATGAACAACCTCAGCCACACCTTCATAGCACGTAACGTGAAACTTGTCTCTACGCAACATCTTGATGATTCTGAGGATATTCGTGTTCACTTGTTTAGCCGTGAGGAACTTATGCAGTTGTTGCAGCATGGTGAAATTATGCAATCATTGATGGTAGCACCGTTGTGGAGATATTTTGCGGAGGAGAAATAAATGGCATGCACAGCAGATTATATAGAATATGTTTGCCAACAACTGTCTGGGTTAGGTATAGTGCGGACAAGAAAGATGTTTGGCGACTATCTGGTGTATGTAGATGAGAAACCTGCGGTGTTGGTTTGTGATAATACTGCATACATTAAGAAACACCATGTAATAGATGCCATGATGAAAGATGCGGAATATGGTTGCCCATATTCTGGGGCAAAGGAACATTACATCCTTAACATTGAGCACAAGGACAAGGCAGAAGAGGTACTCAGGACCTTACTACCCGTACTCGCTTTTCCTAAGAACAGGAGTCGCACCAGTAAGGTTTAGATAGATAATCATACTGAGCAAATTTAAGGTTTAATCTTTCATTTTAACTTCTCTGTTCCAGAGATAAATTCCAAGCCCTATAAAGGCAATGAGTATGGCTGTCATTTCAAGGACATGGTTCATCGGGGCAACCCATATCTCTGTGATATAACCATTGCGTGCCACAATTTCTACGGCAGTCCAGAAAACTATTACCGTAGCTATTGCCATTCTTATGTTTGCTCCCCATGACCTTATATGCAGTTCGCGACGAAGCATAAACAATGAACCCACAGTACATACTATGGCTAATATAATCGTGACAAGATGGGAATCTCCAAGGAATACTGGGTCATAACAGAACATAAGCACAAGGTATGACAGCCACATCATGGTGGTGAGTTCCATGAATGTTACAATACTTATGTGACGTGTTATTGGTCTTGCAACCACTATGTCACGTTTGTCACGGAACAGTTTCTTCTGACACCAGTTGATCGCATGACACCCAGTGCGAATACTAAAGATGTATATCAATGCAAACATCATGAAGAATCCGAAGGAAGATGGCATTATGAGATACTCAGCACGACTGCCACGTATAGCCCTAAGTTCAGATGTAGTGTATTGTTCCATAGGAATGCCATTTATTAGATATTCGTGACTTACGCCTATGCCATTGACGTAGGTCGTAGTTGTTTGAACTATCCCATTTCCTACAAGGTCACAATGTGCACCGTACCGCTGAGCATAATAGGCGAGAAGGAACTCAACCCAGCCCGTCCAAAATAATAATGCACCAAAGAGACCGTACATTGTTTGTCTGGTATCGCCCTTTATAAATACACCTACTATGGTTATCAGGAAGCCAACTGTTCCCATAGAAAAGGCACAGTAGTGTATGGCTGAGGGAGGGATGATATGTTCCATAAGAATCATCAGTGCATGTCCTAATGGCATAATGAATAAAACAAGCAGGAATGATGCGGCAGTCCTAAGTGGATAGATGTTGGGAGACATAGGTTTAGAACTCTTATTAGTTTAACGTTATTCAAGTTGGGTAACAAGCAATCAGTTTGTCGTAGTCTGATATCTTATTATGACGGTGCAAAATTAGTATAATTATCTTGATTTTACAATACTCATAAATAATGAAAAACAGCCTTTGGATTCTTACCTAAGGCTGTTTTCATTATTTATGATGTACGTGATCAGAACTCACTGGTAAAGTGGAAGTTTATATGTTCAAAGTCTTGTCGCGCCATAGAAAGGACGTATGCCGAGTCCGCAAGAAAGACATCACGTCCATCTTTGTCCTTTGCCATATACTGATACTTCCTTTTCTTGAAGTTGTCAAGTTCTGCGTTGTTATCGCTTTCTATCCAACATGCTTTATGTAGATGTATAGGTTCCCATCGACATTTTGCATTATACTCATTCTCTAACCTGTATTGTATTACCTCGAATTGAAGTTGTCCAACCGTTCCTACTATGCGACGTCCATTAAACTGGTTGACAAAAAGTTGTGCAACACCTTCGTTCATCAGTTGCTCCAATCCTTTCTGGAATTGCTTGGCTTTCATTGGGTCATCATTTTCAATGTACTTAAACATCTCAGGTGAGAATGATGGCAGCCCACGGAAATGTAGCTGTTCCCCCTCTGTCAGAGTATCACCGATTTTGAATATGCCGTTGTCAGGCAGTCCTACTATATCTCCCGCCCATGCCTCGTCTATTGTGGATTTTCTTTGTGCCATGAACTGTGTTGGCGAGGAAAAACGAAGAGTTTTATTAAGGCCTACATGTAGATATGGCTGATTGCGCTGGAACTTTCCCGAACATACTTTGCAGAATGCTATACAGGAACGATGGTTAGGATCAATATTAGCTGTTATCTTAAATATAAAGCCCGTGAATTTAGATTCCTCTGGCGTTACCATTCGTTCTTCTGCCTTAGTAGGTCTTGGTGATGGTGCTATCTTAACAAAACAATCAAGGAGTTCCTGTACTCCAAAATTATTAAGAGCACTACCAAAGAATACAGGTGCAGTCTCTGCGGAGCGGTAGGCCTCCACATTGAATTCCGGATATACGCCTTCCACAAGTTCAAGGTCCTCACGGAGTTTTTCGGCATCATCCTGGCCCACTTGTGCATCGAGACTCTGAGATGCAATATCTACAGTAATCTTCTCTGTAACACGTTGCTTGTCAGGAGTGAATAGATTTAGTTGCTGCTCATATATGTTATATACCCCTTTGAATCTTGCACCTTGATTGATGGGCCACGATAGTGGACGTACCTTTATGTGTAGTTCCTCCTCAAGTTCATCGAGAAGGTCGAAAGGGTCACGTCCTTCACGATCCATCTTATTAATAAAGATTATGACGGGTGTGTTACGCATACGGCATACCTCCATCAATTTGCGTGTTTGTGCCTCTACGCCCTTTGCTCCGTCAACAACAATAATTGCAGAATCAACAGCTGTAAGTGTGCGGTATGTGTCTTCGCAAAAGTCCTGATGTCCTGGTGTATCGAGTATGTTAACCTTATATGGGGCTATTGTTATGTCATCGGAAGCGGGAAGGTAGTCAAACTCCATGACAGACGTAGAGACGGAAATGCCACGTTGTTTCTCAATATCCATCCAGTCTGATGTAGCAGTCTTACGTATCTTGTTACTTTTTACTGCTCCTGCCACCTGTATCTGTCCGCCGAAGAGGAGGAACTTTTCTGTCAGGGTTGTCTTGCCGGCATCAGGGTGGGAGATGATGGCAAAAGTACGTCTGCGTTCTATCTCTGGGTTCATTTGTATTTTGGTTTATAGTTTATATCTCGTCGTTCATTAGTTCTTTGATTCCTTCTTCTTTGTCTTTCTTATAATAATCAGAAAGCATACCAAGGAAGGTGGTAATCTCTTTTACAGCATTCTCTGTAGCAACTGTGACTTCCTTATGCTGTAATCTAAGCATCATAACACCATAAAGGGCATTTAGACAGGTTTCTATCTCACTTATATCTTTGTTTCCTCTACTTCTTAATTCTACAATAAATGGTAACACCTTGTAATATTCTGCATTATAGAAAGGAAACTTAGGTGACTGCATAAGTTGCGCGTGTAGTTCCGATATCTGTTGTACCACTATGTTGTTTATTTGTATATGTCCCCCGTGTGTCAATCCTTCCTCGCGTATCATGCGTATGATATTGCCATACCAGTCTATCATTTCTTCACGTTGTTCTTCTGTTAGGTCAAAACGTGAGATATAATCCTTACGTATAAGAGTGAGGTCACATCCGTAAGCACGTATAATGTCTTCTATTTGCCACATATATAATATGTATTCGGCTATATTTGTCTTGCGTAGTTGTTGTGATATGAACATTTATAATCAGTAAATGGAATAAAGATTGAATGTTGTACCTATGAATATTGCGAAAGAGAATACCATGACAATGGTACCAATTATCCTATTTATTATAACAATAGCATTCATGGTGAAATATGCTCTTATCTTGTCTATCAGCCATGTTAGTCCATACCACCATAACAATGCACCAGCAGCAATGCTGAGGTAACCCAATGACATCTCAATAGGGTGATCTGGGACAATAAACGCAAATTGCGCAAAGGTTGCAAGAAACAGGAATATGATTAGTGGGTTAGAGAAAGTAACAAGGAAGGCTGTAATGAGATTGTGTGTCAACGTACCTTTTATCTTCTTACTTCCTTGATGAATTTTCTTTCGTGGGTCTGTGCGATAACAATATACTCCAAAAATGAAAAGAAGAATACTACCAAATATTTGCAGGAAGAACTTATTCTGTGGATTAACGATTAGCTCCATAACGAAACTCATTCCAAATCCTGTAAGCATAGCATATATAAGGTCACTGATTGTAGCACCAATTCCTGTTACAAAGCCGTACCATCGTCCCTTGTTCAAGGTACGCTGCACACATAGCACACCTACTGGTCCCATAGGAGCCGAGCAGATAATGCCCACAATCATTCCCTTCACAATTATGTCAAGGAAATTAAAAGTCAGGTTAAAATTCATGTATGGCATATTGTATGCAAAATTACTGAATAATATTGGATTAGCCAAACTTTTGTCATAGAAATTTTGTTTTCATGCTTCTTATCTACCTTCTCGTAATATTATAGACGGTCCGTCAATGGTCACGCACTTCTCCTGTATTAACGTCTCAAGCGCATCATGGAGGTTATCCCGTGGTATTGGTAGGGAACGTATTTCGGAAAGTAAATGTGGTTCTTTGTCTGAAAGTATTCCCACAATTGTTTGTAAAGCATCATTACTCCCCTCAGAATGATTCTGTTTACTATCTATGCAGATGTCGCAGTGGTGGCAGTCCTCTGAACTCTTCTCTCCAAAATACTCTAACAGCATTTTTTGCCGACATACACCTTGTGTCTCTGCATAATCTAACACAGCGTTGATGCGCTCTACCAATCTGTCTCTCTGTTTCTCGTATATATCTTTTCCGATACTTAACCGTTCTGATATAACACGCTGACGTATGAAGGTTATTGTTGGTACGTTGCGCCTTGGTACATAGCGTATCACACCTCTTTGAGCCAATGTCTTTAATATAACATGAATCTGTTGCTCTGTCATACCTGTTTTTCTTGTTAATAGACTAATATCTATGTATGTTAGGTCTATGAATAATGTACCGTAGTATCTAAGCAACGAGGTTATAACGTCATTCTCTTGTCGAGACATGTTGGGAATATAGTATAGTTCCTCTCTTGTAGCAACAATCTGCACTCGCGGTTTGTTGTCTGGATCTTGCTCATAATGTATGTATCCAGCGTTCTGTAATATGGCAAGAGCATATTCCAGTTGTGTCGGATAATGATGGAATCTTACACAGAAAAGATCTTCGTTAAACTCATAACGTGCTCCCTCTCCGCTTTCTGTTGCCAATTCAAAGAAGTATGCAAGATTATCATATACCTTCCTAATATAGTCCTTTGGTGGAAAAGCCTGCCGTGAGTGTCTAGTCATTCTATGCCTATCACCTTTGTTGTATAGCAAGACAGCATACGAGCGTTTTCCATCTCGTCCTCCTCTTCCTGCTTCTTGGAAATATGCTTCCAACGAATCTGGGCAATCCAGATGAATGACGAGTCTGACATCAGGTTTGTCAATGCCCATACCGAAAGCATTGGTTGCAACCATTACACGTGTTTCGTCTGCCTGCCATAGTTTCTGCCTACGATCCTTTATCGCAATATCAAGTCCCGCATGATAATATGTTGCAGATATGCTGGCATCGCACAACTGCTTTGCTACCTCCTTTGTCTTATCCCTGTTACGGGTATATACGATAGCACTTCCTTGCACAGAACGGAGTATGTGCAACATTTCTGTATCTTTGTCCTCTGTATGTCTAACAACGTATGATATGTTATCACGCCGGAAACTCATTCGGTAAACATTTGGACGCTTGTCAGAGTATTTACCGAATGACAGTTTTTCTTGTATATCTTCTATAACCGCAGGGGTAGCTGTGGCAGTGAGAGCAAGTACAGGAACATCTGGCAGTTCTTCCCTTATCTTACTAATAGATAGATATGACGGTCTAAAATCATATCCCCACTGTGAAATGCAGTGTGCCTCATCAACTGTGATGATACTTACCTGCATATAATGTAGTTTTGTAAGGAATAGTTTATGTGAAAGTCTCTCTGGTGAAACGTACAGGAACCTTACCGCTCCATAAATAGCATTATCAAGAATTTTCTGTATTTCTTGATAACCGAGCCCCGAGTGTATGGCTTCCGCCTTGATTCCCTTGGCTTTCAGGTGCTCCACTTGATCCTGCATTAGAGATATGAGAGGAGTGATGATAATACATACTCCCTGCATCACGAGTGCAGGAATCTGAAAGGTGACACTCTTTCCTCCGCCTGTGGGCATAAGTCCCAATGTGTCATGCCCTGCTGCAATGCTCTTGATAATGTCAAGTTGTATTCCTCGGAAAGAATCATATCCGAAGTATTGTTTAAGGGTTTGCTTATAGAGTGTCTCGGACATAATGAGGTTTTATTATTATAAGGAGTAGTATGCTTCTGGTCAAATGTGTATATCCTCTATCTGCAACTGTATATTACCGCGTTTATATACGTTCTCTTCTATGGTATATGCTATATCAAAAGAACGTCGTGACTTAATGAATCGTGCTGCTGCAGATTGTCCGAAGGCAATTCCATTCAACACAGAAGGAGACTTGGAGTCAACGAGTTCCAATTTTATATGCTCCTGCTCCCTACCAACCACCTTTGAAGTACCAAAGTCATATACGTTCTTTGTTGCGAACACTGGTTTTGTATTTCCTGGCCCAAAGGGAGCAAAGCGTTTTAGATCATGAAACAGCCTCTTGTTGATGTCTGCGAAATCAATAACGGAATCTACCTTCAATGCTGGCTCTGTCTGGCTTATATTGATATGACAATCTACGTACTCCTTGAATCTTCTTGTGAACTCTGCCACATTTTCCCATTTCACTGTCATGCCACAAGCGTGTGTGTGTCCGCCAAAGTTAATTAGGAGATCACGGCAACTTTTTATTGCTGTATATATATCAAAATCAGATATAGACCGTGCAGATCCTGTTGCATACGATCCGTCTTTTGTCAATACTATTGTTGGCTTGAAATACATCTCTGTCAGTCGTGACGCGACGATGCCTATTACTCCTTTATTCCAGTTTTCATCACACAATACAATACAGTTGGTATGTTCTTGTCTGTCCAACAGGGCTACTATGTTGTTTGCTTCCTCTGTTGTATGTTTGTCTATATCCTTTCGTTGCTCGTTATAATCGTTTATGTGCTTTGCCATCGACCTTGCTATGTCAAGGTTCTTTTGTACCAGTAAATCTACTGACAACCTGCCATTTTCCATTCTTCCCGATGCGTTCAGTCGTGGACCAATCTTGAAAACTATGTCGCCCATAGTAATCTCTCTTTCTGCAAGTCCGCATATGTCTAATATTGCCTGTACACCTGTTGAAGGATTCTGATTTATCTGTTTAAGACCATGATATGCAAGTATTCTGTTCTCGTCAGTCACTGGCACCAGGTCTGCTGCTATGCTAATAGCGCATAAATCAAGTAATGGCATTAATTTTGAAAAAGGAATACCATTGTTCTTTGCAAAAGCCTGCATGAACTTGAAACCAACTCCGCAACCACACAGATTTTTGAAGGGATATGTATCATCCGCTCGCTTAGGATTAAGTATGGCAACTGCTGGGGGCATCTTTTCATCAGGCATATGATGGTCACATATTATGAAGTCTATGCCTTGTTCTTTTGCATATGATATCTCTTCGTATGCTTTTATACCACAGTCAAGGATTATAATCAATTTTACTCCTTGTGATTTCGCATAATCCACTCCCTTCTTACTAAGTCCATAGCCTTCGTCATACCTGTCAGGTATATAATAGTCTATGTTGCTATAAAACTGTTGAATAAACTTATATGTCAGAGCCACGGCCGTACATCCGTCAACATCATAGTCTCCATAAACCATAATTCGTTCTTTATGGCCTATTGCGTCGTTTAATCTGTCAACAGCTATGTCCATGTCCTTCAGCAGAAAGGGATTCAACAGGTCACCAAGTTGTGGACGGAAAAACCTTTTAGCCGCCGACTCCGTGGTGATGCCTCTCTTGATTAATAGTTTAGAGAGGATAGGCGAGATGTTCATTTTCTCTGCCAATCCCACAGCCTGCGCCTCTTGTTGTACCGAGGTCTGTCCTATTTCCCATCTGAGATTCATGGTTTGTGTCTATGTAATATTCTTGTATCTGGTTTAATTCCTGGACTTACTATACTGTCTCCTGAGTTCTCTATAACCTCTTCATGTTAAGTCTGGTGATTTTCCCTTCTGGTGATATCTCACAGGTGACAATGTATTTTCCGTATTTTTCCTTAGAAGTGTCCGTGCGTTCTATTTTCAACTCTGCACTAAACACCGCCTTTACGTTGTATGTATTGTCTTCTTTCTTTACCTTCTCTGCCTTGAAATCATCAAGAATGTGCCAATTAAGGTTTGTGACATCTTCCTTGTATAGTTTGTTCATAAAGGTTACTACATCAGCACTTGACGCATCCTTTCGGTTAAGGAAGTCTGTAAGACAATCTGTTACCGTCTCCAATAGTTTATTTTCCTCACGCGCATTTATTGCTTGAAAAAAACGCTTGCATACTGCTCTTGCCATTGCCTCCTCCTCAGGTTGCAACTCCGTCATCTTTTTATCCTCAATACTATTCTGCACCTGACCTGCATATTTACCATCTGGATGAAGTTGCAAATACCTATTGTATGCAGCGATTGTATTCTCTCTGCTCGCTATTTCGTAATCAATAGAATCTATCTTGTTCAATACCTCTCCACGGTGGGGAGAATCTTGATGCTTTTTCAAAAACTCTTCCAGAGCCGCCCTTGTACCACTAACAACAGCATTGTTCCAATCATTCTGAAGTTGTATTAAGTCTCCAAATCTTTTGTTTACAGAATCTCTATGTTCCTGTGGGGCGTCTGCATATTTGGAAAGGAACATCTGCATCACCATTGGGTCATGACTTTGCATTGCGTATTCGAATTCCTTCTGTTCCCGCTCTGACTGCGTAGTTTTATAATATATAGATGCACCCACAATAATCAACGCTATTATTGTGAACACTATAAGAGGTAGTACATATCCTCCCCTTTTCTCCCTGTCTTTTGAGACAGTATTATCCTCTGATCTCTGTTTATGTGATGAAGTATATCCCTGATCATTAGGGCTTGCAGGGGTCACATATCCTGCTATTTTTATTCCGCAGTGAGGACAGAAATCCGCTTTGTCGCTCACCTGCTGTCCACATTCCGGACATTTCATCAATGACATATTGTTATTTTTTAGAATAGATACGATGTTTTACATAGGATAGGGCAGGGGTGTCAACTAATGCGAGCCATATTCACATTTCCCCTCGCCTGTGGCGGAATTTCAGTTCTCGCAATTTATGATTTCCCATAAAACGACTTTTGTCAACATATCCTTTTATTCCGTTCAGATGTCCTTTGCCAGTGTACTGCCATAGTGTAATATCCCTTTCATCTACCAACACTGGTTCACGCTCTGAATACTGTGCTATCATTATCAGGTAGCGATCGAGTTTCTCTGCAAGGTATTTGTTGTAGAAATTTGTACCAGTGTATATCAGAGGTCTCTGCTTATATGTCTGCTCTATCAGGTCAAGGAACTTAAACAACGAATCACAGAATTCTTCCTCTGCTAAGCCGGATGTTGTCTCCACATCAATCATCGGAATCAAATCCTGCTCGCTCGGTCTGCACTGCAAAACAAAGTTTGCCAGTTGTGTTTCCTGTGGTGTCTTGGCACGATAAAAATGGTAAGAACCGACTTTAAGGCCGTACTGATGCGCCATCAATAGATTCTGCTCGTATCTGGCATCAATACGATCACCCCCCTCTGTTGCCTTGATATATACGTAAGCCATTTTAGTATTCTCACCAACGGTTTCCCAAAATACCTCACCTTGATAATGCGAAATATCAATACCATGCACATGGTCGCACGTGTCCTCACATTCATATTGTTGGGCTTTGGAACTTTGTGGTAATATAATCCACAACAAACTTATTGTAAAAAGAATATATAATGGCCTTGTTTTTTTTGTGTTCATAATGCAAAGGTAACAAGAAAAATCGATATTACAAAGTGTTTTAAGATAAATTTTACGTCAGTTTCATAAAACAACAGTTCTTACTATTTTATATATCAGGGTAAAAATCTTTACACTGCCTGCCCAAGAGTGATGGATTAGGTATGCAGCCATTCTGTCTTAGGTGGAATATTAATTCTGCAGGGTCTTCTTGCAGGAAAAAGAATAGGGCCTTTTTCCGAATTGCAGTAGAGAGCAATAATAAACAACCAACGATATATATTAAACTTATTTGTTTATATCGTTGGTTGTTAAGTGTTCTAAGTATTATTGTTTTTTTAATACTCTTCTTCGTCGAAAAGCGCCTTACTGTATTGACTATCAGTGATATAACTATTTTTAATATGCTTTCCGACAAACTTATTTGACGGTGAAAGGCGGTAAAAGGCGGAAGGGAGCATCTCTGCTATACTTTTTATAATTGTTCAAATCTAAAAGTATATCCACTTTCTTCATACGTAAGTGAAAGGTTGCCTGTTGATATAATATCCATACCAATAACCGCATGAACAGGGAGTTCTGGTAGTACGTCAACTACAATCTCCCATTGATCGTATTCTGTAAGTAGAACTTTACACTCAGCTTCCCATCCTTCAGTAACACCTGCGCTTCCTTGAACATGTGCAACTGCACCTCGTTTAAGTCCTATTGCATTAAAAGCTTCTTCACTGATTGCA
>JALFNY010000138.1 GCA_022774105.1 Prevotella sp.
GGGATACAATATAGTACAAATACAAGTAATAGACAATGTTCCCGCAATAAATATCTACGGTCAGCCATCACACCCCCACGGCTGGGATATGTCTAAGGCAGACCCTGACGGCCTGTATTCCTATTGGGATCACCTTGACTATATAGTAGAACTGGCAAGACAGAACGGCATATATATAGGTATGGTAGCCATCTGGGGCTCACAGATAAAAAACGGTAACATTAACGCCAGTCAAGCAAAGGAGTACGGAGAGTTTCTCGGACAACGCTATGCCAAATACCCTAACATAGTATGGATAATGGGTGGTGACATACAGGGCGACATACACCCCGAGATATGGGAGGCTATGGCAACAAGCATCAAGGCAACAGACAAAAACCACATTATGACCTACCATCCACGTGGGCGTTACACCTCCGCACGTTGGTGGAGCAAGGCACAGTGGCTGGACTTCCACACATTCCAGAGTGGACACCGCAAGTATGGGCAACGCATGGGTAACGCCAACTACCCTATTCCAGATAATACAGAAGAAGACAACTGGATGTATGTGGATTCTACATGGGCCTATAAGCCTATGAAACCAGTGCTTGACGCAGAACCAAGTTATGAGGACATACCAAAAGGTTTGCATGATGCTAACGAAGAACGCTGGCAGGACTATGACGTGCGACGCTACGCCTACTGGAGCGTTTTTGCAGGCGCATGCGGTCACACATACGGACATAATGCAATAATGCAGATGCTGAAACCAGGATACCCTACCAGTTACGGCAGCGACGGGAAGGAGAAGAGTTGGTATCAGGCATTGGAAGACCCAGGATTCAACCAAATGAAATATCTGAAAAGCCTGATGCTGGCGTTCCCTTACCTGGAACGTGTGCCAGACCAGAAGGTAATAACCGGAACGAATGGCACACAATATGACCGTCTTATCGCCACACGAGGTAAAGACTATATATTGGTATATAACTATAACGGTGTACCAATGCACATTGACCTTTCACTTATCTCTGGAAAAAAGAAAAATATATGGTGGATGGACGCTTCAAATGGAACGCTGACCTTCATAGGTACCAGTACAGAGAAGCACGCAGAGTTTATGCCAGTAAAGAACGTAGGACAGGCAAAGGACGGCGTACTTATCGTGATAGACGCATCAAAGGGATACATATCACAGACACAGAAGAACATAATAAGTTCTACAATAGCAGGAAAGCAGCGTGACCTTAATGAGTGATGAGCGATTATCTGTTGCTGGGTGGATTAGTTGTGTAGTGACGAATTATAAGTTATGAGTACCTCGCTCATAGTTCATTACCAAATAACCATCCAAACCGCTCGGCTCTGCCGCTTTGCTTGCAAAGAACTAAACAAATAAACAACTAAACCACAATGAAACGACTATCAACTTTTTTACTCTTAATATGTATAGTCCATATACTCTATGCACAAACAGTCTGCATCTCAACAGAAGGTGAAGTCAGCAACAGGATGGAGTATGCCGCTAAATACCTTAGCGACAAACTAACAAGTTACAATTACACTGTGACAAACAATAAACGTAAAGCAGACTACCACATAACACTGTCTATCACAAAAAAAGGTATCGACAACACCAAAGAGGCATACAAGATAGAGACAAACAAGAAGACAGTAAGCATCTGCGGCAGTGACGGCACAGGAGTGATTTACGGCTGTGTGGAATACGCTGACAGAGTGCGGTGTGCAAAAAGACTGGACGCAGTATCATCACTGGCAGAGACACCAGAGATGGTGTTGAGAGGAGCCTGCATCGGACTACAAAAAACAGAATACCTGCCAGGACATCAGGTATATGAATACCCATACACCCCAGAGAACTTCCCATGGTTCTACGACAAGAAGCAGTGGATAGAGTATCTCGATATGCTTGTGGAGAACAAAATGAACAGCCTATACCTATGGAATGGACACCCATTCGCATCCACGGTAAGACTTAAAGACTATCCCTTTGCCGTTGAGGTGGACGAGGAGACCTTCAAGAAGAACGAGGAAATCTTCTCCTTCCTTACAACAGAGGCAGACAAAAGAGGTATATTCGTGATACAGATGTTCTATAACATCATTCTTAGCAAACCCTTTGCAGAACATTATGGACTGAAGACACAAGACCGTAACCGCCCTATCACACCGTTAGTAAGCGACTATACCCGCAAGTCAATAGCAGCGTTCATAGAGAAATATCCCAACGTAGGACTTCTCGTATGCCTTGGTGAGGCAATGGATACCTACGATGACGATGTAGAATGGATGACAAAGACTATCATACCAGGCATAAAAGATGGTCTGAAAGCCCTTGGACGCACTGACGAGCCACCAGTACTACTGCGTGCCCATGATACAGACTGCAAGAAAGTGATGGACGCCTCACTACCCTTGTATCACAACCTCTACACCATGAACAAATATAACGGAGAATCACTCACAACATACCAACCCAGAGGTCCATGGAGTGAAACACACCGTTCATTAAGCAACCTTGGAAGCACACACATAGAAAACGTACACATCCTGGCAAACCTCGAGCCATGGCGTTGGTCATCACCACAGTTTGTTGAAAAAGCAGTGCAGGCAATGCACAATGTACACGGTGCGAATGGATTGCATCTCTACCCTCAAGCAAGTTATTGGGACTGGCCTTACACCGCTGACAGACTGCCAGACGGAAAGCGCGAACGACAATTGGAGCGTGACTGGATGTGGTATAAGGTTTGGGGACGTTACGCATGGAACTGCCATCGTGACCTAATACAAGAAAGTGCATATTGGGATAATGTCCTTGCTGAATATTACGGAACTTCTGATGCCACAGCAGCGTTTGTAAGGAAAGCATACGACGAGTCAGGAGAGATAGCACCGAAACTACTTCGTCGCTTCGGCATAACAGAGGGTAACAGACAGACACTGCTATTAGGAATGTTCGTGAGCCAATTGGTGAATCCCTATAAATACACCATCTATCCAGGATTCTACGAGAGTTGCGGACCAGAGGGAGAGAAACTCATTGAATACGTAGAACGTGAGTGGAAGAATACACCACACATTGGAGAGTTACCCCTTGACATAGTGGCACAGGCGGAGGCCCACGGTGACAGTGCAGTGGCTGCCATAAATGCTGCAGAGCCATATATAACAAGGAACAGGCAGGAGTTCTCACGTCTAAGGAACGATATGTATTGTTACCGTGAATTTGCCTATTCCTTCGGTTGGAAAGTTAGAGCAGCACGTCACGTCCTTAACTACCAATGGGGAAAAGACATTGCAGAACTTGACACAGCAGTAACATTATTAACAAAGAGTTTAGCACACTACCGCCGTCTTGTTTCTCTTACAAAAGATGCTTATCTATATGCTAACTCCATGCAGACCGCTCAACGCCGCATACCTATTGGTGGGGACGATGGGAAAATGAAGACATGGGAGGAACTGCTCCCTAAATACGAACAGGAGTTGCAGAATCTAAAGAAGAACATCGCACAACTCAGAGCAAAGGAAGAGGGCCTATATGAGGAGAAAGAAGAGACGATAAAAGCATTAACTCCAGCAGACATTACGCTGGAAGGCGACTACACGACGGTGACATTAGATAAAGGAGTTCGTCTATTCAGTGATATGGACAGTGTCGTAACCGCCTTCGCACCTGAACTGGCAGGCTTGAAGGCAATGGTATTCCCGGCTCAATGGCAACGTAAAAATGCAACAGTAATAACCTTTAGTTGTAAAAAGCCCATACAATTACTTGTAGGTTATTTCCGTGATGACCAAATAAAATATGCAAAGGCACCAAAGTTGGAGACTGACGCCACCGCCAACGACTATGGACAAGCAGAACCACAATTCACCTCAGCATTACGCATTGACGGTATGCCACAGATGAATATTCATAAATACAACTTCAACGCAGGCCGACATACCGTTTCTTTCCCCAAAGGAATACTTGTCGTATTGGGTGCAACATCTGACACCATTACACCACGTGATGCAGGCCTTTCAGGTGCGGACAAAGCGATAGACTGGCTGTTTTACTAAAAGTGTAGAAAGAACAAAGACATAATGTATAAGAAATTTCTTACCCTTTTCCTGCTGATACCACTGTATGCTGTTGCACAGACAACAATACCATCACAGACAATGCAGCATATATACGATGAAGTAAAGACCCCATTCAAGTATGGTCTTGTTATAGCCCCCGAAGACAATGGGCACAAGATAGACTGCCCGATGATATACCGCGAAAAAGGACGGTGGTATATGACATACGTTGTTTATAATGGTAAAGACGGTCTTGACGGCAGAGGATATGAGACATGGCTGGCTACCTCCGATGACCTTCTACACTGGCAAAGCCTCGGAAGGCTGTTGTCATATGCAGAGAAAGGCTGGGACATGAACCAAAGGGCAGGCTATCCCTCTCTAATAGACTGGACATGGAACGGCAGTTATGCCATGAAGAAATACAAGGGTCGGCATTGGATGTCCTATTTCGGTGGCATAGGAACAGGCTATGAGGCTGTCAGAGCCCCACTAAACATAGGTATAGCATCTACTCGTGGAGATATTACCACTCCCCATGAGTGGGACAACAGCGAAACTCCCGTATTATCAATAAACGATAAAGATGCGCAGTGGTGGGAGAAGATGACACACTACAAGAGCACTGTATATTACGATGCAAAGAAGACCCTTGGGCATCGCTTCGTAATGTTCTATAACGCTGGCGGTGTAAACCCCGATAATAATCTAAAGGCAGAACGCATTGGCATTGCTCTATCTGATGATATGAAACACTTTACACGCTTGCCTCTACGCACCTCTCCGTCAGGTTATGGCAACCCTGTGTTCTATCATGAGGCACCGGGTGTCATCACTGGTGATGCGCAGATAGTAAGCATGGACAGCCTATATGTCATGTTCTATTTCTCTGCCTACAATCCTACACGTAAATACAACGCTTATAACACCTTCGCCGTAAGTCGTGACTTAGTTCATTGGCAGGATTGGGAAGGAAAAGATCTTATATATCCTTCCAAGCCCTATGATGATATGTTTGCTCACAAGAGTTATGTGATGAAACATGATGGAGTTGTATATCACTTCTATTGTGCAGTAAACAAGAGTGGTCAGAGGGGCATTGCAGTTGCCACAAGTGTACCGATGGGACGCTCTGAGGTAAATTTCCCCGCACCAGAGGAGAAGGGACGTCGTAAGACCATCACACTCAATGATGATTGGAAAGCACGTCTTGTAGAGACAAATCAGAAAGATGTGTATGGCGATACGGCAACCCACAGCATAACACTACCACATAACTTTGACGACTATTACGGATACCGACAGTTGAGACACGGTAATCTTCATGGTACTGCACGCTATGAGAAACACTTCTCCTGTTCTCCACTGTCAGGCAAACGATATTTTCTTCACTTCGAGGGCATCGGCACCTACGCTACCGTCACTCTCAATGGGCATCGTTTTCAACGTGTTCCAGTAGGACGTACCACATACACCCTTGACGTTACAGACCAACTTTCCTCTGGTGACAACAACCTCATCGTAGATGTGGAACACCCTGAGATGATAACAGATATGCCGTGGGTATGCGGTGGTTGTTCCTCTGAATGGGGATTCTCAGAAGGCAGTCAGCCCTTCGGCATATTCCGCCCGGTATCACTCATAGCAACAAGTGAAACACGCATAGAACCTTACGGCGTACACGTATGGAACAATGCCACCTGTGACAGTCTTTTCATTGATACCGAAGTAAAAAACTATGCCGCAGACACAGTAAAGATACAAGTAGTCAATAAACTAAATCATAGCAACGGCAAACAGTATTTTCGCCTTGCAGAAGATGTTACTATTGCACCAGGCCAGACCATTATCCTGCATCAACGCACAGCAGTCAGTAATCCTCACAGGTGGAATTTGGAAGACCCATATCTTTATACCCTGGTATCTATGATAAAAGATGCCAAAGGCAAAACCATTGATGAGGTATCCACAGCGTACGGCATACGTTCAATATCATGGCCTTTACATCGCATGGATAACCCTAACGACACACGGCAGTTCCTCCTTAACGGCAATCCTGTATTCATCAATGGCACGTGTGACTATGAACACGTCTTCGGACAGAGCCATGCCTTCTCCCACGAGCAAATATCCTCCCGTGTGAAACAGATGCGACAAGCAGGCTTCAACGCTTTCCGTGAGGCACACCAACCTCATAACCTATATTACCAGCATCTACTCGACAATCAAGGAATGTTATTCTGGAGCCAGTTCTCTGCACATATATGGTATGACACACCACTGTTCCGTGACAACTTCAAACGCCTTCTGCGACAATGGGTCAAGGAAAGGAGAAACTCCCCAAGCCTGATACTATGGGGATTACAAAACGAGAGCGTACTGCCCAAAGACTTTGCAGAGGAGTGTACAAACATAATACGCGAAATGGACCCCACCGCCATCAACCAACGTGCTGTGACAACATGTAACGGTGGAGAAGGCACCGACTGGAATGTAGTACAGAACTGGAGCGGCACATACGGAGGGGAAATTGCAAACTATGGTGAAGAACTAAAACGTCCCGACCAATTGCTTAACGGGGAATACGGTGCATGGCGAACCATAGGACTTCGTGGCAGCGACAAATACAGCGAGGACACTTTCTGCTCCATTCTCAAGCAGAAATCCATTCTGGCAAAGCAAGCCTCTGACAGCGTCTGCGGGCACTTCCAATGGATTTTCGTGTCACATGAGAATCCGGGACGCGTGCAACCCGACGAGAGCCTGCGACGTATAGACAAGGTAGGACCATTCAATCACAAAGGACTATTCACCCCTTGGGAACAGCCTACTGAGGCCTTTTATATGTATCGTAACCTATATGCTGACAGTACGGTATCTCATCTTATCCCAACAGCAGCAGACAGAAACCGTGACATCATCAAGGCTGATGCCGGCAGCACCTATATATACCGCATAAACTGTGGTGGAGACGAATACACAGACACATATAATCAGAAATGGCAACAAGATAGCGAACGCTTCTCCTCCTCATGGTCACAGCCCTTCGGCCTATCCCCCTTCATGGCAAGTCAGGGCCATATCACTGACAGCATACACGGCACCTCTGACGCTCCACTATTCTCTTACTTCCGTTATGGCAGACATCGCCTGAAATATACGTTTCCCGTCCCTGAGGGAAAATACCGCATAGAACTATATTTCGCGGAACCGTGGCTCGGAGCACGTTATGGTTCAAACATAGACTGTGAAGGAGAACGCATCTTTGACGTTGCCATTGGCAGCAAAACAGTAATTGATGACCTTGACCTATGGGCAGAGGCAGGATACGCCGGAGCATATAAGAAAGTTGTATATGCCGATGCTGAGGACGGCAACATAACCATATCCTTCCCCGAGGTAAAAGTTGGTGAGGCAGTTATCTCTGCCATTGCCATTGCTTCTGATAAACCCATCGCCATGTCATCAACAAACACCTCATGCTCCCTTCCCGCAAACTATTGGTCAAGCCTCGATACAGACACCATAGCACGCACTCCAAAGAGTGTTCTACCCAATGATACAGAAACATTCCCCACAGTACGATACACTGTTGACAACACCCTGCAACAACCAATGTGGACTATCACTCCCGGCGTAGCACGCGAATATATGTTCCGCTTCCGTTATCGCAACACCAAAAAGAATGACATTGACGCACGCATTAAGGTAACCGACAGCAGTGGAACGCTATTGGTAAATCGTAGCATGACATTTCCTAAAACCCCACGGAAGTTCAAGACCATCAGCACCACCACAGGTACGCAAATTAATGCTGGGACATACAGAGTAACGCTGGAAAATGCAGAAGATGTGGAATTTGAATACCTTGAAGTACAATGAGAAAAATACTACTGTCACTCATTATTCCCCTACTCCCCATCATAGGAGCAATGTCTTCCACCCCACAGAAAGACTGGGAAAATAATCACGTGCTACAAATCAACCGTGAGGCAGCACGAGCCAGTTTCCTACCATACACCGCTAAGCCCGGTGACCAAACGCTATCACTTAACGGACAGTGGAAGTTCCGCTGGACAAAAACACCAGAGGAAGCCCTGCCAGACTTTCATGTCAAGGGATTCAATGACAGCAGTTGGCACACACTCCCCGTTCCCGCCACGTGGGAGACATCGGGCTATGGTACTCCCATCTACATCTCCGCCGGATATCCATTCCGCATAAACCCTCCATTGGTAACGACAGAGCCACCCACCAACTGGACTACATACAAGGAACGCAACCCCACGGGACAATACCGTCGTTCCTTCTCACTGCCAGACAGTTGGTTGACAGGGCAAGTATTCCTACGCTTTGAGGGAGTACAGAGCGCATTTTACGTATGGATTAACGGTAAGAAAGTAGGTTACAGCCAAGGAGCGTTTGAACCCTCCGAGTTCAACGTCACGCCCTACGTCAAAGAAGGCAAGAACGAGATAGCCGTAGAAGTATATAAATATAGTGATGGCAGTTATCTTGAAGACCAAGATTTCTGGCGCTTTGGTGGCATACAACGTGACGTACTGCTATACCACACACCTGACATCAGATTACATGACCTCGCCGTACGCACAATAGCCGAAGACGACTCATATAGATACTGGTCACTACACATAGACCCCACACTGCGTGTATGTGGCACTGCCACCGGCGATGGATATACTATATGCGCAAAACTCACTGACAGCAGAGGCAATACCGTAGGCACTGCATCGGCAGACGTCACTCCAATACTTAATCTGGCCTATAAGGCTTCACTGATGAACGAATGGTATCCGCAGCGAGGAGAACGCAAGACCGGACGTATGGCAATTAGGATAAACAGTCCATCACTATGGACAGCAGAGTCTCCCGCACTCTACACCCTTGTGACACAACTCAGGGATTCCATGGGCAATGTCATACAACAAGTCTCCCAGAAAGTAGGGTTTAGAGAGATAAAAATAAAAGACGGTATGATACTCATCAACGGTCGCCAGATACATCTGCGTGGTGTGAACCGCCATGAGCACCACCCACAAAGCGGTCACGTAATGAAAGAGGGAACAATGCTCACAGACCTAAGGTTGATGAAACGAGCAAACATCAATGCCGTACGCACCAGCCATTACCCCAATCACCCCCGATGGTATGAACTATGTGACAGCATAGGAATGTATGTCATGGATGAGGCCGACTGTGAGACGCACGGTCTCCGTGGCATTCTTGCCAGTGACCCGCAGTGGAACGCAGCCTTTATGGACAGGGTAATACGCATGGCAGAACGCGATAAGAACCATCCCTCAGTAATAATGTGGAGTCTTGGCAACGAGAGTGGCTACGGTTCCAATCACGCTGCCATGGCAGGCTGGCTGCACACATTCGACACCACCCGACCCGTACACTATGAAGGAGCACAGACACCATCCACTCCCCTTGCCGCAGGTAACCTAACGGCGAAACAACAAAACACGCAAACAACCAAACAATCTGCAATCACTGACCCCTCATGCGTTGACATCATGAGCCGCTTCTATCCCCGTGTAAAGCAGCAATACCTCAACCCTGGGACGTCAGCCGATAGTGATGCAGAACGCCCAGAGAACGCACGATGGGAGCATCTGCTTGACATTGCCAACCGCAACAATGACACTCGCCCTATTATCACCAGCGAATACGCCCACGCCATGGGCAACGCTATGGGCAATTTCAAAGACTATTGGGACGAGATATACAGCCATCCACGCCTCGCTGGAGGCTTTGTGTGGGACTGGGCAGACCAGACAATACTCACCACACTCCCCGACTCCACCAAAGCATCATTATATGGCGGAGCATTTGGAGACCGTCCTAACTCAGGAGCCTTCTGTCTCAACGGTGTGGTGTTTGGCAATCGTAGCACTACCTCAAAATACTACGAACTAAGGCACGTGTATTCACCCGTGTGGGTAAAACAACATCTGAACGAGATATGGGCAGTGAACCACAGTTCTCACCTCTGTCTCTCCAACTACGTATGCCACTATGAAGTAACACACAATGGTAAGATAAAGCAGCGAGGCAACATAACACTCCCCACAGTACAACCCGGCGATAGCGCCGTAATAGCAAATATCACAGACTTCAAAATCAACAATACCGCTGACTCAAGGCTAAACCTCCACTTCCTCACCCTTCGTGGAGACACACTAACGACACACCAAGTGCCACTGTCTGACAATATGCTCTCCGCTGCCAAGGACATCATCAACGATGTCATGCGTAATACATCCACACACGCCAAGGCAGCAGAAGAGGCGTATAACATACAGGGATGCTTCTACCGTGCCCCCACAGACAACGACCGAGGCTTTGGCAACTGGATTGCCAAAGAGTGGAACAAGCATAGGCTTGACTCACCCACGGTAGTACCACTAACGCCTAACCTTACTGAGTATCGCTATACACACGGTAAGATCACAATGGAACATACCAGCGTATCTCTCCCCGCGCCACGTAAGGGTGTACGTGTAGAAGAACACACTGTCATCTTCACCTGTCACGATACACTCCCTGATCTTCCCAGAATGGGCATAGAACTCTCCCTGCCCGCTGACTACAACCGTATAGAATGGTACGGCCGAGGACCGTGGGATAGTTATCCTGACCGAAAAGCCTCTACCATAATATCCCACTGGACCAGTACTATTCCTGAGCAATACACCCACTACACTCGTCCACAAGACAGTGGCAACCATGAGGACTGCGCCATGCTGTTGCTACGCTCCCCACGTCGCACCATCTGCATAGAGGCCGTGGACAACTGCTTTAGTTTCTCCGCACTACCTTACACCGATGCAGAAATCACAGCAGCCAAGTATGACTACCAACTGCCTCACGCTCACACCGCCACAACACTGCATCTCAATGCCGCCGTCATGGGGCTGGGAAACAGTTCCTGCGGACCAGGAGTACTTACAAAATACAGCATTGACAAGAAGAAAACTTATACGCTGAAATTCCGCATCTACTACCTATAACACACGGTAAGGAAAGGGATATTCCCTCCTTATGGGATTGGATTTGGATTATAATTGTGATTTTTCTCACATTGCGTTGATGCTCTTCGTATTTC
>JALFNY010000149.1 GCA_022774105.1 Prevotella sp.
GACCTGATATATAATCCCGATGAAACACTCTTTCTAAAGAACGGACGAGAACACGGAGCAATAACAAAGAACGGACTCGAAATGCTGTTGTTGCAAGCAGAAGGAGCATGGGAGATATGGAACAAATGATAGAAACAAGATAAACGTGATGATTTCTGTTGAAGGACTAAAAGTTGAGTTCGGGATAAAACCTCTATTCACGGACGTATCGTTTGTAGTCAACGACCGTGATCGCATAGCACTCGTAGGTAAGAATGGCGCAGGAAAATCAACTATGCTGAAGATTCTCGCCGGCATACAACAACCATCATCTGGCACAGTATCAGTACCCAACGACACCTCAATAGGCTACCTGCCACAGGTTATGGTGTTGCAGAACGACACCACCCTACGCGAAGAAACACGCAAAGCCTTTGCTGACGTGGACAGGATAAAAGAAAATGTGACAAGACTACAAAGAGAGATGGAGAGCCGCACAGACTACGAGACAGATAGTTACATGCAACTGGTAGATAGGTACACCATGGAACATGAGCGGTACATGATGATGAACGAAGATGACTGTGAAGCTGAAATGGAGCGGACGCTAATGGGACTTGGCTTCAAACGAACAGATTTTGACAGACCCACATCTGAGTTCTCTGGCGGCTGGAGAATGCGCATAGAACTGGCTAAACTACTGTTGCACCATCACGATGTAATTCTTCTTGACGAGCCTACAAACCATCTGGACATAGAATCTATACAATGGTTAGAACAATTCTTGTCACAAAGTTCGCAGGCTGTGGTACTTGTAAGCCACGACCGCGCCTTTATAAACAATATAACCAACCGCACCTTGGAGATTTCATGCTCACACGTAATAGACTATAAAGTCAAATATGACGAGTATGTAGTACTACGTAAAGAGCGAAGAGAACAGCAGTTGCGTGCATACGAGAACCAACAAAAGGAGATAGCAGACACAAAAGCATTCATTGAACGCTTCCGATATCAGGCAACAAAGGCAGTACAAGTACAGCAACGTATCAGACAATTAGAGAAAATTGTACCTATTGAGATAGATGAAGTAGATACCTCTGCGCTACGATTGAAATTCCCACCCTGCCTACGTTCTGGTGACTACCCCATAATTTGTGATGAAGTAACAAAGACGTATGGCGAGCACAACGTGTTCCATAACGTAAATCTCACAATAAAACGTGGTGAGAAAGTGGCCTTCGTAGGAAGGAACGGCGAAGGTAAATCCACACTTGTGAAGTGCATCATGAGCGAAATTCCATTTGAAGGAAACCTAAAAATCGGGCACAACGTACAGATTGGTTACTTCGCACAAAATCAAGCCCAACTGTTAGATGAGTCGCTAACTGTGTTTCAGACCATTGACAACATAGCGCGTGGGGATATACGTCTTAGGATAAACGACATACTCGGAGCCTTCATGTTTGGTGGTGAGGCGTCCGAAAAATACGTTAAATTCCTTTCTGGTGGTGAACGCTCACGCCTGGCAATGATACGCCTGCTACTTGAACCAGTAAACTTCCTGATTCTTGATGAGCCAACAAATCATCTTGACATGGTATCAAAGGACGTATTAAAAGACGCAATACGTGCTTTTGACGGTACCGTAATAGTTGTGAGCCATGATAGAGAATTCCTCGATGGCCTTGTTGACAAGATATATGAGTTCAGTGGCGGAACAGTAAGGGAGCATATCGGAGGTATCTATGATTACCTACGTACTAAGAACGCTGCAACGATAAACGAAGCAATAAGTACCCAGCAGCCTGCCAACAACAATGCAGAAACGCACATAGACAAAAAAAATAATGTCACTACACAAGCATCTGATAACTGGGCAGCACGTAAAGCAGAACAAAAACGTGCCAACAAAATAAACAAACGACGCAAAGAACTTGAAGAAAAAATTGAGAATGTAGAAAAAAGGAAAGCAGAGTTAGACCAACTATTGATGCAAGTTGAGAACGCCGCAAATATGCAGATGGTTAATGAATATACCAAAATACAAGCGGAATTAGAAAAACTTGAAGACGAATATTTCTCTCTTGAATGAACTATTGGACAGATTACAGACAATTATAAATCTATTTATTCATGCCATTAAGATTACCTGATAAACTACCAGCAATTAAACTACTTGAAGACGAAAACATCTTCGTTATAGATGATACACGTGGTCATGCGCAGGATATACGCCCACTACGCATGGCCATACTTAACCTCATGCCAATAAAGATAACAACAGAGACGGATCTTGTAAGGCTACTATCCAACACTCCGTTACAAATAGATGTAACGTTCATGAAACTTAAGTCACATACTTCCAAGAACACTCCCATAGAACACATGAAACAGTTCTATATACCATTTGACAACTTACGTTCAAAGAAGTTTGACGGATTAATTGTAACAGGTGCCCCAGTAGAAGGAATGAGGTTTGAAGACGTAAACTACTGGCAGGAAATATCAGAGATCTTCACATGGGCACGTACCAATGTAACCTCTACATTATATATATGCTGGGCAGCCCAAGCCGCACTATACCATTTCTATGGAATAAACAAACATGCACTTGACAAAAAAATATTCGGTGTTTTCAAACAAATAATCAATCCTGCCTTTGAGAACATTCAGCTCCTTAGAGGCTTTGACAGCGTGTTCACCATGCCACACTCACGCCACACAGAGAACAGGCGAGAGGACATAAACAAAGTACCAGACATCTCCATACTCGCAGATTCAAGCGAGAGCGGACCAAGCATAATGATGGCAAGGGACGGACGCGAGATATTCGTAACAGGACACATGGAATATAGCCCAGACACGCTTGATACAGAATACAAGCGCGATATGGGAAAACGAGATGACGTAGAACTTCCCAAGAACTATTATATTGACAATGACATGGAGAAAGGACCATTGGTGACATGGAGGGCACACGCTAACCTTTTCTACCATAATTGGATAAACTACTACATCTATCAGCGTACCCCATACGACATAAACAAAATAGATCTGTCAATGGATTACTAACAGCCTGTTCAATTACCCATCTTACAGACATATTATTGCAGGATTTACAACATTTCAACCAAAAAATATATAAAAC
>JALFNY010000217.1 GCA_022774105.1 Prevotella sp.
CCTTCTACGATGGCTATCCCGTCTCGCCCGGTCATGCGCTTATCATCCCCAAGAGACACGTCGCTTCCTACTTTGATCTTACCAACCACGAGCGCGAGGCAATGAACGTGGTGCTGCAATATGTCAGACAGAAGATTGACGAGCGTTTCCACCCCGACGGCTTTAACGTCGGCATCAACGTGGGCGAAGCCGCCGGGCAGTCAGTATTTCATTGCCACATGCATATCATCCCAAGATATAAGGGAGATGTGCAAAATCCCAAGGGCGGGATCAGAGGGGTCATTCCGAGTAAACAGAAGTACTAAATTCAATAGTTTCTCATTCTTATCATCATAATTTCATCATTTTTCGTAAATTTGCCACAATTATAAATAACCAAATTCATGGAAAAAGTAAAAAACAAGTCTATTAAATTGACTGCATATGTTATAGACAATGACGAAATCGGTAAAAAGTATTCGAGTCTTTATGACAATCTTGTTGTCAAGTTGAGCCAAAATCAAGATGCTGATGCCAGAAGGATGAAACTCAACGAAAAATCAAGTGAAGAAGACTTATTATCGGATTTCGCTGTAAGTTCCAATAGTGTTTATGGTGTAATGTGGAGGATAGTGCCATCAAATGAATTGCCTAAAATACCTTCTGACTTTTTCAAGCAAACAACAATCAGTAGAGATGCTCTTAACGAAAAGAAGAAAGAGGAGGATCAGAGTGAAAATAAGCAAGAAAAAGATAATGCTGTTAAAGAGCTAGCTTGCAAGTCAACTCATTATTTTGTTTTGAATCAACATTATCTTGTAAGCGATCTTCCTCTATCAAGAATTAAATCACTACAAGTCTATTTAAACTGGCTTTTAACCCCCTACAAGACAGATGATGTAATATATAGTTTTACTCCTAAAGTGAAATCTACAGGCAACATTTATCTCCGCGATATTAAAAGCATTGTTATTGGAGATAATACGACTCTGAACGTCGTTCCTAAAAAGGAACAGGAAGATGAATCTCAGAATAATAGAGACGTAGCCATGAAAGTGCTTCAAGTAGCCCAAGACAAGCTAATGTCAATGCTTTCGGAAGACAAATATCTTAAAGATATTGTGGACAAAAACATAGTTCAAGCCCAATTGGTTCTCAAAATTCGAAAGCCGAAGAAGAAAGAAGAAGCTGATTATGAGAACATTCTTGGTACAACTATGAAACCAATTGCTGATACAGATGACATTACGTTTCAACTAAAGAAAGGAAAACCCGTGAAAGGCTCTACTATTATGGTTACAAAAGATGTAGATGTA
>JALFNY010000196.1 GCA_022774105.1 Prevotella sp.
CAAATATGCAAGTAAAATAATGTTTATTTTCTTGATATTCAACAGCTTTTATGAGCGTCAAATGCGAAGTGATAATTGAACGTTAAGCTGCTATTGTTTCGCCATAATATGAGTACGGCATACCTACCTGAGTAGTTACCTTTACACCGCTTTTAAGAAGAATCACAAATTACTAACAAAAAACAATAAAACCAACTATGAAAAAATTATTTACTTTAATCTGTGCGCTCATTGGCATGACAGCAACAGTCAGTGCTGCCACTGTTAACGACATCAAAGTATGTGAGCACAGTTATGTGCTCGTGATGGACAACTGGACCAGCGATGGTAAAGTTAGCCTTAGTAGTGGAACACTCTTCGGCGACGATTTCTTCCTTGATTTAAAAGGATGTTCAGTTGCTGAAAACAAGGGCACGGTTGACCTCTCTGATGCCGCTAAATGGGGCGATGCTATCGCTACAAAGTACGGTAAGAAGTACGGTTCTCACCGCAACAGTCTCCGTCTTAAGAACGATGCTAACATGATTGCCATGAGAGTGAAAGCGGGTTCCAAACTCATCATCTTCTACAATGGTAATGCTAATGACAAAACTTCTGGTATCAATGCGCGTCTTCCTAAGATTTCCAGTGACGCTGCCCAGATTAATGTCCTTAACCCAGAGTGGGCACCAACAGCAGAGACACCAGCACAGGGAATTGTAAATAAGGAGTGGACAGCAAAAGATGACGGTATTATTTACATCGGTTCATGGAACGGAGACATCTTCCTGTCTTACATCATTGTTGAGGTAACAGAGACCATCTCCCTCCCCAACGAGTATAACACTTACTGTGCGGCATCATCGCTTGACTTCACAGGCAATGCGGACGTGGAGGCTTATACGGCAAAGATGAATGATAGCAAAACTGCCGTTACGCTGGAAAGGGTTTATCAAGTGCCAGAGGGGGCAGGCGTGATACTGAAGCGCGTGGGTGGAAAAAACTCTGCTACTGTTAACGTGATTGCTGATGCTGCTAAACTTGAGGGCAACCAGTTGGTGGGTGCAACGGAGGCCGTTCCGGCAAAGACACTGGTGGATGCTAACGCATACATACTGGCAGGCCAGAAGTTCTGTAAGGTGGCTGCTGATGCTACAGGAGAACTGGCAAAGGGCAAGGCTTACCTTTCTGTACCGGCTGGCGTAGTGCCTACAACGTTGTCATTCAGCATTGGCGAACTGACGGGCGTAGAGAGCGTAGAGGCACAGAGCAAGGCTGATAATACGGAGATATACAACATTCAGGGTATTCGCGTAAAGCAGCCTGCAAAGGGTCTGTATATAATAAACGGCAAGAAATATGCCTTCTAACTCTCCCCTACCCTATCATTTACAATTAACAAAACAACAACTCACATTTATAATAAATACAGAAAGATGAGAAAAAGATATATCACACCCTCTATCGAGGTATGCAGAATCAACGGTTTAACGTTATTACAATCAGGATCCATAACTGTGGGCGACCCTGTTAATGACGTTAGTCAGGCACAATCATTCAGACCCACCCTGCTTGACGATGATGAGGAATACACCCCCGGGTGGTAATATGAGCATAATGGCGGGGAACAGCCTCACCGTATAAAACAACTGTAATAATTATTTTCAACTGCGGCGCATTACCTGTGACGGGCAATGCGCCGCCTTGTTTGTATGTGCTTGCTGCAAAAAAAACTAACAAATTTGTTTGTTCAAACTTTTTATTGTAACTTTGCACATTCAAACATTCCATAAGTCTATGAAGAGAAACGAGATACTTGACATAATGAGTGGTCGCATATTGATACTTGACGGCGGTACGGGTACCTACCTTCAGCAACTACAGTTGTGTGAGGATGATTTCCGTGGTGAGATGTTCAAGTGTCACAGCGTCCCGCTTAAGGGGTGTAATGACGTGTTATGCCTCACTCAGCCGCATATCATTGAGCGTATGCACCGCGACTATATCGAGGCTGGCGCTGACATTATAGAGACCAACTCGTTTAACTGTAACCGTTTTTCACTTGCTGACTATGGTCTGGAGGATATGGTTTACCCTCTCAGCAAGGCTGCTGCCGAGTGTGCGCGCCGTGCTGGTGAGGGAGTTATTGTGGCAGGGTCTATTGGCCCTACCAACCGCACTGCCTCTATGTCTGCTGACGTTAACAACCCTGCGCAGCGTGATGTGACGTTTCAGGAACTTTATGCCACCTACCGTGAGCAGGCCCGTGGCCTTGTTGACGGTGGTGCTGACGTGCTGCTTATAGAGACAGTCTTTGACACTCTCAACGCCAAGGCAGCCATGAAGGCCATCACAGACCTTGGTGAGGAGCGTGGTGTTGACATTCCTATCATGGTGTCAGGCACGTTGTCTGACGCCTCTGGCCGCACATTGTCCGGTCAGACGGTAGAGGCTTTTGTTGCATCGCTGTCACATGGCAACCTGCTTTCTATTGGTTTGAACTGTGGTTTTGGTGCCCGACAGTTGTTGCCGTGGCTTCGCCGCATGGCGCAGGTAGCGCCCTGCCCTATCTCTGTTCACCCTAATGCCGGTCTTCCCAACGTGATGGGCGGGTATGACGAGACGCCGGAGACGTTTGCCAAGGCTGCTGAGGACTTCCTCTCTGCCTCGCAGGATGGGGGTCTGGTCAATATCTACGGCGGTTGCTGCGGCACTACGCCAGAGCATATAAGGGCCCTCGCCCGTGTGGCAAAGCGGTTCTCGCCACGACCACTTCCTGCAAACAACACCCCCACCCTACAACACCCCCACCCCACTAAACAACCAAACCGCCCAACCACCCTCTCTGGTCTTGAGCCCCTTCGCCTCTGTGCCGAGACGGGTTTTATAAACATTGGCGAGCGCACCAACGTGGCGGGCTCTGCTAAGTTCAAGAGGCTGATACAGGAGAAGAAGTACGAGGAAGCCCTCAGCGTGGCTCGCAACCAGGTGGAGAACGGTGCGCAGGTGATAGACATCTGCATGGACGACGGACTTATTGACGGTGTTCAGGCCATGACAACCTTTCTCAACCTCATTGCCTCTGAGCCAGACATTGCCCGTGTGCCCGTGATGATAGACTCCTCTAAGTGGGAGATACTGCAGGCCGGGCTGCAATGCGTTCAGGGCAAGAGCATTGTCAACTCCATATCCTTGAAGGAGGGCGAGGAGAAATTCCTTTCCAAGGCGCGCTACGTACACTCTATGGGTGCCGCCGCGGTGGTGATGCTCTTTGACGAGGAGGGTCAGGCAGACAGTTACGAGCGTAAGGTCAGCGTGGCACGCAGGGCCTACCGCCTGCTGCGTGGCATCGGCTTTCCCGGTGAGGACATCATCTTTGACCCTAACGTGCTGGCTGTTGCAACGGGCATGGCAGAGCACGACGACTACGGTCGCGCCTTCATAGAGGCCTGCCGCACGATACACAGCGAGATGCCAGAGGTGCATATGTCCGGCGGCATCAGCAACCTCAGTTTCTCTTTCCGTGGCAACAACGTCATACGTCAGGCCATGCACTCCGTGTTTCTCTACCACGCCATAGGTGCAGGACTGGACATGAGCATAGTGAACCCCGCCATGACAACCATCTACACGGACATACCGCAGGAGTTGCTGCGCGCCGTTGAGGACGTGGTGCTCAACCGTGACAAAGGGGCGGGAGAACGTCTCACAGACCTTGCACAACGTTATAAAGAGGCGGAGGAGGCCCGTAAGGCTGCCACGCAGGGCACCACGGCGGGGGCGCAGGGTGCCACGGCCGACGACTGGCGCAACGCCCCAATCCACCAGCGCATAGGCTACGCCATGATGAAGGGTGTGACGGAACACATAGAGGCTGACACCGAGGAGGCCTACCACGAGGCAGGAACGGCGCTGGCAGTGATTGACAACTACCTTATGCCGGCCATGGAGAAGGTAGGAACGCTGTTTGGCGAGGGTAAGATGTTCCTGCCGCAGGTGGTGAAGTCCGCCCGTGTGATGAAGAAAGCCGTGGCAGTGCTGGAGCCATACATGAAAGGTGGTGAGACAGAAGGCACTGAGGCAGAAGGCAATAAGGCAGAAGGCGGTATGACGGAGGGTGATAATACAACCAACCAAGCAACCATCCTCATGGCCACCGTGAAGGGTGACGTGCACGATATAGGCAAGAACATCGTAGGGGTGGTGACACAGTGTAACGGCTACAACGTCATAGACCTCGGCGTGATGGTTGACACTGACACCATCATCAGTGCCGCCAAGGAGCACCACGCCGCCGTGATAGGGCTCAGCGGACTGATAACACCCTCGCTGGACGAGATGATACGCACCATCAGGGAACTGCAACAGCAGGGCATGAGCATACCCGTGATAGTTGGCGGAGCAACTACCTCACCACTGCACACAGCGGTGAAGATGGCACCGGAATATCCTGACGGAGTGGTGATACACGCCCACGCCGCTGCCGACAACCCCACCATCATACGCCACCTGCTCGCAGAAGACAGAGAGGAATACATCGCCACGATAAAGGCACAGCAACATACCATACGCGAAAACTACACTCGCAGGGAGACAGAGAAGGCCACACCACTGACAATCAGCGAGGCAAGGAGCCGCCGACACGTGAAACGCGCCGAGGAAGTGGCAATACCCACAGCGGAAGCCATGAAGCCCCTCCGCTCAGACAACCACTCACTGCTGCACCCAAAGGGCGGCTGCCTGTGCTGCGACCCACTCGTGCCACTGATAAACTGGCAGATGTTCCTATCAGCATGGGGACTGAAAGGACACTTCCCGGAAATACTCTCTGACGAGGAAAAAGGCGCAGAGGCACAGAAACTATACCGCGACGCACAGCAACTGTTAGAGAAAATAATACGCCTGAGAATGTTGCGGCTGCAGATGAGAGCACAGATACTGCCGGCATACAGCGAGGAGGACGACATAGTAATCACCGCCCCCGACGGCAAAGCATACCGCCTGCCCATGCAGCGCAGCCTCAGAGACGAGGCAGAGACAAAGTGCCTGGCAGACTACCTGATGCAACGAAAGAGTGGGGAAGCACCACCGCAAGACTACGTATGCCCCTTCATAGTCAGCGCAGGAGTAGGACTGACAGAGATACAGGAGCGATACCGCGCCGAGGGCGACGAATATCACGCCATGATGCTGAAACTACTTGCCGACAGACTGGCAGAGGCAATGGCAGAAAAACTGTCTCTCGACATACAGAACACCCTGCACTGGGGCAAGAAAAACATACGCATGGCCTTCGGGTACAGTTCCTGCCCCGACCACACACTGAAACGACAGGTGTTCAGCCTGCTGGGAGTAGGGGAGGAGACAGGACTGACACTGACAGACACCTGCATGATAAACCCCGGCGAAAGCATCTGCGGACTGATATTCGCCAATACACCAGACAGGTTCTTCAGCGTATGACACCCCCACACCCCCACACCCCACACAAAGGCACAAACACCTGACAAAAGGATAAACACAACGAGATTACACAACAAACAGGTGCCAAAAGCACAGCAAACAGCACCCCTTTGCAACACACTGAAATACAGGTATATACAAAACACATAACAACAAAACAAAATACCCACGCCCCACAGGCCACACACCCCTCACACAAAAGGCAAGAAAAACCAAGAGGTAGCGGGAGACACACAACACTATGAAAGTAATAGACATAATAACCCAGGCACAGGAGGCAGGCAAGCCCCGTTTCTCCTTCGAACTGCTGCCACCACTGAAAGGCGACGGACTGGACAAGACCTACGGCGCAATAGACCGCCTGATGCCCTACAACCCCGCCTTCATCAACGTGACATACCACCGGGAAGAAGTGAAATACACGGAACGGGCAGACGGACTGATAGAGAAACACATCATGCGCCGCCGTCCAGGAACACTCGGAGTATCAGCAGCCATAAAGCAGAAATACAACGTGGAAGTAGTGCCGCACCTCATCTGCGGCGGACAATCACAGTATGACATAGAGGACACACTGATAGACATGGACTTCCTCGGCATACAAAACGTGCTGGCACTACGCGGCGACGCCATGCCCGGAACACACCGCTTCACACCACACAGCGAGGGACACGCACACGCCGACCAACTGGTAAGGCAGATAAAAGCCATGAACAACGGACAGTTCATAGACGGAGCACCCAACACCAACCACCGCACCAACTTCTGCATAGGCGTGGCAGGATACCCCGAAAAACACGTGGAATCACCAAACTCACTGACAGACCTCGGATACCTCAAACAGAAAATAGAAGCAGGAGCAGAATACATAGCAACACAAATATGCTATGACGCAGACACCATAATACGCTTCCGCGACCGATGCGCAGAAATAGGAATCAACGTTCCCATACTGCCCGGCATAAAACCCTTCGCCACCAAGACACAACTGACCGTGCTGCCACAGACCTTCGCCGTAGATCTGCCACAAAGACTGGTGGATAAAGTAATGGCCTGCCGTGACAACAACGACGTAAAAAAAGTAGGCGTAGAATGGGCAATAGAACAGGGAGAAACACTGCTGAGAGCAGGATTCCCCATACTACACTTCTACACCATGACAAAAACAGAACAGGTAGAAGAGATTGTCAGTGGTTTAATGGATTAACTGACAGACGTGGCGCTGACGCACCACACACAAGGGCTGCGGGTAACAGTATAATCACTCTTTGGGCAATATGACCCAAACCCAAAAGCGCTCGGCTCTGCCGCTTTGCTTGCAAAGAACAAAAAGAACAAAACAATAAAACAACAAGACAACAATGGCATTAAAATGTGGCATAGTAGGCCTGCCTAACGTAGGCAAATCAACACTGTTCAACTGCCTGTCAAGTGCGAAAGCACAGGCAGCAAACTTCCCCTTCTGCACGATAGAACCCAACGTAGGCGTTATAACCGTGCCCGATGAAAGACTGACAAAACTCGCAGAAATAGTACACCCAGGAAGAATAGTACCGGCAACCTGCGAGATAGTTGACATAGCAGGACTCGTAAAAGGAGCAAGCAAAGGAGAAGGACTCGGAAACAAATTCCTCGGAAACATACGTGAGACAGACGCCATAATACACGTGCTCAGGTGCTTCGAAGACGAAAACATAACACACGTGGACGGCACCATTGACCCCATACGCGACAAAGAAATAATAGACACAGAACTACAACTCAAAGACCTTGAAACAATAGAAGGACGCCTGGCAAAGACAACAAAGATAGCATCAACAGGCAACAAGGACGCAAAAGTAGAACTGGCAGTACTCACAGCATACAAAGCAGCACTCGACGAAGGACGCAACGCACGCACCGTAACATTCGATACAAAAGAAGAACAGGAGGCAGCACGAAACCTCTTCCTGCTCACCAGCAAACCAGTACTGTACGTATGCAACGTGGACGAGACAGCCGCAAAAGACGGAAACCAATGGACACGCAAAGTAGAAGAACTGGCAAAAGAGGAAAACGCAGAGATGATGATCGTAGCAGCAAAGACAGAAGAAGACATAGCAGGCTTTGAATCATACGAAGACAAACAACTCTTCCTCGAAGAACTGGGACTGGAAGAAAGCGGCGTCAACCGCCTGATAAAAAAAGCCTACTCACTGCTGAACCTCGAAACCTTCATCACCGCAGGCGAGATGGAAGTAAAAGCATGGACCTACCACAAAGGATGGAAAGCACCACAATGCGCCGGAGTAATACACACCGACTTTGAAAAAGGATTCATACGAGCCGAAGTAATAAAATACGAAGACTACATAAAGTACGGCTCCGAAGCCGCCATACGCGAAGCAGGCAAACTGGGCGTAGAAGGAAAAGACTACATAGTACAGGACGGAGACATCATGCACTTCCGGTTTAACGTCTAAGAAAGCCAGAAATCAGCGGTTTAGTTCCTTACTACAAAGAACAAAACCACCAAACAACCAAGCAACCAAACAACCATGCTCTACATCCACTGGAATCCCGACCTAATAATGTTCCACATAGGAACACTGTCAATACGCTGGTACTCCACATGCTGGCTCATAGGCCTGCTGCTCTCATACCTGACAGTAAAATACCTGTAACGCAAGAAAAAGATAGCCGAAGAGAAATTTGAACCACTCTTCTTCTACTGCTTCATAGGCATACTCGTAGGCGCAAGGCTCGGCCACTGCCTGTTCTATGAACCCGGCTACTACCTCAGCAGCGGTACACACATAATAGAAATGCTGCTGCCCATCAGGCAAGACCCATGGGGCGGATGGCACTTCACAGGTTACGAAGGACTGGCATCACACGGCGGAACACTGGGACTACTCATAGCAATACTAATCTACTGCCGCAACATGCAGGTGAAACCCTGGACAGCACTCGACGCCATAAGCCTCTCAGTACCCTTCGCAGCAACATTCATAAGATTAGGAAACCTTATGAACTCAGAGATAATAGGCAAGCCCACCGACCTGCCATGGGCCTTCATCTTCGAAAGAATAGACACACAACCACGACACCCCGGACAACTATACGAAGCAATAGCCTATTTCACCTTCTTCTTCATCATGTGGTATCTGTGGAAGAAACGCCCGCAACTGCTCGGCACAGGATTCTTCTTCGGCCTCGACATACTGCTGATATTCACCGCACGCTTCTTCATAGAATACACCAAAGAGATACAGGAAGCCTTCGAAGCAACAATGCCGTTAGACATGGGACAACTACTCTCAATACCCTTCATCATAGCCGGAGCATACTTCACATATAACGGAATGAGAAAAGAAACAAAGAAGGAAAACTAACCAACCACACCAACAAACCACCAAACCACCAAACAATGGCAAAGAAAGACGGCGAACTCACACCAATGATGAAACAGTTCTTCGACCTTAAGGCAAAACACCCTGAGGCCATGCTACTGTTCCGCTGCGGCGACTTCTACGAGACATACTGCGATGACGCCATAGACGCCTCCCGCATACTTGGCATCACGCTGACACGCCGTAACAACGGAGCCACACAGGGCGATGCCATGGCGGGCTTCCCGCATCATGCCCTCGACACCTACCTGCCTAAGTTGGTGAGGGCAGGCAGACGGGTGGCGATATGCGACCAACTGGAAGACCCTAAACTGACAAAGAAACTTGTAAAGCGAGGCATAACAGAACTGGTAACACCAGGTGTTGCCATGCAGGACAATATGCTCAACTACAAGGAGAACAACTTCCTCTGCGCACTACACTTCGGCAAAGGCACCTTCGGACTATCACTGCTTGACATATCAACCGGAGAATACCTCGTGGACCAAGGCAACCATGAATACATAGACAAGATGATTGCCAACTTCCAACCCAAGGAAATACTCATAGAACGCGGACGCAAGATGCAGGTGGAGCAGATGTTCGGCACAAGGCTATGCCTCTTTGAACTCGACGACTGGGTGTTTACAGAACAGACCGCCACACAGAAACTGCACCATCACTTCAAGGTGCGCAGCATGAAAGGCTTTGGTGTGGAAAGAATGAAAGACGGACTGATAGCCGCCGGTGCCATACTGCAATACCTTGAACAGACACAGCACACACACATCTCACACATCACACGCCTTTGCCGCATAGAGGCGGAACGCTACGTGAGACTCGACAGTTTCACCATCCGTAACCTTGAACTTAACGCCCCGCTGCACGAGGGCGGCACATCACTGATAGACGTCATAGACAACACGGTCTCTCCCATGGGCGCACGTCTGCTGCGCCGCTGGCTCGTGTTCCCGCTAAGGGAAGAGACACGCATCAACGCCAGACTGGACGTGGTGGACTACCTCTTCCGCCAACCAGACTCACGCGATGTCATAGAAGACGAACTGCACCGCATAGGAGACATGGAGCGCATCGTGTCACGCGTTGCCTGTGGCAGGGTGACACCGAGGGAGATAGTACAACTGAAACTCGCACTGCAAGCCATAAAGCCAATAAAGGTGATATGCACACAGTCACAGGTGGACGTACTGAAAAGGGTAGGGGAGACACTCGACACACTCGACACACTGCGCGAAAAGATAGAACAACGCATAGAGCCCGACCCACCGCAGATGACAGCAAAGGGCGGAGTGATACGCAACGGTGTGAACCAAGAACTGGACGAACTGAGAAAGATAGCCTACTCAGGGAAAGACTACCTCATGCAGATGCAGCAGCGGGAGATAGAACGCACAGGCATAACATCATTGAAGATAGGTTACAACAACGTCTTCGGCTACTACCTCGAAGTGCGCAACACGTTCAAAGACAACGTGCCGCAGGAGTGGGTGCGCAAGCAGACACTCGCACAGGCCGAGCGATACATCACGCAGGAACTGAAAGAATACGAGGAGAAGATACTCGGTGCGGAAGAAAAGATAGCCGGCCTCGAAACAAAACTCTTCGCCGAGACCGTGCAGTACGTGCAACAATACATCAAGCCTCTGCAACAGGACGCCGTAACAGTAGCAGAACTGGACTGCCTGCTCTCCTTCGCCAAGACCGCCGCACAGCACCACTACGTGCGACCCGTGGTTGACAACACCAATACCATAGACATACACCAAGGGCGGCACCCCGTCATAGAGACCAACCTTCCGCCCGGAGAAGAGTACATACCCAACGACGTCACACTCAACGCCGACACACAGCAGATAATAATCATCACCGGACCTAACATGGCCGGTAAGTCAGCACTGCTGAGGCAGACGGCACTGATAGTGCTGCTGGCACAGATAGGCAGTTACGTACCCGCAGAAAGTGCGCACATAGGACTGGTTGACAAGATATTCACCCGCGTAGGAGCCAGCGACAGCCTCTCGACAGGAGAATCAACCTTCATGGTGGAAATGACCGAGGCTGCCAACATACTCAACAACGTCACTGACCGCTCACTCGTGCTCTTCGACGAACTGGGCCGCGGCACCTCCACCTACGACGGCATCTCCATAGCATGGGCAATAGTGGAATACCTGCACGAACACCCGGGCTCAGCAGCGCGGACACTATTTGCCACACACTACCACGAACTCAACGAGATGACGAAGAACTACCACCGCATACGCAACTACAACGTCTCCGTAAAAGAGATGGGCGGCAAGGTAATATTCCTTCGAAAACTGGTAGAAGGAGGCAGCGAACACTCCTTCGGCATACACGTAGCACAGATAGCAGGTATGCCGCCAAGCATAGTGAAACGCGCAGAGACAATACTCGCAGCACTTGAGAAAGAAGCAGCACAGGTGGGAGAAGCAGGAAAACACAACACACGCAAGACCCTGACAGAGATACCCACAGCGCAGGACAGCGGACAACTGTCATTCTTCCAACTCGACGACCCCGTGCTGCAACAGGTAAGAGACCAGATAATAGAACTTGACATCAACAACCTTACACCACTCGAAGCACTGAACAAACTCAGCGAGATAAAGAAAATTGTAAGAGGAGGGAGGTAGTTGGATAGTGGTTTAGTGGCTTGGTGGATTAGTAGTTTGAGGTTATTGAAGTCTGAGGTTATTTGCAAGCAAACCACCAAACAACCAAATCACCAAGCCACCAGCCCCTGATTACCCCCTGAACAGATGCTGATAAGGCGGTAAAAGAGGCCTATTCACGACAAGCAGAAGGGAACATGCCAAATATTAGAGAAATATTCACCACTTCGCAAAATAATTTGTAACTTTGCAGACGAAAACAGATATACATCAGACGAAAACAGAAATACAAAACAACAAGATACAAATGGAATACAACTTCAGAGACATCGAGAGCAAATGGTTCGGCTACTGGAAAGAGCAGCAGACCTACCACGTTACGGAAGACAAGAATAAAAAGAAATTCTACGTGCTCAATATGTTCCCCTATCCGTCAGGAGCAGGACTGCACGTGGGACACCCCCTGGGATATATCGCCAGCGACATATACGCCCGCTACAAGCGACTGCAAGGCTTCAACGTGCTCAACCCCATGGGATATGACGCCTACGGACTGCCGGCAGAACAGTATGCCATACAGACAGGACAGCACCCCGAGGTGACCACCAACGCCAATATCAGCCGCTACCGCGAACAACTGGACAAGATAGGCTTCTCCTTTGACTGGGACCGCGAGGTGCGCACCTGCGACCCCACATACTACAAATGGACACAGTGGGCGTTCCAGAAGATGTATGCCTCATACTTCTGCACCTCATGCCAGAAGGCAAGACCGATAGAAGAACTCGTAGAACACTTCAGCAAGCAGGGCAGCGAGGGCCTCACGGCAGCCTGTTCCGAGGAACTGACGTTCTCTGCCGAGGAATGGAACGCATGGGACGCCAAGCGGCAGAGCGACGTGCTGATGAACTACCGCATAGCCTTCATGGGCGAGACAATGGTGAACTGGTGCGCAGGACTGGGCACGGTGCTCGCCAATGACGAGGTGGTTGACGGAGTATCAGTACGCGGCGGATTCCCCGTGGAGCAGAAGAAGATGCGCCAGTGGTGCCTGCGTGTCAGCGCATACGCACAGCGTCTGCTGGACGGACTGGACACAATACAGTGGAGCGACTCCATAACCGAGACGCAGAAAAACTGGATAGGCCGCTCAGAAGGAACAGAAGTAAGGATACAAGTGGCAGAAAGCGACGTAGAATTCACCATCTTCACCACCAGAGCCGACACCATGTTCGGCGTCACATTCTTCGTGCTCGCACCAGAATCAGAACTGGTTGACAAGGTGACAACGGCAGAACAGCGCACGGCAGTAGATGAATACGTGAAGTATGTCAAAGGCCGCACAGAACGAGAACGCATGATAGACCACACCGTGACGGGCGTCTTCTCAGGCGCATACGGCATCAACCCCATCACGGGTGACAAATGTCCGATATACATCTCAGAATACGTACTCGCCGGCTACGGCACAGGCGCCATCATGGCAGTGCCCGCCCACGACTCACGCGACTACGCCTTTGCCAAACACTTCGACCTGCCCATAATACCATTAATAGAAGGTGCTGACGTAAGTGAAGAAAGTTACGACGCCAAAGAAGGCACGGTGATGAACTCACCAATGGAGGGAAAGACAGCATACAAGGGCTTCACCCTCAACGGACTGACCATAAAGCAGGCCATTGCCGCCACAAAGAAATTCGTAAAAGAGCAGGGACTGGGCCGCGTAAAAGTAAACTACCGCCTGCGTGACGCTATCTTCTCACGCCAGCGTTACTGGGGAGAACCGTTCCCAGTGTACTACAAAGACGGAATGCCGGTAATGATACCCGAAGAGTGTCTGCCCATACAACTGCCGCAGGTAGAGAAGTTCCTACCCACAGAAACCGGCGAACCACCGCTGGGCAACGCCACAAAATGGGCGTGGGACGAGGAAAAACGCACCATCGTTGACAACACACTCATTGACAACAAGACCGTATTCCCGATAGAACTATACACCATGCCCGGCTTCGCAGGCTCCTCAGCCTACTACCTACGCTACATGGACCCACACAACAACGAAGCACTCGTAAGCCCGGAAGCCGACAACTACTGGCAGAACGTGGACCTGTACGTAGGCGGATCAGAACACGCCACAGGACACCTCATATACTCACGCTTCTGGTGTAAGTTCCTCTACGACCTCGGAGTAAGTTGCAAGGACGAGCCATTCCAGAAACTTGTCAACCAAGGCATGATACAAGGCCGCTCCAACTTCGTATATCGCATAAAAGACACCAACACCTTCGTCTCCCACAACAAGAAAGAAGGCTACGACGTAACACCAATACACGTGGACGTAAACATAGTCTCAGCAGACATACTCGACATAGAAGCCTTCAAAGCATGGCGCCCAGAATACAACAACGCAGAATTCATTCTCGGCGACGACGGCAAGTACCTCTGCGGCTGGGCAGTAGAGAAAATGTCAAAATCCATGTACAACGTGGTGAACCCCGACATGATAGTAGAAAAGTACGGAGCCGACACACTGCGCCTATACGAGATGTTCCTCGGACCAGTAGAACAATCAAAACCGTGGGACACCAACGGCATAGACGGCTGTCACCGCTTCCTGAAGAAGTTCTGGGGAATGTTCTACGACCGCGAAGGCAACTTCCTGCCCAACGACGAAGCACCAACAGCAGAACAAGAAAAAGCCCTGCACAAACTGATAAAGAAGGTAACGCAGGACATAGAGCAGTTCTCATACAACACATCAATATCCGCCTTCATGATAGCCGTTGGCGAACTGCAGAAATGCCGCAGCAAGGCAATACTGAAACAACTCATAACCCTCATAGCACCCTTCGCACCCTTCATAGCCGAAGAACTGTGGCACCAGATAGGAGAACAAGGCACCGTATGCGACGCACAGTGGCCTAAGTGGGACGAAGAGAAGATGAAAGACAGCGAGATAACCATGCCGGTACAGTTCTCAGGCAAGACACGATTCACCATACAACTGCCTGCCGACATCAGCAGAGAAGACGCTGCCAAAGCAGCACTGGCCGATGAACGCACAGCCAAATACACCGACGGAAAACAAGTGAAGAAAGTCATAGTAGTGCCAGGAAGAATTGTTAATATCGTTGTTTAGTGCCTTGCAAGCCGCTCGGCTCTGCCGCTTTGCTTGCAAAGAACTAACCAAACCAACCAAAGAACCAAAGAACCAATGCTCCAACTCGTCTTTGCCACCAACAATGCGCACAAACTTGATGAAGTACGCGCCATACTACAAGGCACCGGCCTTGAGATACTCTCCCTCAACGATATTCAATGCCATGAGGAGATACCCGAAGA
>JALFNY010000116.1 GCA_022774105.1 Prevotella sp.
GCAAGCGGTTTGTGCATGGGTTCTTGACACCGTCAAACGGCGGCGACGGTGTGTCTCTCCGCTCCGACGGGCAGGGGGCCTTCGAGGGTGGATAGGGGGACTTAGAGGGTGGATACAGGGGGGCTTCGGGGGTGGATAGATACAAAGAAAGTGCGGCAGAACATCGTCCTGCCGCACCTTCGTATTGTGCATCGCAATGCCGCCATCTGCCGGCGACACTGTTCTATGTATGTTCTGACAGTGTGTTACTCTGCCTTCTCAAGCCTGTTCTCTATCTTACGACCCAGTGTGAGGTATGCTATCGGAGCAGCAACGAAGATTGATGACAGTGTACCGAATACTACACCGAGTATCATAGCGAATGAGAATGAGCGTATGCTGTCACCACCGAAGATGAATATCGTGAACAACACGAGGAGTGTTGAAGACGAGGTGTTGATGGTACGGGCAAGTGTCTGGTTGATAGATACATTGAACGTGGTCTGCAAATCCCACTTCGGATGGAGTTTGAGGTTCTCACGTATGCGGTCAAAGACTATCACCTTATCGTTGATAGAGTAACCTATCACGGTCAATACGGCACCGATGAACGTCTGGTCTATCTCTAATGACATCGGCAACCAGCCCCAACAGATTGAGTATATGCCCAGCACGATAAGGGTATCTACGGCCAGTGCGCAGGTAGAGCCTACTGAGAAGGACACGTTACGGAAACGTATCATGATGTAAATGAAGATTGCCGCGAGTGCTATGAGCACACTGTAGATTGCTCCGTAGGTGATGTCCTTAGCGACAGACGGGCCTACCTTCATTGAAGAGATGATTGAGCCTCCGGCACGGACGTCTGGGTTCTTGAACGCCTTGACATCACTCTGTTTTACAAGGCCAGCCTTCTTGAGGGAGGTGTAGAGTATTGTCTCTGCCTCGTCATCTACCGTCGGGTCGTTAGACTCTATCTTATAGTTGGTTGATACACGTATGGTCTTGTTGTCTGTGCCCAGTGCCAAGGCTGTGGTTGTGGCTCCTGGGAATGCCTGTCCCAATACTGTGCGCACCTCCTCTGGCTGCACTGGCTGCTCGAACGCAACTACATAGTTGCGTCCTCCGGTGAAGTCAATGCTCTTTGAGAGGCCACGTGTAACGAAACTTGCTACGAATACCACTATAATGACAGCGAGCAGGGTGAATGTCTTGCGGTACATTGACATGAACTTCACGTCTGTGTTCTGCAGCATATTGCGTGAGAAGCGTGTGGTGAAGTTCTGCTTCGTCCACTTATCCTTTGCGAGACGGTTCTCATAAACGAGGCGTGTGAGGAATACAGCGGTGAAGAATGAGCAGATGATACCTATAATCCACGTTGTTGCGAAGCCACGAATAGGGCCTGTACCGAAGACGTAAAGAATTACACCTGTTATGATTGAGGTGAGGTTTGAGTCGAAGATGGCTGAGAAGGCGTTGCTGTAACCTGCTGCAAGGGCCTGCTTCAGTCCGAGACCGCGCCTCTGTTCCTCCTTTATTCGCTCATAGATAAGCACGTTAGCATCTACTGCCGTTCCTAATGAGAGCACCATACCGGCTATGCCTGACATGGTCAATGCTGCCTGGAACGAGGTGAGTATGCCGACGGTGAAGAAGATATTGACGATAAGGGCGAGGTTAGCCATCATGCCGGGGATAACGTCATACATGACAATCATGTATATCATCAGCAGGATGAAGGCGATAATGAATGATATTATGCCCTGTTGTATGGACTGAGCACCGAGTGTTGGTCCTACTACCTCTTCCTGAACGATGCGTGCAGGGGCTGGCATACGTCCTGACTTGAGGGTGTTTGCAAGGTCTTTCGTGTCTTCAATGGTGAAGTTTCCGGATATTTGTGAGTTGCCACCGGTTATTTCTCCGTTGACGCGTGGTGCTGAATATACTACTCCGTCAAGCACTATTGCGATGGCCTTACCTACGTTCTGCTTTGTGAGTTGTGCCCAAAGGCGTGCGCCTCTGTTGTTCATTGACATGGAAACGCATGGGTTTCCGAAGTTGTCGAACTCGTCTTTGGCGTCTATTACTACGTCTCCTTCCAGCGGTGCACGGCCTGATGATGAGGAGACTTTCAGTGCATGGAGTTCAAAGATGTTCTTATTGCCTTCTACTGCCTTTGCACTCCACAGCAGTTTCATGTCTGTTGGTATTACCTTTGAGGCGTCATCACCGTTTATCAGCCTGTTGATTTCAGCGGTATCACGTTCGTGTGCATATCCTACTGTTGAGAGGCTCTGGCCTTGTACGGTCTGTAATATGGCGAGCAGTGGGTGTTGTTGTTTTGCTTTTGCTATCTGCTCTTCGTAGTTTTTGTCAGCGGTCTTGTCGGCAGCGGCGGTTGTTTTCTTGCTGTCTTTTAGTTCAAACTTTGGTGCTGCCTCTTTCTTTGCTGTGTCCTGAGCGGCTGTTGCTTCTGCCACCTCTGCGTTTTTACCTGCTGTTGTGGTGTCTGCCTTTGCCTCTTCTGATGCTGATCCACCGTTGGCAAGGCGTGAATCGAGTTGCACAAGGTATGGTATTACGTCTGATGCGTTGTATGTCTCCCAGAATTCGAGGTTTGCTGAGCCTTGGAGTAGTTTGCGAACGCGTTCTGGTTCACGCACTCCTGGCATCTCAACCATCAGTTTTCCTTCTTTGCCTTCGAGTTTTTGTATGTTTGGCTGTACTACACCGAACTTGTCTATACGGTTTCTTACTACGTTATATGAGTTGTCTATGGCTGACTGTACTTCTGCACGCAGTGCTGCTTCGACCTCTTTATCGGTGCTTTGTGTGGTTACCTTGCCTTTGAGTTGCTGTGTAGCGAATATCTCAGCGAGGCGGTGTCCGGGTGCATTCCTTTGATATGCCTTGATAAAGAGTGATATGAAGTCTGACTGACTGGTCTCTTCTTCCTTCTTGGCTTCTTTCATTGACTTCACGAAAGCGGCGTCTGTCTTGTGGTCGGCGAGCACTTCTACTACGTCGGGCACAGAGATTTGCAGGATAACATTCATTCCTCCTTTGAGGTCAAGACCCAATCCTATCTGTGTTTCCTGACAGTTTTGGTAGGAATAGACGCCAAGATACTTCACGGAGTCCTTGTAGTTCTGCGCAGCGATTGAATCGCTAATCTTGGCGGCTTGTGCGTCATAATAGCTTGTGGCTACCGAGAACGACAAATAGAAGATGCTTGCAAGCGTCAACAGAATGGCGGTTACAATTACAATTCCTTTGTTTTGCATTTTTGTTTAAGTTATTTTTTATTGTTTTTTATTTTTGTCTTTACGGGATGCGCTGCTACTCTTGCCGCTGCATGGAGTGCATCGTCTTTGCCGTCTGTGGGTGGGACCACACGGCGTGTGGTAGGCCGTTATGGTGCTCTCACCACTTACGGACATACAGAATGTGTGCAAAGTTAATAAAAATCTGTGAAAGAACGAAATATAAAGGCTACAAACTTGTGTTTTTTTATAAAAATTTTTGTCTGACGTTTATTATAAGGTGGTATTCTCGCTATTTGTCTTTGTGTGCGTGGGGTGTTGTTAACGTTAAGTGCCCTGCTGTCCGAGTGTGACAGCAGGGCACCGTATTTAAAGCGGGTTTGTTCTCTTGTAAAAGCCTTTCACCCTACCAGGGTGCTGACTTCTCGTGCTTTTTATTAGTTTGCGTGATGGTTGTTTCTCAGTGAGGTAAGTCCACATACTGCTGATACTACTACCATTGCAAGCATAAGCACTGTTGCGAAATTTGTTAACATCATAACTTTTTTCCTTTCTCTTTTTACGGAATTACTCGGCATCGCTGCTTTATAATCCCTTTGTTTAACTTGTTATCCTTTTGAATCTTTTTGTTTTGTTACCCCTCCTTCTGGGGCTTTGTTCCTTTTTCTGATGCAAAGTTACGTAGAATTGTGTGCGCACACAATTATTTTTCCCTATTTTTTCCGTTTTTGCTTATTTACTTGACCACGGTCAAACAGTGCGGGTCACGATGCTTGTTAAAACTGCCTATCTCCTTGCTCACCGCTGGGGCAAGGACTTGCAGAATGGGTTTTTCTCGTCATTTAACGTCCTGCTGTTCAATGCGTTATGTGTATAGTGCCGTTCCCTGCCTTCTTTTCTATGTTTATAAGGTACTGATTACAATGTGAATTGGTGCTGATTAGAGTGTATTTTGGTACTGATTGCAATGTATTTTGGTACTGATTGCTTTACCAAACAACCTAACAACCAAACAACTAACGCGCCTCTTTTGTCCGTCTTCATGTGTGGGTACAGAAAGAGGGAGCCACTGCTTTCCAGCAGTGACTCCCTCGTGTTGTTCTGATTTTTCGTCTTTTGCGCTTGTGGTACTACACCTTTATCTCTACCTCTACGCCTGATGGCAGGTCAAGTTTCATCAGAGCGTCGATGGTTCTTGTTGTAGAACTGTAGATATCAATCAGACGTTTGTAGTCTGAGAGTTGGAACTGCTCACGGCTCTTCTTGTTAACGAAGGTTGAGCGGTTAACGGTATAGATACGCTTGTGTGTGGGGAGTGGTATTGGACCGCTTACGATTGCATCGGTAGCCTTCACTGCCTTCACGATTTTCTCTGCTGACTTATCTACGAGTGTGTGGTCGTAAGACTTCAGTTTGATACGAATTTTCTGACTCATCTTTTCTTTTTTTATGGATATTATTTTGTATATCGTAAGAGTGCGGGTAAGCCGTAAAGAGTCATTTACTCACGGCCTCCCGTCACTCTTATTGTTTTTTATACGAGGTCTGCACGGCCGTTGGTCTCCTCAAGTATTGCCTTTGCAATAGAACTTGATACTGGGTCGTGGTGATCATACTCCATTGAAGATGTTGCACGGCCTGAGGTTATGGTACGCAGTGCTGTTACATAACCGAACATCTCTGCCAGTGGCACCATCGCTTTCACGATGCGCGCACCGCTACGTGCCTCTTCCATGCCGAGCACCATGCCACGACGCTTGTTGAGGTCGCCTATTACGTCACCCATGTTTTCCTCTGGTGTCACTACTTCTACCTTCATTATAGGCTCCATAAGAACCGGGCCTGCCTTAGGACAAGCATTCTTGAAGGCGTTGCGTGCTGCCAGTTCAAATGACAACTGGTCAGAGTCAACGGGGTGGAAGCTACCGTCAATGAGTGTTACTTTAAGGCCTGTCACAGGGTATCCGCCGAGCACACCGCTCTTAAGACAGTCAAGGAAGCCCTTCTCCACTGCTGGAATGAACTCCTTAGGCACGTTACCACCCTTGACTTCGTTGATGAATTGCAGGTCGCCATCCTTGTAATCCTCGTCCTTAGGACCTACGTTTACAATGATGTCAGCGAACTTACCACGACCACCGGACTGCTTCTTGTACACCTCACGGAGGTTAACCTCACGTGTGATGGCCTCCTTGTAGTTAACCTGTGGCTTGCCCTGGTTACATTCTACCTTGAATTCACGCTTCAAACGGTCAATGATGATGTCGAGGTGAAGCTCACCCATACCTGAGATAACGGTCTGTCCTGACTGCTCATCGGTACGTACGGTGAATGTTGGGTCCTCTTCTGCGAGTTTAGCGAGGCCGTTATCCAACTTTGCTATGTCCGCCTGTGACTTCGGCTCTACGGCTATTGATATCACAGTGTCAGGGAAAGTCATTGACTCAAGCACGATAGGATGTGCCTCATCACAAAGTGTATCACCTGTGCGGATGTCCTTAAATCCTACGCCAGAACCTATGTCGCCAGCAGCGATAACCTCTACTGGGTTCTGTTTGTTGGAGTGCATCTGGAACAAACGGCTCACGCGCTCCTTCTTACCAGAACGTGGGTTATATACGTATGAGCCTGCTTCCACCTTACCTGAGTACACACGGAAGAACACCAGACGGCCAACGTATGGGTCAGTGGCTATCTTGAACGCCAGAGCCGCTGTTGGTTCGTCCTCTGATGGCTTACGATCCTCTTCCTCCTCAGTTTCTGGATTGGTACCAACGATGTTCTCTGTGTCCATCGGTGAGGGAAGGAGTGCGCACACATAGTCAAGCATTGTCTGCACGCCCTTGTTCTTAAAGGATGATCCGCAGAGCATAGGTACGCACTGAAGTGCCAGTGTTCCCTTGCGTATAGCGGCTATTATCTCCTCTTCTGTGATTGTAGAAGGGTCGTCAAAGTACTTCTCCATGAGTGCTTCATCGAACTCTGCGGCAGACTCAAGGAGTTTGTCGCGCCACTCGTTACACTCATCTACCATGTCGGCTGGTATGTCCTCGATGTCGTAGTCTGCACCCATTGTCTCGTCATGCCAGAAGATTGCCTTCATCTTTACGAGGTCAACAAGGCCCTTGAAGTTCTCTTCTGCACCGATAGGGCAGCACAGGCTGATTGGGTTTGCACCGAGTACTTCCTTCATTTGCTTCACTACGTCGTAGTAGTTTGCGCCTGAACGGTCCATCTTGTTAACGTAACCGATACGTGGTACGTTATATTTGTCGGCCTGACGCCACACTGTTTCTGACTGTGGTTCTACGCCACCTACGGCGCAATATGTTGCTACTGCTCCGTCGAGTACGCGCAGTGAACGCTCTACTTCGGCTGTGAAGTCAACGTGTCCCGGAGTGTCTATGAGGTTGATTTTGTACTGATGGCCGAGATAGTTCCAGTAACATGTGGTGGCAGCAGATGTGATTGTGATACCACGCTCCTGCTCTTGTGCCATCCAGTCCATTGTTGCGCTACCGTCGTGTGTCTCGCCTATCTTGTGTGTTTTACCTGTATAGAAGAGTATTCGCTCGGAAGTTGTTGTCTTACCGGCATCGATGTGGGCCATGATACCGATGTTACGTGTCAGATGCAAGTCATGCTTTGCCATTTCTTTTTCCTCCTATTATTATATGAAAGTTAGAAACGGAAATGTGCGAATGCACGGTTTGCTTCTGCCATACGGTGCATATCTTCCTTACGTTTGAATGCTCCGCCCTGGTTATTGTATGCGTCCATAATCTCGGCTGCGAGTTTGTCAGCCATTCCCTTACCGCCACGCTTACGTGCGAAGGCTATGAGGTTCTTCATTGATACTGACTCCTTGCGGTCTGGGCGTATCTCTGTTGGCACCTGGAATGTGGCACCACCTATACGACGGCTCTTCACTTCCACGTGTGGAGTGATGTTGTCGAGGGCCTGCTTCCATATTTCAAGGGCAGATTTTTCCTCGTTCTGCATCTTCTCTCCGACTGTATTCAGAGCGGCATAGAAAATTTCGTAGGATGTGTTCTTTTTCCCATCATACATCAGATGGTTAACGAACTTTGACACTTTCTGGTCATTGTACACGGGATCTGGTAGGATCACACGCTTCTTTGGTTTTGCTTTTCTCATTTTTCTTTTAATAAATCTTGCTGAGGTTGTCTTGTCCTTTCGCGTCTTCAACGCCCACTCTTGGGCATTTACTCAACCTTCCGTCTTAACAATCAGCAAAACGTTACTTGGTTTTCTTCTCTGTTTCCTTTTAGAGTTTTCGGCTTACTTCTTTGCAGCCTTTGGTCGCTTAGCACCATACTTTGAACGACGCTGTGTGCGGCTTGCTACGCCAGCGGTGTCGAGTGTGCCACGAACGATGTGATAACGTACACCTGGGAGGTCTTTTACACGACCGCCACGCACGAGAACGATTGAGTGCTCCTGCAGGTTGTGGCCCTCTCCTGGGATGTAAGAGTTCACCTCTTTTGAGTTTGTCAGACGTACACGGGCTACTTTACGCATAGCCGAATTAGGCTTCTTAGGGGTAGTTGTGTACACACGCACGCACACTCCACGACGCTGAGGACATGAGTCCAGAGCTGGTGACTTGCTGTTGTCCACAAGTACCTGCCTGCCTTTTCTTACCAATTGTTGAATTGTAGGCATTTTGTTTCTTGTTTTTAATTTATATATTTATTTTATTTGTTTTCAGCACTTTATGCGGTCCAAAACATGAACCGATAACCTATTTTAAGTCTTTCGAGGTGCAAAGGTACAACTTTTTATTGAATCTGCCTAACAATAACTTATATAATAATACTTCATTAGAACAAATTTAACATTAAATAACTATTGTTTGATTCTTTTACAGATGTCTCTTCTGCCTCTGACGAGGGGATGAGCGGTGTGTGTCCCGCCACTGCGGACGAGGGCATGGCGGTGCAGTGGCTCTGCTGCTCATGGTGCGTGACGGAGGGAGCGGCAGTGTCACGTTCAGCAAAAGAGTGCCGATTGCTGGGCAAAAAGGGGCTAATTGCGAGGCAAAAGAGTGCTGATTGCAGGGCAAAGAGGTGCCGATTGTGGGGCAAAGAGGGGCTGATTGCAGGGCAAAAAGGTGTTTCCTTGTCATGGTAGTAGTTGTCAGCACTGCTGTGCAGTGCCCTGCCCGTCTGTTTGGCTACTTCTTTTTCCTGTCTTTTGCGTGGCCCGTGCCCTTCCTTTCTGCACATTTTTGCTGGTGTCTGACAACGAAAAAAATTCCCCCTCCGCTCGTTGCGGACGGG
>JALFNY010000119.1 GCA_022774105.1 Prevotella sp.
ACGTCATAGTCCACAGAGGAAATGAAATAGCCCTCATCTACACCCTTAGCAAAGAACTGTGAGGAGTAGGCATATTGCTTATCGCTGTATTCTTTGACAGCTTTTGCAACCTTGGGATATTTGATTATATCCTTAAAGAAATTGAAATTGGTGGTTGCTGCGGTCTCCAACTGCAAACTCAACGCACCAATCAGCAGATCCATCGTGTCGTCACACTGCGCCGATAACTCCTGCAATCTCTTGTCACGAACCTCCTGCCACGCCGTAACAACTTCGCACAGCAAGTCTTCCTTCGTATCATACAGTTCATATACCGTGCGCTTTGATATTCCGAGATTCTTGGATATATCGTCCATTCTCACGGCACGTATGCCGTATTGAGCAAAGCATCTCTGCGCCTCCTCTAAGATGGCAGGCCTCAATCGCAACTTGTAAGAAGTGTATTCCTTCATAGGACGTTAGGGATTAGATTGTCATTCGTAAGACTGTAAACAAATATTTTCTCTACTATATATAGGGAACTGCTTCCTTCCTCCCTGCCTTTCCCACAAGGAAAAGACAACCAACAATTCATCAGAACGGCAAGTCCTCGGCACTGTCAGCCACTGGTGCTGCTGACGCATCTACCTGCGGAGCCGTTGATACGGGAGCCGCACCCATAGGTTGCACACCTGCTGGTGCTGGCTGTGGGGACACATACTGTGCCGGGTCAATCTGACGAACATCGTAAGCACGTATATCATTGAACCAACGGCCATTCCATTCATGGGCATCTATATCAAAAGCCACGTTGACCTCCTGGCCTACCTGTATATTGAATCGCTGCAAACGGTCAGCGCCAAAGACCGTAAACACGAGTTTACGAGAGTACTGTGTGTCATGAGTCTCCACTACAAACTCCTGCGACTTCCACTCTCCACGCTGGCTGACACCACTGCGTTCGGGCAGGGCTGCGATAATTTTTCCTTGTAATTCCATTGTTACTGTTATCTTTTCGTTTTTGTTCTGTTATTTGATTTTGTGGCGAAATTACGAAAAAAACAGTAAATTAAGAAACTTTTTGTTGTTTTTTTTGCTTGACACGCAACTTTTTTGTATTTTTGCATGACTTTTGCCCCACAACTATTTATACGCATATACACTCATATAAATACGCGTGAGCAGGCAAAAAAACATAAATTGCAACTAATAACAATAAATCATACAGCAATAATGAGATTCACACTATCCTCTTCTGCACTAAGCAGCAAAATGGCAACACTTGCCAAGGTTATCAACTCAAAGAACTCACTATCTATCCTTGACAGTTTCCTCTTCGACGTAAGAAACGGAGAACTGACACTCACTGCCAGCGATAATGCCAACATGATGAAGTGCGTTATTGCGTTAAACGAATGTGACGGCGAGGGAGCCTTTTGCGTTCCAAACATACTTGGGGCAGTAAAAGAACTGGCGGAGCAGCCTTTGACCTTTGAAGTAAACACCGATGACAACAGCATAAGGCTGATTTACCAAAACGGAAACTACCGCATTGTCGGACAGAGTGCTGACGAATACCCCATTCCGCAGCCGTTAGAAGGCCAATATACCGAGACAAGCATGACGGCAGGTGCACTGGCTACAAACATACAACGCACACTGTTTGCAACCGCTAACGACGAGTTGAGAATGATAATGAACGGCATATACTTTGATTTCAAGGAAGAAAGCCTTAACATTGTAGCCAGCGACGGTCACAAGATGGTACGCAATATGCTCTTCTCCTGCAAGACAGAAGTACCGGCATCGTTTATTCTCCCCAAGAAACCAGCGGGCTTGTTGAGAAACGTTTTAGCACTGGACGATGAGAGCACAGTGACAATAAGGTTCAACACCAACAACGCAGAAATAAACTTCCCGGGCGGTTCCCTGTCATGCAGACTGATAGAAGGACGCTATCCGAACTATGCTTCCGTAATTCCAACGGACAACCCGAATATCGTAACAGTTGACAGAAAGGCATTAACAAGCGCACTGCGCCGCGTAAACCAATTTGCAAGCGAAAGCACACAACTCATAAAACTACGTCTGAACCTTAACAACATAGAACTGAACTCCGAGGACATAGACTTTGCCACAAGCGCACACGAGGACGTGGCCTGCGAATATGGTGGAACACCAATGAGCATAGGCTTCAAAGGGTCAACACTATTCGAGATTCTTAACAACCTTGAAAGCGAGGACGTAGTAATAGAACTGGCAGACCCAAGTCGTGCAGGAGTAATAAGGCCAAGCGAACAGCCAGAAGGCGAAGACGTACTGATGCTCATAATGCCAATGCTGCTGAACGAATAGATTGATGAATGGTGATTGTAGGTTGAAGACAAAGGGTAAAGACGAGAGACCACTCGGATTACGTGATATAACCACAAAACCGAGAATCAAAACCATGAACCCAAGACATCATAACCAAGACATCAATCCCAAAACCATAAAACAACAAATGAAACTTAACATTACAAAACCACTCATAATCTTTGACCTCGAGACAACAGGACTTGACATAGCCAAAGACAACATCATACAGATAAGTTACATCAAGGTCTGCCCTGACGGCAAAGAGGAGAGGAAAAACTACTTCATAAACCCAGGAAAACCCATACCGCAGGAGGTAAAAGAACTGACACACATCACCGATGAGATGGTAAAAGACGCACCATCCTTCAAGCAACTATCCGCAACACTTGCGGAAGACATGAAAGGATGTGACTTCGCAGGCTTCAACTCCAACGGTTTCGATGTACCAATGCTGGCAGAAGAGTTTCTAAGAGCAGGCATAGCATTTGACTTCTCAAACGCAAGAATGATTGATGCCTGCACCATCTTCATGAGAATGGAGCGCAGAAACCTTGCTGCCGCATACAAATTCTACTGTGGAAGAAAGATGGAAGACGACTTCAAAGCCCATCTTGCCAATGAGGATACAGAGGCTACATACCGCGTATTACAAGGACAGTTGGATATGTACGAACCAGGAAAACAAGAAGAAGAGGACAGACAACTGCCCAACAACATGGACGCCCTGCACGCCTTCTGCAACCAACGTAAGAATGTTGACTTCTCAGGGAAGATTGTCTGGGGGGCCGTTCCAGGACCAGACGGTAAGCCACTGCTGAACCCTGACGGAACAGAAAGACAGCAGGAACTCTTCAACTTTGGAAAATATAAAGGCTGGCCAGTGGCCAACGTATTACGCAGAGACCCCGGATATTTCAGTTGGATGTTAGCAGGAGACTTCACTTTGGAAACAAAGCAGGTGCTCACAAGAATAAGACTACGTGAGGCACAGATGCTGAAATAAACCCTATATGACAGAAAAGAAAAGAAAAATAATATGCCTGTTGCTCATGACAACGATGTCATGGGCAACTTGTCAGCATATCACAGCACAGGAATTGCAGGCAAAGGTGAACATCAACCACGCACAGATACAAGGCACAGAAGAGGCAGTATTCACAGAACTGAAAGACAAATTGGAGGAGTTCGTGAACAGCCAGCAATGGACCTCGCTGCAATTCATGGAGCAAGAAAGGATTCAATGCAGTTTCAACATCACCGTGAAAGAATATAAACGAGATGAAGGAACATGGGGATGCACCTGCATGATACAAGCAAACAGACCTGTATATAACGCATCATACACCACTACCTTTTACCAAAATCAAGACAACGACTTCACATTCACCTACAACCAGTTCGACAAAATCGAGTTCAACCCCGACATGATAGACAACCAGTTAACCGCACTGTTTGCCTACTACGCTTACCTTATAATAGGAATGAACCTCGACACCTTTGCCCCTAAGGGAGGAGAAGACGTGCTGCAACGCTGCATGAACCTTACAAACAATGCCCAAAACCTGAACTATCCAGGTTGGAGTGCATACGACAGCAACAAGAACAGGTTTGCCTTCATAAACGACTACCTTGCCGGTGCAATGGAGCCCTTCCGCCTGTTACAGTACGACTACTACCGAAAAGGACTGGACGAAATGGCAAACAACGTAGAGAGAGGCAGGACAGAAGTGTCCACCGCCATACAGGAAAAATTGGATAAAGCACACAAAGACCGCCCACTAAGCATGGTGCCACAGATATGGACAGACTACAAAAAAGATGAGTTAGCCAACATATATAAGGGGAAAGGCACACAAAAAGAGAAAGAAGCAGTATATAACATACTGTTTTCAATAAACCCCTCACAAAGCAATTCGTGGAATAAGATTAAAGAATAAATGCTGAAACACCTTTATATAAAGAATTACACGCTGATTGATGAACTTGACATTGACCTTTCCTCAGGATTCTCTGTCATAACAGGTGAGACAGGAGCGGGAAAGAGTATCATACTCGGTGCAATAGGACTGCTACTCGGACAGCGTGCAGACACAAAGGCCGTAAAGACAGATAAGCAGAAATGCACCATCGAGGCACGCTTTGACATATCCCGATATGACATAAAACCGTGGTTTGAGGACAACAACCTCGACTGCGATGAGGGCGAATGTATAATAAGACGAGAACTGACTGCAACAGGAAAAAGCCGCGCCTTCATCAACGATACACCCACTTCGCTGCAACAAACAAGGGAACTGGGCGAAATGTTGGTGGACGTACACTCACAACACCAGAACCTATTGCTACAGAAAGAGGACTTTCAAATAAACGTACTGGATATAATTGCCGCTAACAACAAATACAAAGAGGAGTACAGAAAGGCGTTCACAGAGTACCACAAAGCAGAAAACACACTGCAAGAACTAAAAAAACAGATTGCGCAGACAAAGAAGAACGAAGAGTTTATGCGCTTCCAACTGAACGAACTGAATAATGCCTGTCTGAAAGAAGGAGAACAAGAGGAACTGGAACAGGAGCAGGAAGCAGCGACACACACAGAAGATATAAAGACAATACTGTATGAAGCAAACGCCCTCCTGAATGATGACAACGTCGGAGCACTAATGACACTGCATCAAGCAAGTACAAAACTTGAAGCAGGGACAAGGCTTTTCCCAAAGATAAAAGAACTGTCTGAAAGGATAAACTCAACGTTCATAGAACTGAAAGACATCGCACAGGAGACGGAAACAACAATGGAGGACATAGACTTTGACCCAGAACGACTGACATTCATCAACGAACGACTGGATACTATATACTCCTTACAACGCAAATTCCATAAGGATTCCGTGTCAGAACTGATTGAAGAGCAACGTATCCTGCAAGAATCTATCGACAATATAGACAACAGCGATGCCACAGTAGCAGAACAAGAGGCTGCAGTGGCACACCTATTGCATGACGCTCAGGCAAAGGCTGACAAACTAACAGAATCAAGAAAAAAAGCAGTAGGCAAGGTAGAAAAGACTATATGTGCCAGTCTTGCAGCACTGGGAATGACAAACGTTGTGTTCAAGATTGAGATAACGAAGGATGAAATGTCCGCGAAAGGCCAAGACAGAGTAGTTTTTCTTTTTTCCGCCAACAAAGGAATGGCACTGCGTCCAGTAGCACAAGTGGCGTCAGGAGGTGAAATAGCGAGGCTCATGCTTTCATTAAAAGCACTAATAAGCGGTGCAATAAAACTGCCAACAATAATCTTTGACGAGATAGACACAGGCGTCAGCGGACGTGTAGCAGAGAAGATGGCAGACATAATGCGTCAGATGGGAGATGCTGATAGACAGGTAATAAGCATCACACACCTGCCACAGATAGCGGCATTAGGAGAGTTTCACTACAAGGTTGAGAAACACGAGACAAAGGAAGGGACAACGTCTGTAATGAGACAACTTACAAAGGACGAGCGTATTGACGAAATAGCACAGATGCTTAGCGGCTCTGACGTAACAGAAGCAGCACGCACAAACGCAAAAGTTCTACTGAAAATGTGATAAAGAAAGATATGAACATAAGAAGACTTTACACCTTATTATATATTATAGCAGTAACCCTGACTGTGGCTGCGCAGCCATCAGCAGTGAAGAAAGCAGCCAAAGGTGCTGTAAAAGTGACCACTTTTAAGGCTGATGGCACATTACTGGCAACGGGATACGGTGCCTTCATTGACGAAAACGGCACTGCACTGACGGCATGGACACCGTTTATTGGTGCGTCATCAGCGGTAATAATTGATGGACAAGGGAAGAAATACGACGTTGACTGCATATACGGAGCCAGCGAAATATATGACATCGCACGCCTGAAAGTAAAGAAAGAGGGTAAAGTATCCATACTACCCATGACAATAGAACAAGGGCAGCAGGTGGCAGGTGCTGACACATGGCTCATCAATTATGATGTGAAAGCACCCATAATCAACAGAATTCCGCCAGCGAGAGTGGAGACATTCATGAATAATCTGCCGTATTATATCCTCGAACAAGAGACTGGCGAAATCAATGAAAGACATACTGGTAGCCCCTGTGTGAACGCAAAAGGAGAACTGATGGGCCTCATAACGACCAGCAATACAAGGACAGACCTGTATGTTGCAAGTGCACGTTATGCACAAACACTACAACCATCGGGACTGTCCGCCAACGACAACACACTGCGAAAGACATCTGTGCGCATAGCACTACCAAATGATTACAACCAGGCTATGTTGGCAATGATGATTGCTTCACAGCGCAAAGACAGCATAAACTACCCCGCAACGGTAGAAAATTTCATAGCAATGTTTCCCGATAAAGAAGAAGGCTACGAATATAAAGCAACGATGCTGACAGAGCAAAAGGACTTTGACGGAGCAGAAAAGACCATGCAAAAGGCAATAGAAGCAAGCACAGCAAAGGACAACGCACATTACTATTACTCCAGACTGATATACAACAAGGAGATGGCAATGCCTGACACCTCCTACAACAACTGGTCTCTTGACAAGGCTCTGGAAGAGATTAATACCGCAATAAGCATAAACTCCCTCCCACTCTACCACATATTAAAGGGCAATATACTCTTCTCACAATCGAAATATCAAGACGCCTACAACGAGTTCACAGAGGCAAACAAAACCGATCCACGCAGCGCTGAAGTGTATTATTATGCCTACCAGTGCCTTAAAAATATGAAGGGAGAACGCTCACAGATGCTGGAAATGCTCGACAGTGCCACGGTGCTTGCCCCAAAGCAACTGCTATACCTATCAGAAAAAGCCCTGCTGCTGATGAAGATGAATAGAGCCAGCGATGCCATAACAGTGGCGCAACAAGTCATCACGATAGCACCACAATACGCAGAGGGGCACGGTCTGCTTGGCCTCGCACTCTGCATGACAGGCAACAAACTCACTGGCGTTGCGGAACTGAAGCGCGCCAAGGCTCTGGGTTACCAACAAGCAGATGCCTTCCTCATCGCATACGACAAGGAGGACGACACCACTCCACCTAAGAAGGAATAAGATACACAAATCAAAAACACACCAATCATGGAAATCAAGAAAGCAGAATTCACTATAAGTTCATCAAAACTGTCACAGTGCCCCAAGGAAAACAAGGCGGAAGTAGCATTCATCGGGAGGAGCAACGTAGGGAAATCAAGTCTGATAAATATGCTTACAGGGCGCAAGGCACTGGCAAAGACAAGCGCAACCCCTGGTAAAACACTTCTAATAAACCACTTCAACATAAACGATTCATGGTATCTTGTAGATCTGCCAGGCTACGGTTTTGCCAAGCGTTCAAAGAAAACGCAGGAAGAACTGACAAAGATGATTTCCACCTACCTACTCTACAGGGAACAACTCATAAACGTATTCCTGCTGATAGACATACGCCACGCTCCACAAAAGATAGACCTTGAATTTATGGAATGGCTGGGCGTAAACGGCATACCATTCTCCATTGTATTCACAAAAGCAGATAAAGTAGGTTCAGGCAGGGCAAAGATGAACGTGAGTGATTATCTTAACAAACTCCTCGATACATGGGAAGAACTGCCACCACACTTCGTAACAAGTTCTGAAACCCAAACAGGAAAAGAAGAATTGCTTGACTACATAGAAAAGATATTGTAATGCCAGCACCACTACTTGACGTTCAGTCCATATCAAAACGCTTCGGAGAGAGGGTTCTCTTCGAGGATATTTCATTCTCCATAGCCGAAAACCAGCGTGTAGGCCTCATCGCACAAAACGGTACGGGCAAATCAACACTGTTGTCAATGCTGACAGGTGACGAAGGAACTGATTCCGGACAGATTATCTACCGCAACGACATCAAGGTGGGTTATCTGCGTCAGGAGCCGAGATTCCCACAAGGTGCAACAGTGTTACAGGCCTGCTTCCACGGCATGGAGGCCGTTACTGATGCACAACTTAAAGCCAAACAGATTCTCACGCAACTACGTCTGACAGACCTGGAACAGCCAATAGAGCAATTAAGTGGTGGACAACAGAAGCGCGTGGCACTGGCGCAAGTCCTGATTTCAAGCCCGGACCTGCTGATACTCGATGAGCCCACCAATCACCTTGACCTTGAAATGGTAGAATGGTTGGAGGGTTTCCTGCTACGTGGCAACAAGAGCCTATTGATGGTTACACACGACCGCTTCTTTCTTGACAACGTTTGTTCTGTGATTCTTGAACTTGACAACAAGAAACTCTACGCTTATCGCGGCTCTTATTCATATTATCTTGAGAAAAGACAACAGCGTATTGACGCTACAATAGCAAATATTCAACACGCCAACAACCTCTACCGACGTGAGTTAGAATGGATGCGCCGCCAGCCACAAGCCCGCGGTCACAAAGCCCGTTACCGTGAAGAAGCATTCTATGAACTGGAAAAAGTGGCTAAACAACGGATTGAAGAACGGCAAATAAGACTTAAATCCACCAACGTTTACATCGGTTCAAAAATTTTTGAATGTCAATACGTATCCAAGAAATTCCCACCAAGGAACGAAGACAACGGAAATGGCAAGGTAATACTGAACAACTTCTACTATAACTTCGCCCGATATGAGAAGATGGGTATAGTTGGTAACAACGGCACCGGTAAGTCCACCTTTATCAAACTGCTCCTCGGCATCACACAACCAGACAGTGGGAAATTTGACATCGGCGAGACCGTGAACTTCGGTTACTTCTCACAAGAGGGACTACAATTTGACGAACAACAGAAGGTTATAGACGTAGTGCGTGACATTGCCGAATACATAGACCTCGGCAGAGGAAGGCATTACAGTGCGTCACAGTTCCTGCAACACTTTCTTTTCTCGCCGAAACAGCAGCATGATTATGTTTATAAACTCTCTGGTGGTGAGCGACGCAAACTATACCTGTGTACAGTCCTGATGCGTAACCCCAACTTCCTTGTACTTGACGAGCCCACCAATGACCTTGATATCAAGACACTGCAAATACTGGAAGAATACTTGCAGGACTTCCCCGGTTGCGTAATAGTTGTCAGCCACGACCGATACTTCATGGACAAGGTAGTTGACCACCTGCTCGTATTCAAGGGAGAAGGAGAGATAAAGGATTTCCCCGGGAACTACACACAATACCGTCAATGGACAAAACTGTTGCCAAAGGCAGAAGCAGAGAAAGCGTCAGTAAAGCGACCAACAACGGACACACCTAAAAGTAAGGCCGCATCATACCGTAACGACACCCGTCGAAGAATGACATACAAAGAACGTATAGAGTTCCAGAAGACAGAGCAGGACATTGAGGCACTGACAAAAGAGAAAGAAATGATAGAACAACAACTTAGTTCCGGCACAATCAGCGTAGAGGAAATCACAGAACTAAGCAAGCGTCTGCCCATCATCAACGCAGAACTTGACGAGAAAGAGATGCGCTGGCTTGAACTATCAGAGATAGAATCATAATCACCGACAACATAACCCACAACAACACAACACCTATGTTCAAAGACATAATATCACAAAGAGTAGTAAAATACTACACCGAGAATCCCCCAATAGCCAGTCAGATATCCCACACCATGGCCGTAGCAGGCTACACACGGCTGCTGGCAGCGGCAATGGGAAAGAACCAACACGAATGTGACCTGCAAGAGGCAGCAGCCTGGCTACACGACATTGGGTGTCCTGACGCCGTGCGTAAATACGGTAACTCACAGCCAATACACCAGCAATGCGAAGGAGAGAGAATTGTAAAAGAATGGTTATGCTGCCACAACACCTTGTCATTTCCTGAATGGGACACAGTAATGGAGGAACTCACAACAGACGAAAAACAATGGCTCGCCCACGTAGTAGGCACACATCACCAACAGCCATCAGCCCGCCAACTGCATTTTGAACCCCTATTCGAGGCTGACCTCATTGTAAATATACAGGAAGGCTACTACGGACGCAACAAGGCGCAGCACTATTTTGACAATCTACTACTTACCGACGCAGGAAGAGAACTATACACAGCGATGATATTCAACAAGTCCGCATAACGTAAAATCGATAAAAGCCTGAGGGACAGAGAAACTGACTACTGACGGTATAACGGTGCAAACCCCATCTCGTAAAATGCAAGCCACGAGTAAAAGACGGCTGATTACAATGTAAAAAAGGCCTGATAGCATTGTAAAAAAGTGCTGATTACAATGCAAAAAGGTGCTGATTGTCCATGGAAGAATATCAGCGCATTATATGATACGTGTCAAAGCCTCATACAGACAGATGCTTATCCTGCCGCAGGCACACCTCCCTTTTAGGGCAACCGTGCCCATACCACTGCTGATACGACAACCCCTCAGTCAGCGAACTCACATTATCTGACAAGCAAAACAAGCAAGGGAATACTACCCGTCAGCATTAATCCCATCACGCCCGTATGCAAGGAGAAACGTCACTTCACTGTTTCCCTCTTCTTTGTGAACCCTATCACCTTAGGCAACCTAATCCATTTGCCCTTACCCGCCACCTTCATAGTACTCCCCTCCTGCTGTGTCAGCGTGTAAGAACCATCACTATCTACACGGAGCAGCGCCACAAGGTCCTCAGAACCATAGTCATTAACAATGTCAAGAGTGGCGGTCCTGCCATCAACCTCAATTTTTACGCCCATTATAATCCACACCCTCGAATCCGTATTCTTTTTTAAGTAACCATACACAGCACCGAGAATATCCTGCCCAGGAATCCTCACTGTCTCCTCATACAGATTCATCTCAATAAAGACATCATACTCGGCATTATAGATTTTTCCTTTGAAAACACCGTCCTGAGCATAACCTCCCATGCAAAGAAACACACAGAGCATCAAGGATAAAATAATCTTTTTCATATAGTTCCATTTTGTAAACAGTAAGGCCGCAAAGCAGTCGCAACTGTAAAATTGACCTATGTTATATTCAAGTGCAAAAGTACACAATATAAATCAATTATTTAACCATTTTCAATAACAAAATGCTGCATTTTGTCTATTTTGTAATTATTTTTTTCTACTTTTGCAACCGTAATTAATATAAACTATGGTAACAACACTAATCAAACCAGACTATATCTTTGAAGCAAGTTGGGAAGTTTGCAACAAAGTAGGCGGAATATACGCAGTTCTTTCTACAAGAGCCAAGACCCTGCAAGACGCATTACCCGACCACATTGTATTCATAGGCCCAGACTGTTGGGACGACAAGGAAAACCCATATTTTGTTCAGGATGACACACTTCTCGCAGACTGGAAGCAGGTGGCAGAAAAAGAAGGGCTCAACGTCAAGATAGGACGTTGGGACATACCAGGACAGCCAATATCCATACTTGTTGACTTCCAGCCATACTTCTCCAAGAAAGACGAAATATACGGAACACTATGGAATGACTTTCAAGTTGATTCACTCCACGCATACGGAGATTATGACGAGGCAAGCATGTTCTCATACGCCGCAGCACTCGTAGTGGAGAGCACATATAACTTTATGGACCTGAAAGACAAGAAAGTAATATACCATGCCAACGAGTGGATGTGCGGTCTCGGCGCACTATACATACACAAGAACATTCCCGCAATAGGCACTATATTCACCACTCACGCCACATCAATAGGCCGCTCCATAGCCGGCAACAACAAACCGCTGTATGAATACCTGTGGGCATACAACGGAGACCAGATGGCAGAAGAACTGAATATGCAGTCAAAACACTCTATCGAGAAACAGACAGCCCACTATGTTGACTGCTTCACAACAGTAAGTGACATCACCGCCACAGAGTGCAAGGAACTACTCGAACCCGTTGACGTAGTACTGCCCAACGGTTTTGAAAACGATTTCGTGCCCAAAGGAGCCAAGTTCACCTCAAAGCGCAACGCAGCCCGCAAGAAGATATTGCAGATGGCAAACTGTCTTACCGGATGCAAATATCCCACAGACACACTAATCGTAGCCACCAGCGGACGCTATGAGTTCCGCAACAAGGGCATTGACGTATTCATAGAGGCAATGAACCGCCTCAACCAAGAAGAGAAACTAAACAAGCAGGTGATAGCACTCATAGAAGTACCAGCATGGGTAGGCAATCCACGCGAGGACCTTTTAGAGCGTATGGAAAGCGGAAAGACATTTGACACACCACTTGACACACCAATGATAACACACTGGCTACACAACATGGACGAGGACAAAGCACTCGGAATGATGAAGAGCCTCAATATGTGGAACCAAAAGGAAAACAAGGTAAAAGTAATCTTCGTGCCATGCTATCTCACCGGCAACGACGGAATACTCAACCTCTCCTACTATGACTGCATCATAGGTAACGACCTCAACGTATATCCCTCCTACTATGAACCATGGGGATACACACCATTAGAGGCTGTAGCCTTCAAAGTACCATGTATCACTACCGACCTCGCAGGCTTCGGACTATGGGCAAACTCAGAAAAAGGCTCATACAGCGAGATTGCAGACGGCGTGAAGACAGTACACCGCACTGACTACAACTACACAGAAGTAGCAGACGTAATAAAAGACACCATAACGGAATATTCAAACTTTACCGATGCACAAGTAAAGAAAGCACGCACCGCAGCAGAGAAACTATCCAAGAAAGCACTGTGGAGCGAGTTCATAAAATACTACTGGCAGGCGTATGACTTCGCCCTGAAAACAAAAACAAACAAGTAATTTCTTTATTAATCATAAACATAACCATTATGAAGATTAAATCTGATTATGCTAATACTCCTATATGGAAGGAGTTTAACGTAAAATCCACCCTACCCAAAGAGTTGGAGTGCCTCGATGAGATAGCACACAATATGTGGTGGGTATGGAACTATGACGCACGCGAGATGTTCCGTAGTCTCGACAAAGATCTTTATGAAAAGGTAGCCCACAACCCCGTACAACTCCTTGAACAACTCAGTTACGAGCGCAAGGAAGAAGTGGTTAAGGACGAAAAAATCATGGCTAAGGTGAAAGCGGTCTATAAACACTTCACCGAATACATGAACGTAAAGCCAGACACCACACGCCCCTCAGTTGCATACTTCTGCATGGAGTTCGGTATTCACAACTCACTGAAGATCTACTCTGGCGGTCTTGGTATGCTTGCAGGTGACTACATCAAAGAAGCATCAGACTCTAACGTTGATATGTGTGGTATAGGTTTCCTCTACCGTTTTGGATATTTCAAGCAGAGCCTGTCCATGGACGG
>JALFNY010000124.1 GCA_022774105.1 Prevotella sp.
ACAAGCCAAGAAAGCAGCAGGAGAAGGTGGTAAAGAGATAGTGCTCACAGGTGTAAACATAGGTGATTTTGGGCGAACGACAGGAGAATCGTTCCTTGACCTCGTAAAAGAACTTGACAAAATAGAAGACATAAAACGATACCGTATATCAAGTCTTGAACCAGATCTCATCCCAGAAGAACTGATAGAATACTGTGCAAGTAGCCGTAGTTTCATGCCACATTTCCATATTCCGTTGCAGAGTGGTAGCGACACCGTGCTGAAACTGATGCATCGTCGATATGATGCAGCACTGTTTGCGCAGAAAATAAACAGAATCAAGGAACTAATGCCTGATGCCTTCATCGGTGTGGACGTAATGGTTGGTACACGAGGAGAAACACCTGAATGTTTTGAAGAAACATATACGTTGCTTGAAAAACTGCCTGTAACACAGTTACACGTCTTTCCTTATAGTGAAAGGCCAGGCACTGCTGCGCTTAAAATACCGTACATCGTAAGCGATAAAGACAAGAAAGAGCGGAGTACAAGACTGCTTGCGTTATCAGAACAAAAGACACTGACGTTCTATGAGCAGCATATTGGGCAACAAATGGAAGTACTCTTTGAGAAAGCCACACACGGAAAAGCAATGCATGGGTTTACAAATAATTACATAAGAGTAGAACTTCCCGCTGCAATAGCATCAGAAACATACGATAACCAGTTGCTGACAGTATCACTGGAAAGATTCAATCACGACAAATCTGCCTTGATAGCAGGACTGTAAAAAGAACACACAATGCAAGAGAACAAAAGTGATAACCCCACAATAAAGCGTCCCACCATGGAAATTGCAATTGTCATTCTAAATTGGAATGGGGCTGAGATGATGAGGAAATACCTCCCCAACGTGGTAAAACACTCTGTAAACGCCACTGTTTTCGTAGCGGACAATGCCTCAACTGATGACTCGCTGTCAGTACTTGCAAATGAGTTCCCTACGGTCAGAACCATTGTTCTTGAAAAGAATTGGGGCTTTGCCGATGGCTATAACAAAGCATTGGAACAGATAGATGCGGAATATTACCTTCTGCTAAATAGTGACGTAAGGGTTGAAGATGGTTGGTTAGATGCCATGTTGGACTATATGCGCAAGAACAACGACGTTGCCGCCTGTCAACCGAAGTTGCTATCAGACCTCTCTCCTACCCTATTTGAATATGCAGGAGCCTGCGGCGGATTCATTGACAGATACGGTTATCCTTACTGTCGAGGCCGGATTCTTGAGGAATTGGAAGAAGATCACGGACAGTATAATACGGTAATGGAGTTATTATGGGCCTCAGGAGCCTGCCTTCTAATAAGAAGTACCGACTATTGGAAGGCAGGAGGACTGGACGGTAGGTTCTTTGCACACAATGAAGAGATAGATCTCTGCTGGAGATTAAATATCATGGGCAGACGGGTAGTTTGTATTCCACAAAGCAAAGTGTATCATTTGGGTGGTGGTACGCTACCAAAAGGGAATCCGCAGAAAACTTATCTCAACTTCAGGAACAACCTTACAATGCTCTATAAAAACCTGCCTGACAACCAACTACAACGTGTTATGCTTGTGCGTTGGTGTCTTGACTATCTCGCCGCGTTTCAAACGCTTATATTAAAACGTGACATCGGTGGATTCAAAGCGATATTTCGCGCAAGACATGACTTCCAAAAATGGAAAAAAGACTTTGCAAACGACAGGAAAAAGATACAAGGATGCAGACAGACAACAAATGATGTCGGCAGGAGTTCTTTCTCGCTTCTGTGGCAATATTACATAAAAGGCATCAGAAAATACAGCCTATTACCTAAATATTGATATGACATGAGGGTAAAAGTAACTTCCTATCACCTTTACCCCCACTGCTTTTCTCTTAAGAAATCTCTACTACTGTTATTCCTGCACCGCCAAATTGAACGTGCTCATCGCGATAATTGGTTACGTTCGGAATACCACTAAGATACTCACGCACCAACTGACGTAGTATGCCGTTGCCCTTACCATGTAGTATGCGGACACTCCCTGTTCCAACAAGTATAGCGTCATCTACAAAGTGTTGCACGGCAAGCAGAGCCTCATCACCCCTCATTCCACGCACATCTATCTCTGGATTAAAACGGCTTTTGTGCTCATCTATCACGTCACGAGTCATTCGTGCTGGCACTTTTACCATTGCCTCAGCCTTCTTTTTTATGCCCTTGTCGGTCTCCAAACGGTCAAGTGACATCTTAGTCTTCATGTCTCCCAGTAATACAATGGCATATTTCCCTTGTATGCTGTCTATTATTCCGACACTTTTTGTTCCCTTAATGCGTACATAGTTACCCTCACGCATAAAAGCGTCAGACACATCCTGTTGTTCCCCAAGCCTTGTTTCATTCTCAGATGCACCCTTGGGCGTTCCCTGGACAGGCGTTCCCTTATCCCTATTCTCTTTCCTTTTCTCTCTACGTTCACGCCGTGCGAGAATCTGTTTCATTTTCTTTTCTATCAGGGCATCATTCGCCTTTGCGTCTATTTCACTCACCTCCTCACGGAATACAGCCATATCTTCTCGCAAGCGTTTAGTCGTTTCCCTCTCGGCTTCCGCCTCTCTTATCTCGCGAATGGTGTTCTCTATGCGTCGATTGGCTTCTTTAATAAGTTCCTCCGCCTGCTCCTTTGCCCGGCGCAGAATGGCCTTACGCTCTTTGTCTATCTCCTCCACGCTCTCTTCAAAACGCGTAATTGTGCGCTCTACGTCCTTCTCTCGCTGATGTACTGTCTGCCGTTTCTGTTCCCAGTATCTCTTGTCGCGCACAATATCTTGTAGATATTTGTCACTCTGTATGTAGTCCTGACCTACTATCTCTGATGCATCCTTAATAACATCTTCTGGCAAACCAGTCTTTCTTGCTATCTCTATGGCGAACGAAGAGCCTGGCCTGCCTATCTGTAACTGGAACAATGCCTTCATCTCATGCCTGTCATACAGCATTGCTCCGTTGATAACTCCGGGGTGGTCTTCTGCAAAATGTTTCAGATTCTGATAGTGGGTAGTTATCACACCCCATGCTTTCTTCTTCCAAAACTGTCTTAACACAGCCTCTGCTATCGCTCCACCAATCTGGGGTTCGGTACCAGTACCAAATTCATCTATCAGCAATAGTGTTCTTTTATCAGCATAGCGTATCATCATCTTCATGTTCCTCAGATGTGAGGAATAAGTAGATAGATCGTCTTCTATGCTTTGCTCATCTCCAATATCTATCATTATATTAGAGAATATTCCCATAACACTTCTCTCACAGACAGGTACACTGACACCGCACTGCAACATATACTGCAACAGTCCCACGGTTTTCAGGCACACAGACTTACCGCCTGCATTAGGACCTGATATTATCAGCAAACCCTTGTCTATCGTTATATCCAGCGGCACGACGTCTTTTCCCTGTCTCAGTAGGCTGTTTCGCAGCAACGGATGTACCGCCCTAATCCAGTCAAGATGCGGTTCTGCCTTTACCTCTGGCTCTATGCAGGCAAACTCCTCCGCAAATTTTGCCTTCGCCTGTATAAAGTCTATCTTGCCAAGAAATTCCAATGCCTCCAACATTCCTTCGGCATCAGGACGCAACACATCGCTTATCTCTATCAATATGCGTATTATCTCTCGTCTCTCTTCTGCTTCAAGTTCTCTGATACGATTGTTAGCCTCCACAACAGCAGTAGGTTCTATGAACAGTGTCTTGCCCGTTGCAGACTCATCATGCACTATGCCATGAATCCTACGTTTCATTGCTGGTGCCACTGGTATTACCAACCTACCGTCACGCATTGTAGGCTTCACGTCTCGTTCCACCAACCCCTCCTGCTGTGCCTGTCGCAGTATGGAGGACAATGTATGAGAAATACTTCCCTCCGTGTGACGCAGTTCCTGACGTATGTGGTACAAGGCTGAGGATGCAGAATCCTTTATATGTCCATATTTATCCAGTATCCCCCCGATACGGCGCACTGCTTCACGAAACGTTCTCACGCTTTTTGCGAGTTGCCATAGCATAGGATAGGCTGCTACATACACGTCATCTGACACCTCTGCCGTTGTCTCTGGGCGCAGTCTGTCCTTTATTCCTCCTATGGTACGCAACGACTGCATCAGTTCAAACAATTCCTGCTCTTCCATATAGGTGCCTTTCAGGCGTAAACGTGACACGCTCTGTCGTGAGTCATAGAAGTACTGCAAGGGGAAATCTTCGACATCTTCCAGCACTCGTCGAAACTCCCTGACCTCCGCAAGACGTGTACAGACATCGCCAGCAGACACCATGAACGACATCCTGTCAACCTCATCGCAGCCAAGTTGGCACAGACAGTTGCCGCGGAGCATACTGCGTATGTGCTCAAAACCTATCTTTTTCTCGTAATTATCTGGATAAATCATTTTCTTTTTATTACATCAAGTATCTCGTTGAAGTCCTTGCAAATGTATGTTGCACCGGCTTTCTCCAACTCATCTCTATCTCCGTAGCCATACAACACACCCACAGAGTCCAGTCCACAGTCCTTTGCACCTATAATATCAAACTTCCTGTCACCTATCATTAAGATCCCGCTCTTATCCTCTACGTGCAAGGTATTAAGGCCACTGCTGATAACGTCAGACTTGGTATGCAACCTTCCCGCATCATCACGAGCAAATACATGGTCTATATATTGTGACAATCCAAAATGCTCCGTAACGAACATGGATTGCAACATCATCTTACTTGTTGCAAGACATAGCGTCATACCCAAACCTTTCAGTTCTGCAAGAAATTCCATTACTCCCTCATACGGCCGTTGTTCCAGCCTTCCAACAGAGAAATACCTCTCTCTGTACGCCATAACTGCCATGTGAGCCTCTTCGTCACTGAAACCATAGAACTCCTTAAACGAATCCTCCAATGGAGGCCCTACAAAACGTCTAAGACTGTGCCAGTCCTCAACGGCTATACCCATCTTGCCAAGGGCGTGAGCAGCACATTTCATTATACCCTCTCCGCTGTCCATCAACGTACCGTCAAGGTCTAACATTATTATTTTATATCGCATTATATTGAATTTTTATGCAAATTTACTGCTTTTCCCCCTATTTACCAACAATACAACAAAAAAGTTACGAAAAAGTTTGGCTATTTCAAAAAAAATCCGTAATTTTGCACTCGATTTCATGCCAGCATATCGTTTCGACCTATATTATTGGCTGTACATCATCAAAGGAGAGATGGTAGAGTGGTCGATTACAGCGGTCTTGAAAACCGCCGTGCTGAGAGGCACCGGGGGTTCGAATCCCTCTCTCTCCGCAAAAAGGTGTAAATCTTGCAAATGCTTGATTTACACCTTTTTTTACCTCAGAAATTATAGAAGGGTGTTTTAATGGGTCAGCGTATTTCTTCGGTGGCTATGCAGTAACGTCAAACTTATAGTGTTACCAGTCTGAACATAAAGATTTTTATATCTCCCACTCCACGAAAGTTACATATTTTATCCCTAAAACGAACTGATTTCCGAAGATATTTGCTAACTTTGCACTGTGGAGGAAATCAGCAAACATATGAAAACAATTCAAATCATATTCAGTCCCACAGGAGGGACACGGAGAGTGAGCGAAATCCTATGCCAAGGTATGGGAGTGGAGAGCTTAGTGACAGACTTGTGCGTCAAGTTTGCCGACATCCAGTTACCCGACATCCATGAGGATGACTTGGCGGTCATTGCCATGCCTGTCTTTGCAGGACGCGTACCGGCATTGGCTGTGGAACGTCTGCGGATGGTGAAGCCCAATGGCGCAAAATGTGTTGTGGTAGCCGTTTTCGGCAACCGTGCCTACGATGATGCGTTATTGGAGATGCAGGACGTGGCGACAGAAATGGGCTTCCGTGTGATTGCTGCTGTTGCTGCCGTAGCCGAGCATAGCATCATTAGGAAATACGGCAAAGACCGACCTGACGCAGATGATGAGCAGACCCTCCGACATTTCGGTGCTGACATCTTCAACAAGGCTGAACGCGATGACAGCACGATGCCGCTGGTGCAAGGTAATCACCCTTACAAGAAGGCTGGCATAGTGCCACAACCGAAAGGCAGACGTGGATGCAATCGTTGTGGTGTTTGTGCAAAACAATGCCCTGCCGATGCAATTCCACTTTCTGATCCTAAAACGGTTGACACCAAGAAGTGCATCTCCTGCATGAAGTGCGTGTCAATATGTCCAACAGGTGCGAGAAGCATTGGATTTATTATGAACTTTCTGGCAACACAAGGTCTGAAAAAAGTCTGTGCCACCAGAAAGGAAAACGAGCTGTACATATAACGATGACAGGCAGACGCTAACTCTATCATCCAATTTCAGCCATAAGGCATCTGCTACAAGAGATGAAATAAACATAAAAAATAGAATTTGCAATGAAAAACTTTATAATTCCTTTCGCATTGCTGGCATTGATGACGGCATGCGGCGGCAATAACAATGGCAAAAGCTAAGAGAACGTAGAACAAAACCACACGGTTATGACACTGAATATCGACATTTTCAAGTGGACACGGCAACCCGAGAGTTACGTCATCAAGGGTGACACAATCGAAGTCGTGACCAAACCGGGAACGGACTTGTGGCAACGTACTTACT
>JALFNY010000155.1 GCA_022774105.1 Prevotella sp.
ATCTCGTAGTCAAATTGGGTAGTCTTCTTTGCCATGATGCAAAGGTACTACTTTTTATTGGAAAACATGTACCGTGCGATGATGATCTTTTGGTTAACATGCCTGGTGGGCTATCCACGGACTTCCGCACCTGAGCCCTAAAACATTGATTTTTGTGTTTCATGCTGTTATCAAAAGATCTGTACATATTCAAAAGCAGCTATTGACAAAAACAGCAAGCTTTGTCAATAGTCGTTTAGACAGAATAATAACGCCATCAGACACAATAAAAAGCCAATAAGACAAGATGATTTTTTTATCTCAACTTATTGACTTTTAGTATTATTCTTAAGTTTAATACTCCTCTTCGTCAAAGAGGAAATCATCCTTTGTTGGATAGTCTGGCCAGATGTCTTCTATTGAGTCATAAGGCTCCCCTTCATCTTCAAGTTCTTCAAGGTTTTCTATTACTTCAAGAGAAATGCCGGAACGAGTGGCATAGTCAAGGAGTTCTTCCTTGGTTGCGGGCCAAGGCGCATCCTCAAGTTTTGATGCTAATTCAAGTGTCCAATACATATTCTTTGTTTTTTTATTGTGTTGTAACGGCTCGTAAGATATGGTGATATATTCTTAACGGCCTTGTTTTTCTAATTGAGCGCAAAATTACTATTTTTTTTCTTATCTGCAAGTGTTTTGCCACATTTTTTCTTCTGTTATACTAATAATGTTTAATTTCCTCGACAAAACAAATAGGTAGTCTGACAGTCTGTTGACATACCGCAGCATTATTGTTGCTTGCTGGTATGCTTCGTTCTCGCTGTCTTCACTCTCTGGGAAAGCCTCGGCATAGAGGGTTATGATGCGTCTCTCCGCTCTGCGACATACTGTACGGCACACGTGACATTCTGCTGCGGCAACGCTTCCGCCTGGGAGCACAAATGAGTTCAACTCTGGTAGGGATTCATTTGTCTCGTCTATTTGTTGTTCTATCTTTGTTACCTCTTCCTCTGCAAGACGCGCTGATGGATATATCGGAGTTTTACTTGTGTCCGTAGCGAGGAAAGTACAGATATTAAATATGTTGCATTGTATTCTTTCAAGTATTTCATTAATTTGGATACAGTTGTTCTCCTTGCTTAGATAGGCCGCTAATAGTCCGAGGTGCGACGAGAGTTCATCCATTGTGCCGTATGCTTCCAGTCTTGCAGAAGCCTTTGACGTGCGTTGCCCGCCTACGAGAGATGTCATTCCTTTGTCGCCTGTACGGGTGTATATCCTTGTTAGTTTCATTTGTCTATCTTATTTGTCGTTATTATATCAGTAGGTGATTTCTGCAAAGGGCCATTTGTCCTATCGGTTAATCTTATAATGTTCCGGATATCGTCCCTTACGTATAAGCAACACACCGATATCTTGTATGTCATAGGTTATGGCAGGAATCTCGAGGAGACGTTGCCACAGTACACGGTTTGCACCTTCTATCTCTGTCAGCACTATTGCCACCGGCACGTCTTGGCTACTCGTATGCGGGACGTATTCCACCATCATTCCATGCTCTATTTTTGCTGATATGCCATAGTCTGACAATCTGATATATGGTGTATCCGCAGTCTTCACCGACGCTTTCCGACACCCATCGCTTACAGCGTGCAATGCCAATGCTGTTACGTTGCCATGTAGATGTATGGTGGCGGGTTGGTGGTTGTTGCTTATTCTGAACAGTAGTTTGGCAAGATACATATCATTGTTGTCTGCATCTGGGAACAACTGCTGCCACTGATTGTAAGCATAGTAGGGTAGTTTCTCACGTATTACATTGTGCAGAAAGGCATAATCTGTCTTTGATTCTATGCCAAACCCACGGCCTTGCCACCATCTTTGTATCTTATTGAGTATCAATGTTCTTTTGTTTTCTACTATCACAAACGTTGTAATTAAGTGCATTTTACTCTGTAAAAAGCCGTCAATAATAGTGTAATTTGGTGCTGTTTACAATGTAATATGGTGCTGTTTACTTTCGCTTGTGTTGCGGTTGGTTTTTCTATGTGACACGTGTCAGCAGCACATTTTTCTGTTACTGCTTGTTGACTGTGCCCACAAAATCATTAGTTTTTTAATTCCGGGTACTGTATTCTGGTGTGATATATGCTTTTTAGGCGTTCTATCAGCACTCTCTTCGCAGTGGTTATGTCACGGTATGTTATTGGGCACTCCTGGAAGTTACCCTCTGCTACCTGTGCGTCTATTATGCGATTCACAAGTTTGGAAATGCTTTCCTCCGTATATTCTGGCAGTGAGCGTGACGCTGCCTCCACACTGTCAGCCATCATAAGTATGGCCTGCTCACGGCTAAACGGATTTGGCCCCGGATAGCGGAACGGTGCTTCGTCCACCTCTTCGTCTGGGTGTTCGTTGCAATATGTGTTAAAGAAGAACTTTGCCAGTCCCTTGCCGTGGTGTGTAAGTATAAAGTTGCTTATCACGTCTGGTACTCCGTTTTTCTGTGCCAGCCGTACCCCCTCTGTCACGTGGCCTATGATTATCTGTGCACTCTCTTGTGGTTGCATACGTGTATGTGGGTTAACACCTGCCTGATTCTCTGTGAAGAACACTGGGTTAGCCATCTTACCAATGTCATGGTACAATGCTCCCGTACGTACCAATAGGCTCTTTGCACCCACTTCCGTGGCTATGGCTGACGCGAGGTTGCTCACCATGATAGAGTGTTGAAATGTTCCTGGAGCCACTTCCGACAGTTTACGTAACACGTCACGGTTGGTGTCAGACAGTTCAAACAGCGTAACAGGGGATATAAAGCCAAAGGCTTTTTCTACAAGGAACATCATAGGGTAGGTGAGGAGAAGTAGTACACCGTTGCATACAATGGTGAAGTATGGGTGTCGTAACGCTTCAAAGGTAAGGTCTTTATTGTCTAGAAACTTTACAACGGTATAGGTTGTCAGACCAGAGAGAGCCACAAAGATGGCTGTATTGAATATCTGTGAGCGGCGTGACAGTTCCCGCAAGGCGCAAATAGCCACTACTCCCGAACTGAACTGTACGGTAATAAATTCAAACTTCTCGCTAACTGCTGCGGCGCAGACAAGCACCATGACGGAATGTGCCATGAAGGCAGTACGTGAATCGAGGAACACACGTATGAACATTGGCACAAGACACAGTGGCAGTATAAATATGTTACGTGGGTCAAGACGCATCATAAGAGCGTTCATCATAGGGAAAATGGTGAGCAGAGTGAACACCATAGCCAGTGAACGAGGCTTGTCAAGATAGTCACGGCGGAAGTATTGCATATACATCATAAAGAGAACCATGAGCATCATCACGTAAAGCCACTGTATGCCGTTCGTGCGCAACAATTCGTATGCCCCCTTGTGTGCCTCGACACTGATGAAATCATTGTAACTGTCAATCATGCGCGCCCTCTCCTCAGTCACAATGTCACCACGGTTTATTATCTCCTGTCCCTGCTTCATCACACCAGAATTAGTGGGAACCATTGATATTATGTCCTGCCTTGCCTGATTGCTGCGCCGTTCATCATAACTGACGTTAGAGATAAGAAACTCGTTAAGATTGCATTTTTGCAATTCCTCGCGATATTTCTCCAACCTCTTGTCGGCAAAAAGAGATTCGTATGCCTTTTTGGTAGAATACACATCATTTATATAAGTACGGCGAGCCTGCTTGCTATTGACAAGCATGAACGTAAACAGGCTGTCCGTATTATACAACTGTGTATATTCAGACTGCTGCATGATACCCCTCTCATATATCGCTTTCATGGCATTAGCCACCAACTGCATGGTGTAGGCAGAGATGCCAGGTATCCCTTCTCCATACTTTTCAAGGAACAGAGCCGTCTGTCGCTCGCCAACTTTCTCGTCCCACGTGTAATAAGGCAGGTACTCGTTGTGCAATGCCTCCTGCTGTTCCTGTTCCACAATCTTCGGGTCCTTTTGTATCAGTATCTGCCCAGGAGAGATAAGTTGTGGATTCATCCACGGCTCACCTAAATTGTACGTCAGTCGCGGTTTCTCTGTGTTAGGCATGACAAGCACAATGAGGGTCACGCTGATGGCCAGCACACCAAGCGTTGCAAGAAAGGATTTTATGTTTGACATCCGTGAGGTTGTCACATTCTCCATTGCCATAGTAATGTCAGTTTTTAACGGTTTATTATAGTTCTGCAAGGGCTGTCATAAGTAACTGACAGTTCGCTTTCGAGTGCGAAAATACAAAAAAAAACTGGTTTGCACTATAAAAAGAGGCAAAAAGTGTACTTTTACGAGATTTATTTGTTAACTTTGCAGTCAGAACACACATAAAGAGCCACTTCTTACTCATCATAAATACACGATAAAACATTACACATACAATAATGAACGAAAGAAAAGTTAGGGTGCGTTTCGCACCAAGTCCGACAGGAGCGCTGCACATAGGCGGCGTCCGTACAGCCTTGTTTAACTATCTCTTTGCTCGTCAGCACGGCGGAGAACTAATCTTCCGCATAGAAGACACTGACTCAACCCGCTTTGTCCCCGGAGCGGAAGACTATATAATAGAATCCTTCCGATGGCTGGGCATCAAATTTGATGAAGGCGTTAGTTTCGGCGGTAACAAAGGACCATACCGTCAAAGCGAACGAAGAGAGATATATAAAGAATACGTGCAACAACTGCTTGACAACGGAAAAGCATACATAGCATTTGACACCCCTGAAGAACTGGAAGCAAAACGCAGCGAGATAAAAAACTTCCAATATGATGCCCACACAAGAATGGAGATGCGTAACTCACTGACCATGAGTAAGGAGGAGGTAGATGAGCAGATTGCTGACGGCAAACAGTATGTGGTACGCTTCAAAATAGAGCCCGGAGAGGAAGTGCTGGTAAACGACCTTATACGTGGAGAGGTGCGCATAAAGACAGACATACTTGACGACAAGGTACTCTTCAAGAGTGCAGACGAACTGCCGACATACCATCTTGCCAACATTGTTGATGACCATCTGATGGAAATATCACACGTAATACGCGGCGAGGAATGGTTACCCTCCGCACCACTACACGTGCTTTTGTACAGAGCCTTCGGTTGGGAAGAAACTATGCCACAATTTGCGCACCTGCCATTGCTTCTTAAACCAGAAGGGAAAGGCAAACTATCAAAACGTGATGGCGACAGACTTGGATTCCCCGTATTCCCACTTGAATGGCATGACCCAAAGACAGGAGAAATAAGTTCCGGTTACCGTGAAAGCGGATATTTCCCAGAGGCGGTAGTAAACTTCCTCGCACTATTAGGTTGGAATCCTGGCACTGAACAAGAAGTATTCTCACTTGAAGAACTGGTGCAGACATTCGACATAGCACGTTGCTCAAAAGCCGGTGCCAAATACGACTACAAGAAAGCAATATGGTTTAACCATGAGTACATACTCATGAAGTCAGCAGAAGAAATTGCGCAACAATTCGCACCTATAGTAGCCAACAACGGAGCAGATGCCACAATGCAGCAGGTAACAAAAGTAGTGGAAATGATGAAAGATCGCGTAAACTTCGTACACGAACTTTGGCCACTATGCTCCTTCTTCTTCTACGCACCAGATAAATATGACGAGAAAACCGTAAAGAAACGCTGGAAGGAAAACTCAGCAACCGTTATGACAGAGTTAGCAGAAGTTCTACAAGACATAGACGATTTCACCATTGAGGGACAAGAACCAATAGTAATGGCGTGGATAGAAAAGAAAGGATATAAACTGGGTGACGTAATGAACGCATTCAGACTATGCCTCGTAGGAGAGGGGAAAGGACCAGGTATGTTTGACATCAGCACATTCCTCGGCAAGCAAGAAACCATTAACCGCATAAACAAAGCCGTCCAAACACTCGGATAACATACAATGTTCCCTATATATAACCTTCTACTTTACATATATGAATGTGGCATATTCATAGCCTCACTCTTCTCAGAGAAAATAAGAAAGATGTGGAGAGGCGAAAGAGCCGCCTTCAATATACTAAAAGCCAAAGTGGAACCAGGCGCACAATACGCCTGGTTTCATGCCGCTTCGTTAGGAGAATTTGAACAAGGACGTCCTATTATAGAAGAATATCGGAGAGTATTCCCAGAACACAAGATACTGCTGACATTCTTCTCTCCTTCAGGATATGAAGTACGGAAAGACTATGACGGAGCAGACATAGTATGCTACCTACCGATAGACACCCCGACAAATGCAATACGATTCCTGCGCACTGTAAGACCAGTCACAGCCTCTTTCATAAAATATGAATTCTGGTACAACTATCTCCACATTCTACATCACCGTGGAATACCCGTTTATAGCGTAAGCAGCATCTTTCGGAAAGATCAGATATTCTTCAGATGGTACGGTCGTCAATACTGCCAAGTACTAAAATGTTTCACACATTTCTTTGTACAAAACGAGGAAAGTAAAGCCCTGTTAGAAAGCCTTGGCATCAACCAAGTAACGGTAACTGGTGACACCCGCTTTGACCGAGTAACACAAATAGCCAAGGAAAGCAAAGACCTGCCAGTAATAAAGACTTTCTGTAACGAGAAAAAAACATTTATAGCAGGCAGTTCATGGCTACCTGATGAACAAATATTCCTGCCATACCTTACACAACATCCCGACTGGAAAGTAATAATAGCACCCCATGTCATAAGCGAAAGTCATCTGGAACAAATAACTAAACTGCTCGAAGGACGCAAGGTGCTGCGCTACACACAGATAACACCAGATGAGACTAACAAGATAAGTGATGCCGAAGTACTCATCATAGACTGTTACGGCCTACTATCATCTATATACAAATACGGTAGTATAGCATACGTAGGAGGCGGTTTCGGAGCAGGAATACACAACCTACCAGAAGCAGCAGTGTGGAATATACCGGTAATATTCGGTCCCAACCATCACAAATTCCAAGAAGCACATGAACTAATTTCCTGCGGAGGAGGATTCAACATCAACGATGCAGAAGACTTCAAACATATAATGAACCAACTTATAACATCTGAAGAATCACTAAAACAAGCCGCCACTGCCGCAG
>JALFNY010000164.1 GCA_022774105.1 Prevotella sp.
GAACCCATGCACAAACCGCTTGCCCTGCAAAAGAGGCCTGATAGCAGTGTAAAAGAGGCCTGATAGCGGTGTAAAAGAGGCCTGATAACGGTGCAAAAGAGGCCCTTTCACGTCACGTATAACCCAAATCGGTCATCATACTACTGGTTCGGGATTATCCGGTGGTCTGATGACTGAATTAGGTTTATCCCAAATCGGTCATTAGATTTCTGTTCATTTTCGCTTATATGTGTGCCAGATTGGGTAACGATTCATCGAAGGCATAGCGGGCTATGGCGAGATGAAGCGGGGCACAAGATGATGCACAGAGAAGCGAAAAGGAGCAGGAAAGCCACTTATAAGACGGTAATATGTCTATCAGCGGTCTAATGATCGATTTGGGTTTATATACAAGAAAAGGGTATGCCGATACGCTGGCATACCCTTTCCCTATTGTTTCGGGCCGGTGATTAACCCACCCTCTCTTCAATCGTTGCCTTCACTCGCTCTGCGAACAGTTCGTAGTCCTCGTTCTCTGACGGTGTCATCAGTGGCAGATATTCAAGAGTTATCTTATTGGGTTTGTAGAAGTGTGTGCCTCTCGGCAGCGCATCGTAAGCCCCTTTGATACATACTGGCAGCACGGGGACACCCAGTTCCTTGCTGAGAATGGCGAAGGTCTTTTTGAAGTCGTTCATGCCTCCGTTGCGTGAGCGTGTCCCCTCTGGGAAAATCACTATGTTTTTGCCCAGTTTCAGCACCTCGGCCAGTTTCAGTATGGAGTTTTTCAGGTTGCGACGCTCCATTATTATTATGTTGTGTCGCCCTGCCATTTTACGTAGTGTGGCGTTGTTCACGTGGTCTTCGGTGGCATAGAAGTAGCATTTGTCGCTGATATTCCACGGCACTCCTGCCATTACTATCGCTCCGTCCATATAACTCTGGTGGTTGGCGGCCATTATGAACTGCCCGTTTAGGGGTATGTTCTCTGTTCCGCGTATGTCGAGTCTGTTGTAAACTTTGAAGAACGCCTTGAAGGCCTGTATGCACAAACGGTGTGAGCGGCCTGTCACGGGCAGTTTCAGGTGTGCTGTGTTCTCTTTCAGCAGGTGGTGTCCGTCTATCTGTTCCACCTCTTTTCTGGTGTGTGAAGCCGCTATGCGGTCAGCCAGTTCCTGCACGTTGCGGAATGATGACATGGCGTCAGCGTTGATTGTTATGCCGAAGGTCTGTTCTATGAAGCCCTCCAGGCCTACCATATCCAGCGAGTCAAAGGCAAGATCTGTTTCAAGGTGGTGTGTGGGTTTCACCTGTATCTTCTTCTCTCCCTCTATGTATCTCTTCAATATGGTAAACTCTTCTGTCAGTACGTCGGCCTCCTGTTCTGTCTGTTCGCCCCTGCCGGTGTTGTTGTTACCCTCACACAGTTCTTTCAGTTTGAACCTTTGCAGTTTGTCTAACTTTGTCCTTGGCAGTTCACCGCGATACACAAAGATGCTCATCAGTTTCTTGTAGTTGCTCACGGTGCGGTTGTATGGCTCTATGACTTCACGTTTCAGTGCCTCTTCCACCTCTTTGTCAGAAAGGCTTCTTGCCCATTCCTCTTGTGGCACGATGATACATCGCAGCATATCCTCGTGCTGTATCACGGCTGCCTCCTTCACTTTGTCGGCGTATTTCTCTATCTTGTATTCTATCTCGCACGGCTGTACGTTTTTTCCGTTGGACAATACAATGATTTCTTTTGAGCGTCCTGTTATGAAGATGCGTCCTTTTTCGTCAAACCGTGCGAGGTCACCGGTGTGCAGGAAACCGTCTTTGTCTATCACGGCTGCCGTCTCTTCGGGACGGTTGTAGTAGCCCATCATCACGTTAGGACCTTTTGCGCACAGTTCGCCATCTACTATTTTACATTCTACTGCTGGCATAGGCAGTCCTACGCAGCCTGGTATTATGTCGTCGGGACGTGTGAATGATATTATGGGTGCTGTCTCTGTCATGCCGTACCCCTCTAAGACGTCCAGTCCGAGGGTGCGTAGTCCTCGGCCTATCTCTGCGTCGAGGGCTGCTCCTCCGCTGACGAGGAAGTCTATATGTCCGCCCATTTTCTTGTGTATTGACTTGAAGACGAAGTGTGACAGCCTGCGACTGCCCACGGTGCGGCATATGTTAAACAGTGCTTTTGTCACTGCGTTGGCGTCTATCTTCTTCTTTATCCCTGCGTATAGTGTCTGCCATAGTCGTGGTACACCTATGAATATCGCCACTTTTCCGCGGCATAGTGTGTCCATAATGTCTGGTCCTGACATTGAGGGGCATATCGCTACGCCGCCTCCGCAGACCATGGGGCCTATCAAGGTGCCCATCAATGGCAGCACGTGGTGTAGCGGAAGCAGTATCATTACGCGCCGGTTTTCGTTGAAGATAGGCACTACCTCTGCTACGCTCCGTATGTTGGCCATGAGGTTGTTGTATGATAGCATCACGCCTTTTGGTGACCCTGTGGTGCCTGAGGTGTATATTATCATGGCACATTCGTCGCCCATTTCGCTCATATTGTCTATTCCGCACCACTGCTCCTCTTCCTTTGCGGGGGCCAGTTCGTAGTCGTCAATGATTTCTATCCTTATCTCTGTGCCTGCTTCCTGCACCGCCTTACGTGCTGTGTCGGCTTTCTCGCGTGATGTCCAGATGCAGGAGGGTGTGCAGTCACGCAGTATGTATGCCACGTCTGACACCGTTGCCGAGGCGTCCACGGGCACTGCTATGCCCTGATTCTGCCATATTGAGAAGAAGGCATATATCCATCCCTCCCTGTTCTCGCTGAGTATCACGGTTTTCTCGCCCCTTCCTTTCGGGGTGTGTTGTGCGAAAAGGTTGATGCGCCCCAGCATCTCGCTGAAACTCACTTCACGCTCTCCGGCTATAATAGCCACCTTGTGCAGATTCTTTATCATTTTGATTTCTTGTTGATAATGTTGCTGCAAAGGTACAAAAACTATTTCGTTTTTCTGCTATCTTTCTTTATAAAAATGATTATTACCTTACTTTTTTGTTCTATTTTTCTGTTTGTCGCGGTATTCCTTGCTGTTGTAGGCCATTCTGCCCGTCGTTGCAGCCTCAGTGAACGGGTGCTGATTGTGCTGTGAACAGATGCTGATTGTGGTGTGAACAAGTGCTGATTGCGGTGTGAACAAGTGCTGATTGCGGGAAGGAAGAATGTTTTTTGTTTTCTTTGCGCATAAAGAAGGAGGATATGCCTTGTGCAGTTTCCGCCTTTGGCATATCCTCCTTATGTATGTCCCCGTTTGTGAGGGGACGTTGTTGGGTAGTTCTTTTTTGTGTTACTTCACCTCCCAGATGTCGTTGGTCTCAAGCAGTTCTGTGAAGTTGTGGTATTTCTTTGCTGCTTTTACCTCCTCTATCTGCTCTGTCACAGCGTCATCATACGTTGGTGCTTCTACGTCGCGTATCACTCCGAGGGCCACTGGGAATCCGTCGCCGTTACCCATCAGTGCGAGTTTCAGTTGCAGTGTGTTGTCAAGGCAGTGTGCATCGTGTACGAGGATGTCGTTCTCTGTAATGCCGTTTTCACCTATTTTTACCACT
>JALFNY010000178.1 GCA_022774105.1 Prevotella sp.
TCAGCCGAGCCACAGGCTATCCATATTGTGCCTACGGGAATCCCTGCCTCGGTGCCGGGACCTGCATATCCTGTCGTGGCGATGGCGAAGTCGGTGCCGAGGAGGTTCATTACCCCTTTCACCATCTCCTTGGCCACCTCTTCACTGACGGCATTTTTCTCTTTTATCAGTTCTGCATCAATGCCCAGCACCGTTGTCTTTGCCTCGTCAGAGTAGCATATTGTGCCGCCTTTGTAGTAGGCAGATGCTCCGGGAACAGAGGTTATCACTTCTCCTATGCGTCCGCTTGTGCATGATTCTGCGGTGGCAATGGTCTTGCCTTTCTCGTATAATTTGTAGAGAATCTCTTTACTTAGAACTTTGCTTTCTAATCCCATGGTTGTTGCTTATTATGTTATTATGTCGTTTTGTTGGCTTTGCTTACGGTGTATTATCTGAATGTTACTTTTGAGAATGCGGGTGCGTCGATGGGGCAGAAATCGCCGTCGAGCAGTTTCATGCTACCTACACAGCCTATCATGGCGGCGTTGTCGGTGGTGTAGGAGAACTTGGGTATATATACCGTCCAGCCGAAACGTCGGGCATAGTCGTGGAAAGCGTTGCGCAGTCCGTTGTTGGCTGACACGCCGCCAGCCACTGCTACGTGCTTTATGCCTGTCTGCTTCACTGCCATTTTCAGTTTCTTCATCAGTATATCTACTATTGTCCATTCCAGGCTTGCTGCTATATCCTCCTTGTGATGCGCTATGAAGTCAGGATCTTCCTTTGTCCATTTCTGCATGCTATATAGGAATGAGGTCTTCAATCCGGAGAAACTGTAGTCCAGACCGGGTATGTGTGGTTCTGAGAACTGGTATGCCTTGGGGTTTCCTTGCCTTGCGAGTTTGTCAATGATAGGTCCTCCGGGGTAACCCAGCCCCATCACTTTTGAGCATTTGTCGATAGCCTCTCCTGCGGCATCGTCTATTGTCTGCCCCAGCACCTCCATGTCATTGTATGCGTTAACCTTGACAATCTGTGAGTTTCCGCCGCTTACAAGCAGGCAGAGGAATGGCAGTGGCGGTTCGTGGTGGTCGTCATCGCTGTCTTTTATGAAGTGTGCCATGACGTGACCTTGCAGGTGGTTCACGTCTATCAGCGGTATTCTCAGTGAGCGTGCGAGGCCTTTTGCGAAACTGACACCTACGAGTAGCGAGCCCATCAGTCCTGGTCCGCGTGTGAATGATATGGCTGAGAGTTGTTCTTTGGTGATACCTGCGCGCTTTATTGCTTGATCTACTACTGGCACCACGTTCTGTTGGTGGGCGCGTGAGGCCAGTTCGGGCACTACACCGCCGTAGGCTCTGTGTACATCTTGTGAGGCTGTCACGTTGCTTAGCAGCACTCTGCCTCTCAATACGGCGGCGGAGGTGTCGTCGCAGGAACTTTCTATTGCGAGTATGTATTTCTCTTCCATCTCTTAGTATGTAAGGATTTCCACGCCGTGGTCGGTCATCAGCAGGGTGTGTTCCCACTGGGCGGAGGGTAGTTCGTCCTCTGTTATCACCTCCCAGCCGTATTTGTCATCCTCATCTATGAACACTTTCCAGGTGCCCATGTTTATCATTGGTTCTATGGTGAATACCATTCCGGGTACGAGTAACATTCCTGTTCCGCGGTGACCGTAGTGACATACCTCTGGGTCTTCATGGAATTTCAGGCCTACTCCGTGCCCGCAGAGGTCGCGTACTACGCCGTAATGGTATTTCTTGCAGTGCTTCTCGATGGCGTGTCCTATGTCTCCCACGAAGCCAAAGGGCTTTGCGGCTTCCATGCCTATCTCCAAACACTCTTTTGCTACGTTCACAAGTTGTTCTTTTTCGGGTGTTGTTTTGCCACCGATGATGAACATTCGTGAGGCGTCGGCGTAGTAACCGTCTTTGATAGTGGTGAAGTCCACGTTGACGATGTCGCCTTCTTGCAGCACGTCTGTTTCTTTTGGTATGCCGTGACATACTACTTCATTGATGCTGGTGCACACGCTTTTGGGGAAGCCTTCGTAGTTGAGGCAGGCGGGAATGGCGTCATGTTGATGGCATACTTCCATGCAGATGTCGTCTATCTGCTGTGTGTTCATGCCGGGATGTATGGCTGCTGCTACTGCGTCGAGTACTGCGGTGTTGATTTTTCCTGCGCGCCTGATGCCTTCTATTTGCTCTGGTGTCTTTATCAGTTCGCGTGTTGGCACGAGTTTCCCCTTGCTCTCCCAGTACATAACTTTCTTGTCGAGTTCTGTTGGTTCTTGTCCTTTGAGGCAGTGCCAGCGTCTTTTCTTCTGCATATATGTTGCTTTGTGGTTGTGGTTTGGGTGGTTTAGCGGTTCTGTGGTTTGGTTGTTTGGCTGGCAGACGAGGGTTTTTGTGTGGTGGTGTCGGGCCTTGTCTGCTGATGGCTTGCCAATTTTCCAAACCACAGAATTGCTAAGTTCTTACCATGCGAAGAGTGGGTAGTTTTTCATTGTCTCGTTTACCTCGCTGCGTACTTTGGTTATCACGGCTTCGTTTTCTGGTTCATTGAGCACTTCTTCTATCCATGCTGCTATCTTTACCATTAGGTCTTCTTTTGCGCCGCGGGTTGTTATTGCTGGTGTTCCGAGGCGGAAGCCTGAGGTCTGGAATGCTGAGCGTGTGTCAAATGGCACCATGTTCTTGTTTATGGTGATGTCTGCTGCTACGAGTGCGTTTTCTGCTACCTTGCCTGTGAGGTCTGGGTATTTTGAGCGCAGGTCAACGAGCATGGAGTGATTGTCTGTTCCGCCTGATACGATTGTGAATCCTCGTTTTACGAGTTCTTCTGCGAGTACGGCGGCGTTTTTCTTCACTTGCATGGCGTATTCTTTGAATTCTGGCTTCAATGCTTCGCCGAAGGCTACTGCTTTTGCTGCTATTACGTGTTCCAGTGGGCCGCCTTGCTGTCCTGGGAAGACTGCGGAGTTAAGTAGTTGTGACATTTTCTTCACCACGCCTTTTGGTGTTTTGTAGCCCCATGGGTTGTCAAAGTCTTTGCCGAGGAGTATCAGTCCGCCGCGTGGGCCACGTAGTGTCTTGTGTGTTGTGGTGGTTACTATGTGTGCATACTTAACGGGGTTCTCCAATAGTCCTGCTGCTATGAGGCCTGCGGGGTGTGCCATGTCTATCATCAGCAGTGCGCCTACTTCGTCGGCTATGGCTCTCATGCGTGCGTAGTCCCACTCACGGCTGTATGCTGAGCCGCCGCCGATGATGAGTTTTGGTTTGTTTTCTTTGGCGAGTTGCTCCATCTCGTCGTAGTCCACGCGCCCGGTTTCGCGGTTGAGGTTATAGCCTACGGGGCGATATAGTATTCCTGAGGTGTTTACGAGTGAGCCGTGGGAGAGGTGTCCGCCGTGGTCGAGGTTCAGTCCCATGAAACAGTCGCCGGGTTTTAGTACTGCCAGCAGTACTGCGGCGTTGGCTTGTGCGCCTGAGTGGGGCTGCACGTTGGCGTATTCTGCACCGAAGAGTTGGCAGGCGCGGTCTATGGCGAGTTGTTCTATCTGGTCAACTACTTGGCAACCGCCGTAGTAACGGTGGCCGGGATAGCCCTCGGCGTATTTGTTTGTGCAGTAGGAGCCCATGGCTTCCATTACTTGTTCGCTGACAAAGTTCTCTGATGCGATGAGTTCAATGCCTTTCAACTGGCGCTGATGCTCGTTTTCGATGAGGTCGAAAATCTTCTGGTCTCTTTCCATTTTGTTGTATTATGTGTAATTGTTTGTCGTTTGTCGTAGGGTCGTTGACCGCTGTTGTTGTGCGTGACGGTATGTACCTGTGGGACAACGGGTTACGCGCAGTACCGGAATTGGTGCCTTTTTGCCTTGTAATCAGCGGTTTTTTACTGTGTAATCAGCGGCTTTTTATGTTGCCTTCAACGGCTTTTTGCTGGTGTGGGGTGTATTGTGTAAAGTTGGGACAAAGTTACAAAAAATTTATCAAACGACCAAGCCTGTGCGGTGAAAATGTCCTTGTGGGTGGTTTTTCGGTGTTCTTTGCCAAAGAACAGGCTATTTGTTTTCTGTTGTTTTGGCTTCTTTGTGTGTTGGGGGTGTCATGGTTCTTAGAGGGTTTTGTGTGCTGTGTTGGGTTGTTGTTTGTCTTTTCTGTGTGTCTGTGTGGGTATAGAAAATCGCTCCGTGGTCATTGCTGTCGCAGTGCCAGGGAGCGATGTCCGGCTGTTGGGCCTGTTGTTGTGATTGTTGTTATGTTGGTATAGTTATGAAAGTGTTTTTGCTTGTGGTGTTTTCTTTGTGTGTGATGGTTATCGTTTGTTGTCTTTTGGGGGTCGTGCCACCCGTGCTATGCGTTCCATCATCTTGTGTTTGAATCTTTCTTCTGCCCTTATGCAGGCCTTGACCTTCATGGGTGATATGGCTTTGCAGAACTTTTTGTGGTAGAGTGAGCGCAGTTTTGCTGTCTCCATCTCTATGTCGTTCATGGCGGTTATTATCTTTTCTGCGTCTTTGTCGTTGCTGGGCCTTTGTCTTTCGAGTTTCCGTTGTTGTGAGAATAGTGCGCGCTGTTTGTTTTGCAGTTCACGGAACAGGGGGAAGAAGGCTGTTGCTTCTTGTGGTGTCAGTTTTGCTTCTTTTATTATGAAGGTCTCCTGGTCACGCTGAAACTGCTGTGGGTTAAACTTTTTCTCTTCTTGTTCGGCACTCATGGTGAGTGCTGTTATCGTCATTATGATTATGCAGAGTATTTTTTTCATCGTGTGATTGTTGCTTTGGTGGGTGTGGGTGTTTATTGTTGTTCTGCCAGATAGAGATATACGTCGTTGTTGTCAACCATGGCATAGTCCATGAATTCTTTTACGTATTCTTCTGTTATCTCCTCCTGTTGTGTCTTTGCCATAGCGGGTTCTGCCTTGTTTCCTGGGTTGTTGAGGTGCAGTGCCAGTGCTCCTGCGCCCATTATGGCTACTGATATGCAGGCTGCTGCGGCGTATTTCATGCGTGGCAGGAAGGTGATGCGTATGCCCTTGCGCTGTGGTTTGTCCTCTGGCAGGGCGTCGATGATGCGTTTGTTCAGAGTGCTGAAATACCCTTCTGGCACGCGGTATGCGCCGTTGTCACGGTAAGGTCTGTCAAGTATTTCATCTGTTTTTCTCATTTTCTTACGCTTTTTGTTGTGTTTTGTTTTACTGTTTTGACGGTGTTGGGGGGTGTGGGGTTTAATGTTGCTGTTGGTAATTCACCTTTTTTTTGTCAGGAAACGTTTTATTTTCTCCACGGCGTAGTGGTAGTTGGCTTTCAGTCCGCCTTCTGATGTGCCGAGTATCTCGCTGATTTCCTTGTATTGTTTGTTGTCATAGTATTTCATTGAGAACACCGCCCGCTGTGCTTCGGGTAGTGTTTCCATAGCCTCGCGCAGCAGTTGTTCTGCTTCGTCGCCGTCAAAATATTCGTCGGAAAAGGCATGACGCAGTTCGCCAGCGTCCAGATTGGTGCTGGCGTTATATTTCTTTTCGCGTCTTAAAAGGTCAAGTGCTTCGTTTACAGCGATGCGATGCAGCCAAGTGCTGAGTTTCGCATCGCCCCTAAACTCATCAAGTTTGTTCCATGCTTTTATAAAAGTGTTCTGCAGGGCATCATCGGCATCCTCGTGTTTTCCTACTATATGTCGTATTATCCAGTACAGTTTCTCGCTATACTGTTCCACCATTGTGGCGAAAGCCCTGCGTCTTGTCGCCGTGTCACGTAGTGCATTGAGGAGTGCCTGCTCGTCCATCTATGTGTGGGGCAGTGTTATCTGTTGCTGATGTGTATCTTTTTTGAGGTGTTGCCTACCTTTACGGGGTAGATGCCTTTGGTCAGACGGCTGAGGTCTATGCGCTTCTCCGCACTGTCAATCTGTACTGACATTACCTTCACACCGATGAGGTTGTATATGTCTGCGGTCTTGCCCGCAGCACCATATACCGTAATGGTGTTGCCTCTCTGCTCTATTCTTACCTGCTGTATCTCTATTTCGCTCAGTTCAATGCGTGCTGATGCCGTGGTCTGTAAGGCTGGGGTAAGCGTGAGTGCGGCTATGATTGCCAGTGATGTTAGTATTTTTCTCGTCATAGGCGGTGATTGCGTGTATTGTTGACGGGCTGTCGTGACAGTCCGTTTGTGTTCTTTCGGCAAAGATACTAAAAAGTTTTTTTTCAAGGATTGGTATGTGCCTGATTTATTGTATAGTTAAGATTAATTAACCATTTCTACGAAATTCTGCACATATTATGGCTGTTGCGATGGATACGTTGAGGCTTTCGGCGGTCTTGTGGTCTGTGGGGTAGGGTGGTATCAGCAGGCGGTGTGTGAGTTGTTGTGCTATTTCTGTGCTTATACCCTTACCTTCGTTGCCCATTACTATCACCCCATGGCGTGTCAGTGTGGTGTTGTACAGGTTGTCGCCGTCAAGCATTGTGCCGTAAACTGGTGTGCCTTCGGGTAGTGATGTCAGCCATTTTGTGAGGTCAGTGTAACATATCTGCACTCTCGCGATGCTACCCATAGTGGCTTGTACGACCTTGGGGTTGTAGGCGTCGGCCGTTGACGGGCTGCAGATTATGTGCTTTATGCCGAACCAGTCGGCTGTCCTTATGATGGTACCGAGATTTCCCGGGTCTTGCACTCCGTCCAGACAGAGGCACAGTTCGCTGCTCACCGTCTTGCTGGCGGGTGGTGTTTCTGTCTCAGGTAGTGTGAAAACACCCAGCACCTGCTGTGGGTGTTGCAGAAGGCTTGCTCTCCGCAACTCTTCTTCCGTCACCGTTATGTGTTCCGTTCTGCTGTCTGTCGTGATGGGACAGTGCCACTCTTCTGTGGCAATGAGGAGCCTTGCGGGGCATCCTGACATAAGGAGGTCACCAACATTTTT
>JALFNY010000179.1 GCA_022774105.1 Prevotella sp.
GGTAGTGAGAACCAGAAGCCTGGGCTGCACAGTACACAGTAAGGCCGAGCGGCAGCAAGGACAGCCAGCACGTAAAGAAAACAGCAACAAAGTATGTATAATCCACAACAGAAAGAGTATAAGCAATACATCTGCGATAGAGAAAGCCCACTTTTGGAGTATCTCCTTGCCACACTGCATGGTACACGCTCCAAGATAAAGGCTACATTACAGGGACGTGGCATAAAGGTTAACGGCAGGGTGGTGACGCAATACGACTACCCACTCACTCCTGGTACGAGAATCAGCGTCAGCAACTCCAAACGTAACGACAACTTCAAGAGCCGGTATGTAAGCATTGTCTATGAAGACCAGTACCTGATAGTCATCGACAAGAAACCGGGCATACTGTCAATGGCGGCTGGACGCTCCTCGCTCAATGTAAAGTCGGTGTTGGACGATTACTTCAAACGCACACGTCAGAAGTGTCATGCCCATGTAGTGCATCGTCTTGACCGTGACACCAGCGGCCTCATGATATACGCCAAGGACATGGACACGGAGCAGATACTCGAACATGAGTGGCACGACATAGTCTATGACCGTCGCTACGTGGCACTTGTCAGCGGAGAAATGACGCAGCAAAGCGGCACAATAGCCAACTGGTTGAAGGACAATAGCGCATATGTCACCTACTCCTCACCGGTTGACAACGGTGGGAAGTACGCCGTCACACACTTTCAGTTGCTTGACAACTCCACGGAACACTCCCTTGTGGAATACAGATTAGAGACAGGGCGAAAGAACCAGATACGCGTACACACAGCGGACATGGGCCATCCCGTCTGCGGAGATGTGAAGTACGGCAATGGCGATAACCCCCTGCACCGCCTATGCCTACATGCATACGTACTATGCTTCTATCACCCCATAACACGCAGACCGATGGAGTTTTCCACGCTGATACCCTCCAAATTCAAGGAAATCATAAACAAAGATAAAATAAGACGACAGCATACGCCATGACAGCAAAAAACGCACACTGAAGTAAACAGACGCTGATTACACAGCGAAAAGGTGCTGATTACACCATAAACAGGTGCTGATAACAAGGCAATCAGGTGCTGATAACAAGAAAGGCAGAACAGAATCACAATGGAGACACATTACATAATAGCCATAATAGCCATCATAATAGCCATCGTACTGATAAAACGCCTTGTGGGCTGTATGATGCGCACCGTGGTGACGATAGTGCTATTGGCAATACTGGCATACCTATACTATTTCCATCTCACATGATACCACACGACGGCAGTAGCCCGCAAACCATGACAAAGGCCGCGGTGACACCGTAAAAAAGCAACAAACATAAACCCTAAACAAGAAACAATATGAAGAAACTGACATTGTTACTCGGACTAATAGCATTTTGCGCAACAGTCAACGCACAGGTAATCGGCAAATACTCCAAGCCACAAGAGGAATCATATACCATTACCCCCGACGGAAAGATTGTGAGAAAGGAAAGAAAAGGACTATTCAGTCGCAGCAAGGAAGAGAAGGTTATCGATGCCAAGTACCTTGCAGGAGCCTGCCCAGAGGTAAACGGAAAAATACAGTGGGAGCAATCCTATGACGTGAAAGGTAAGTCTGCCAAACAGATATACGACACCATGCTACCCTTCCTACAAGCATTCTGCCGAAGCAATGGCATGACAGAACAGAGCAATGTGTCACTGGTAAACGAGACAGACCATGAGATTGGCGCAAGCATACAGGAGTGGCTGGTGTTTGAAAACAAACCACTATCACTGGACCGCACCAGATTTAACTACAAACTCATTGTACGATGCTTTGACGGACGCTGTGTGGTAACCATGCGAGGCATGAGTTACCTCTACGAAGAAGAACGCGGCGGAACGCTCCAGCCAGCCGAGGACATGATAAGCGACGCTGAGGCTCTGAACAAGAAAAAGGATGGATTCCAGAAAGGAGGAGTGCGTAAATTCCGCACAAAGACAATTGACCGCAAGGACCAAATATTCAAAATGATAGCAGAACACCTCGGAAGATAATAATAATACACAGTAACCCACCAATACCTACCGTAGGAAAAGCCACACTATGACAGAAGAGAAATGCCACAATACGTCAGCCATCGACAAGACGGAGCAGACAGAAAACACACCCATAGCAGTACGCCCATCACGACACGTGAAGCCAAAGCCAGTACGCAACACACTCTTCTATATCCGACAGGCACTCAATATACTTTTTATGCTGACAAGCATCGTAGGCGTAATGATGTACTGCGGAATCATGGGAGAAGACGTAGAGACACGTCAAGGCATAATAGTCATAGTCATAGCCGTCTCCATAAAAATGGCAGAATGTATGCTAAGGCTCAAGAGATAAACAGAAACAAGGTCAGAGAGACCGACAAAACAATACAGAAATTGAATCGCTTTCTTGCCATAGCCATTATAGGAATACTGTGCGTCAGCAATGCCAAGGCGCAGATAGACGACAACAACATGGATGGGTTCACCGTTACGGACAACACATTCAACCCCAATCGTGCGCTGGACTCATTGAAATCAAACCATAAAAAAGTGCCGAAAGGCATGTACGTATGGACCATTGACGAGAACTTCGGCGACATAACAAAGCAGAAACCCGACACCGCACAGCACCTCGTGATGAACACTATATTCACTGAGGGGCTGTACGGAGAGTATAATACCACAGGAAACCTCGGCTCACCACGCATCTCACGAATAGCAACAGACAGGGATTTTACACCACGTATGCCGTTTCTCGAACCATATGGGTACTTCATTACCAAACCCTCAGAGTTAAGATTCACCAATACACTGTCGCCAATAACAAACCTATATTACAACAGTTGCGGAAATAAGACAAACGGAGAAGACCACCTGAAAGCCCTCTTCGCCACCAATATAAATAAGGAAGCCGGCTTCGGATTTAAGTTTGACTACCTTTATGGACGTGGGTACTACCAGAACCAAAGCGGTGCTTACTTCGATTATACCATGTGGGGCTCATACATAGGACAACGATATCAAGCACACCTGATACTCTCCTTTGACCACATGAAGAACACAGAGAACGGTGGTATAGCCAATGATGACTACATAATACACCCCGAAGCACAGTCAGACACATACGCCTCAGACGAAATTCCCGTAATACTCACAGACAACTGGAACCGCAATGACGCCTTCCACGCCACGCTCTCACACAGATATAACATAGGATTCCACAAGGAAGTACCCATGACCGAAGAGGAGAAAAAGGCAAAACGCTTCGCATTGCAGTCAAAAAAAGAAAACGAAAAAACAGAGGAGACAGAAAAATCAACAAGCAAAAGTCATACTGCCACACCCTCAAAACGCCTTGCAGGAAGGCCTGACGATGCGCTGGTAGTAGGTGACCTGTCTATCACCGAGGCCAAAGACGAAGCCAGAAGACTCGCAGAAGAACGTGCAAAAGCAGCAGCCGACAGTATCATGGAGGCCCAGCGGAAGGAAGAAGCAGACACCTCCTGGACGAAAGAAATATATGTTCCCGTGACGAGTTTCATACATAACCTTCACTATGACACCAACAACAGAACATATATAGCCTACCGCTCACCAAAAGACTACTACCTCAACCGCTACAATACGGTGATGGAGAAAGCCTCAGGAGACTCCATTAACGATGACGTGAAGTATTACTCCCTGCGCAACAAATTCGCAGTGGCACTGATGGAAGGCCTGAACAAATACGTGCCGATGGGTCTGAAACTGTTTGTAGGACATGAGTTGAGGCATTACCAACTGCCAGAACTGGACACAAATATGTATGGCTCATACAACGAAACCAACTTCTCCATAGGCGGACAACTGATAAAAACCATGGGAAACACGCTACACTACAACGCTATGGTGGAGACAACTCTCGTGGGAGAAGACGTTGGAGACATAAGAATTGACGGTGAGGGAGACATCAAGTTCCCCCTGTTAAAAGACACGGTAGATGTGGCATTGAAAGCATTTTACCATCTGACGAACCCCACTTTCCTACAAAGACACTACCACTCAAAGCACTTCTGGTGGGACCATGACGGCTTAAACAAGCAAATGCACACACATATCGAAGGGCGGTTCACACTTAGACGCACAGGAACAAAACTGCGATTGGCATATGATAACTTGCAAAATTATGTCTATCTTGCAGAAAGTTACAACCGCACCACGGCCTCAACCATCACCGATTTTACGGCAGACATAAGGCAATCATCAAAAAATATCAGCCTGTTGACAGCCATGATAGAACAGAATATAAGTCTCGGACACCTGAAATGGGAAAACAGAGTGACCTTCCAGAAGAGTTCCGACGAGGATATTCTGCCCGTCCCCTCAATGAATATATGGACAAATCTCTATCTGGACTTTAAGATAGCCAAGGTCCTTAAGGTGCATTTCGGAGCGGATATGTATTGGTTTACCAGTTACTACGCACCAGAATACTGTGCCCAGTTGGGACAATACGCCGTGCAAGAGAATGAGGCTGTAAGGACAAAGGCAGGAAATTACCCCATAATCAACGCCTATATGAACTTCAAGTTGAAGCAATGCCGCTTCTTCTTGATGATGACTCACGTCAATGCAGGCTCAGGAAACAAGAACTATTTCCTCACTCCGCACCACCCGCAGAATGAGATGGTGCTCAGAACTGGACTCGTTTGGACATTCAATAACTAATGATGAAAGACAGTATAATAATTCTATCGGGCGGCATGGATTCCGTAACCATGCTCTATGAGTACAAAGAACGCATAGCGATAGCGGTAACCTTCAACTACGGCAGCAAGCACAACGAGAAGGAAACAGCCTTCGCAAAGATGCACTGTGAACGCCTTGGCATCAAGCATGTCATCATACCGCTGGGCTTTATGCAGCAGTATTTCAAGTCATCACTGCTAATTGGCGGCGAGGAAATACCCGAGGGACACTACCAAGACGATAACATGAAGTCAACGGTAGTGCCTTTCCGCAACGGAATAATGCTCTCAATAGCCGCTGGACTGGCAGAGAGTAACGGATTAAAGCATGTCATGCTTGCCAACCATGCAGGTGATCATGCTATCTATCCAGACTGTAGAGCGGATTTCGTGACAGCAATGAGTGCGGCCATTGCCAATGGAACGTATGATGGTGTAACGCTATTTGCACCATATACCGATATTACCAAGACTGACATAGTACGCCGTGGAGCAGCCATTGGCATAGATTACGCAAAGACATGGTCATGTTATAAAGGTGGAGAAAAGCATTGCGGAAAGTGTGGAACATGCACAGAAAGAAAGGAATCATTCCGTGATGCTGGTGTAACAGACACTACAGAATACGAGGATTAAGCCTTGAAACAAACAGCGCAGACAACAGACGAGGGCGTGAATCTATACAAAAAGGTTCACGCCCTTAACCTTTCTATTCTACCATGATAATTGTTCTATTTGGGTTGTTGTATGTCATTTTTTGCACAATAAACCCTGAAAAGTGCAAGAGGTTTTATGTATTCTCACAAATAATGTGTAACTTTGCAGGCGAAATAGAACATTATTAAGCAGATATATATGGTTAGCGGAGGAGTGAAAGGACAGGAAAAGTGCAGTGAAAAGGCATCTTTTGGTATGAAAACCGCAGCCTATAAACCTATCAAAAGGAACTATACAGTGATAAAGATTGAGAGATATTTTATTCTTATTGTGCTCAGTCTGCTGACAATAGCAGCAAAGGGACAGATTCGTGGCACTGTGATTGACGCAGAGACGGGTGACAGTATCCCCTTCGCCAGTGTGTCATACAAGGGCAATCACATTGCAGCAGTAAGTGATGTATATGGCTCTTATAAGATAAGTCGTCACGAAGGGTGGACAATCACGTTCTCGGCAGTGGGGTACAGGTCAAAGTCCATGAAGGTAACGTCCGCTACGCCCGCTGTACTTAATGTTAAGTTGAAGCCAGAATCGAAGTACCTTGACGAGGTAATGGTAAAGTCTAAGAAGTCAAAGTACTCACGTAAGGATAACCCCGCAGTAGAACTCATGAAGCGGGTAATAGCCGCCAAGCAACAGACAAAGTTGGAAAACAAGGACTATTACCAGTACCGCAACTATGAAAAGATAACAATCTCCCTTAACGATATCAGCAAGGCATCGCTTGACTCTGGCGTATTCGCCCGCAAACCGTGGCTGAAAAGTCAGGTGGAGAAAAACCCCGTGACAGGTAAGAACGTGCTGCCTGTCATTGTAACAGAAAAGATTTTCCGTAAATTCTATCGCAAAGACCCCGCCAAGGAACGCATATACATTGACGCAACAAAGTCTTATGGCGTCAATGAACTGATAGAAACAGGTGACATTTTTACCACTATGGCGCAGGAAGTATTCACCGAAGTCGATATATATGACGACCAGGTGCGCCTGCTCCAGTTCCCTTTCACCTCGCCAATAGGCAAGCACGCCATCGGCTTTTACCGCTTTTATATCATTGATACACTGAAAGTCGATAGAGATTCGTGCATACACGTCTCCTTCCTGCCAAACAATCAGCAGGACTTTGGGTTCCGCGGCGACCTCTATATACTTAAAGATTCCACCCTTCATGTAAAGAAAGTACACCTCAGCATACCGTCACGCTCAGACGTTAACTTCGTCAGGAACATGGCGATTGACCAGGAATACCTGCGCCTTCCGTCAGGAGACTGGGTGCTGTCAGTAAACGATATGCTTGTGGAAATGACCATTGCAGGCAAGTCCGGAAACTTCCTCGTGTCACGATTGTCGCGCCGTAACGATTACGACTTTAACCCGATAGACCCCAAAATGTTCCGGGGCAAGGCGAAGGAGAAACGTGATCCCTACTCAGAAATGCGTGACAACGACTACTGGACAGACAACCGTGAGGTGGGACTGTCATCAGGTGAAGAGGGAATGGCGGAATTTCTCAAAGGCATCAAGAGCATAAAAGGTTTCGGGTGGCTGTTGACAGGACTGAAAACAGTCATGGAAAACTACATAGAGACCTCAAAACCTGGTAAGCCGAGCAAGGTAGATATAGGTCCAGTGAACTCAACACTGTCATCAAACGATATTGACGGCTTCAGAATGAGGTTGGCAGCGCAGACCACGGCAAACCTTAATCCGCATCTGTTCCTTAGTGGTTACGCCTCACACGGGTTCAAAACGAACAACAATTACTACGGAGGAAAGTTCACCTACTCATTCAACAAGAAGGCATACACCCCTGACGAGTACCCGAAGCGCAACATCAGTGTCTCCTCATCATACGACATCTGTTCACCGTCAGATAAGTTTATGAATGTGGACAAGGACAATGTCTTCGCCTCACTAAGGTGGAGTAAGGTTGAGAAAATGGCGTTCTACCACCGCCAGAGCATAGACTTCGAACGTGAGGAAGACTGGGGCTTCGGCCTTTTCGGTGGTATCAAGTTCGAGAGTAACAGGGCCGTAGGCGACTGGACATTCGAGAAACTGTCCGAACCATTGCTCCCCGGTGACCAGGGAAAGTTCAGAATAACCGAGGCATACCTGCAAGTAGTTTATTCACCAGGGCAGTCATACGTCAACTCCAAGCAACGACGCTATCCCACAAACCATGATTCCCCGGTGTTCAAACTAAAACATACCGTGGGAATAAACGGCTTCATGGGCGGACAGTACAACTATCACGTAACCGAGGCATCTATCTATAAGCGTATATGGCTCAACAGTTGGGGTAAGATAGACTGTAATCTCAAAGGCGGAGTACAATGGAGTCAGGTGCCGTTCCCTTTGCTTATAGCCCCTGCTGCCAACCTGTCTTACATCTGGCAGCCAGAGACTTTCGAACTTATAAACAACATGGAGTTCCTTAATGACAAGTATGTCTCGCTGACATTGGAATGGAACGCCAACGGAAAACTCTTCAACCGTGTTCCTCTTCTCAAGAAGATGCAATGGAGAGAACTTATAGGTTTCAACATCCTTTATGGCGGACTGTCAGACAAGAACAACCCCGCCCTACTTGCAAACGCAGGCAACAGCAGACTGATGCACTTCCCTGACGGCTGTTATCTCATGGATACCAAGAATCCGTATATGGAGTTCCGCGTAGGTATTCAGAACATATTTAAGTTGCTTTCAGTGGAATACGTCCGCCGTCTGACATATCTTGAACTGCCCACAGCCACCAAACATAGTGTGAGATTCGGCTTCAAACTGACGTTCTGACGCCTGTCTAATCCCCTAAACCATCATCAACAGTTTTGCCAAAGCCTGCAAACGCTTGTGGCAAAGGCCCTCAGAACGTCTGACAATGAATACTCCTCTGGGTATAAGTTCTTGGAGGTTACAATAAAAAAAGGTGCTGACAACAATTTGATCAGCACCTTTTTTGAGGTTTAACCCGAATCGGTCGTTAGACCGCCGATAGTCATCTTACCGTCTTATAAGTGACTTTCCTGCTCCTTTCCGCTTCTCTGCGCACCATCTTGTGCCCCGCTTCATCTCGCCATAGCCCGCTATGCCTTCGATGAATCGTGACCCAATCTGGCACACATATAAGCGAAAATGAACAGAAATCTAATGACCGATTCGGGTTTAAGGTTGTTGGTTATGAGGTTAATATGCACAAACCACAACGCAATTAGCACTTAATCGCATTGTAATCAGTACCTAATCGCATTGTAATCAGTACCTAATTGCATTGTAATCAGCACCTGATTGCGTTATAATCAGTACCTGATTGTGTGGCGTTATCCCAGTGTGTGACGGTTTAGATACTGTATCACGTTGTCCTTGTAACTGTCAGAGATAGGGATAAGCGTATCGCCGAAGACAATGCGCAGGTGATCTATGGCCTCTACTTTCTTCATGTTCACGATGTAGGAACGGTGTACACGCAGGAACTCCGGGTGTGGGAGGTAGTCCTCAAGGGTTTTCATGTTCATAAGGCAACTGACACTTTTCTGTGTGGACGAGAGCCTTATCTTCACGTAGTCCTTTAATCCCTCGATGTAGAGAATGTCGTCCATCATTATGCGTATGAGTTTATACTCGCTTTTTACGTAGAAGAATCGGTCTCCCTGTTTTGTTCTTGTCTGCTTGTTCAGTGTCTCTGCCAGTTGCAGGGCCTTGTTGGCGGCGTGAAGGAACGACTCGTATGATATAGGTTTCAGCAGGTAGTCCACGGCGTTTACCTTGTAACTCTCAACAGCATAGCGGTCAAAGGCTGTGGTGAAGACTATCATTGTCTTTGGCGAGAGTATTGTGGCAAATTCCAGACCTGATAGTTCTGGCATCTGGATGTCAAGAAAGAGAAGGTCCACGGGAGTTGTCCTTATCACCCGCATTGCGTCAATGGCGTTGTTGTATGTGCCTACCAATTCAAGGAATGTGGTTTTCTTGGCGTAAGAAGCGAGTAGTTCCGCAGCAAGGGGTTCGTCGTCAATAATAGCGCAGGTCATTTGATTACTTGTTTAGTTGTTTGATGGTTTAGTTGTTTAGTGCTTACCGTTATTCTGTTGTTTGATGTTAGGTTATAGAGTGCGGTATAGATATTTTTGAGTGATACATACCGTCTTCCATCACGCCTTTGGTCCATTTGTACTGTTTTGGGTATATGGTGTCAAGGCGTTGTTTTACCAGTTGCAGGCCAATGCCGTGCCCGGAGCGGTCTGAGGACTGCTTGGGGTGGTTGGAGTTGATGATGTTGCAGACGATGTCCTTGTCTGTCTCGTGTAGTGATATGCTTATTGTGCATGGCTCTGTACCTGCTACTCCGTGCTTGAAGGCGTTTTCTACAAGTGATATAAACAGCAGCGGTGCCACCATGGTTTGCGAACTTTTGTCTATGGATATGTCTGCTTCTATCTTCACGTTATGTGCCAACCGCAGTTTCATCAGGTCTATATATGACGAAATGAAGTCCGCCTCCGAGCGTAGTGTTACCATCTCTGACTGGTTGTCATACAGCATGTGCCGTAGTAGGTTGGATAGTTGCAGAACGGCGTTCTGTGTCCTCTCCGGGCTGATTGCTGCAAGGGCATAGATGTTATTAAGCGTGTTGAGCAGGAAGTGCGGTGATATTTGATTTCTTAGCCCTTTCAGTTCTGCCTGTTGTCGTGCCACCTCGGCCTCTTGTTGACGTTTCTTCAAACTGTTAATCTGCTCACTGGAGCGCATGGCATAGGCCACAATAATGGCGCAGAAGATGTTTAGTCCGTCAAAGATAGTGGCTGGAAGCCAAAAGTGTCTGCCGTCTTTGGACTTGTTGTTGTAGTTCTTCCCGCGCTTTGTCACGCTGGTTTGCCCTTTAATCACCTGTTCGCTCTTTACCTCTTCATTATGATATATGGAGAATTCAACCTTGTGCCAGACGGTAAGGACAGAGCAGCATAACAGTACAATAATAGCGTTTGACAGGTAAAGGTTAGGCTTCCTGTACTTTTTCATGGCGCGTGGTATCAGCACGTAGTAGTTGATGCAGAAGACAAACGTCATCATCAGTGGCACGATACACTTCATCAGGTATATCTCCAGCGAAGCGTTCTCCTTAGGACTGATGAACATCAGTGGGAGAAGGAGCACCAAAGTCAGGTTCGCTATTATTATCTTTTTGTTCATGTTTTTAGTAAGGTTGTGGGTTTCAGGTTGTGGGTTTCAGGCCGTTTTGCCTGATCAGTAAGGCCAATAACCTTAAACCCAAAACCTTAAACCGTGACAATTATTCATACCTTATAGCCTCTATCGGGTCCATTCTCGCCGCCTTGCGTGCAGGGAAGTATCCAAAGCCGATACCAATTATGGTGCAGATGATGAATGAAACGACTATGCTCCATAACGGAATAGACGTCGGAAGGTTGAAGAACACGTTGGCCCCTGTCGCCAGTCCTATGCCGAGCAGTATGCCAATGGCACCACCGGTGACGGAGATGATGATAGACTCAATGAGGAACTGGTTGCTGATGTCAATGCCCCTTGCACCCACTGCCATGCGCAGGCCTATCTCCTTGGTGCGTTCCGTCACGCTGACAAGCATGATGTTCATAATGCCTATGCCCGCCACAAGCAGCGAGAAGGCTGCCGCCACGACAAGGATTATTGTCACGGTGTCCATTGTTGATGACATCGTCTCCATCATCTCCTGCTGTGAACGTATGGTGAAGTCATCGTCAGCGTCCTCCTTTAACTTGTGCTGACGCCGCAAAATGGTTGTCAGTTCGTCAATGGCGTCATCCGTCATTTCCTCTGATAACGCCGAGCAATTGATGCTTGATAGATACGTTTGAGCCGTCAGACGCTTCATGACCGTGGTGTATGGAGCAATGATGAGGTTGTCCTGGTCCATACCGAAACTGTTATAACCCTTGCTTTTCAGTACACCTATGATGCGGAACGGTATGCTCTTGAAGCGTATTGTCCTGCCTACGGGGTCTTGTCCGTTAGGGAACAGTTCGTCAACAACGGTCTTTCCCACCAGACAGACCTTGGAACTCTTCTTCACTTCCTCCTCAGTAAAGACGCCACCACTTGTCACTTCCCACTGTTTTATGGTGAGATACTCCTCTGTTTCGCCGTACATCGTGGTTGAGGTGTTGTTGTTTCCGTTAATACATTGACCACTTGATGACACTTCCGGCGATATGTGAGTGATGTATTTCGCCTCTTCCTGCATGGCTTTGTAGTCCTCTACCTTCAGTGTCTGCATGCTTGACGGGTCCTGACGTATGCCACCTCTCATGTCAGCACCAGGTCTTATCATTATGATGTTGGTGCCCATCTGTGAGAGATTCTCCCTGATTGACTCCTTAGAACCTTGTCCTATCGCCATCATCACAATGACAGCGGCCACACCGATGATGATACCCAGCATTGAAAGGAATGACCGGAACTTGTTGTTTGCTATTGCCTTGAAGGCAACTCTCATTAGGTTTATGAAATTCATAGGTAGTATTCTTGTCGTTAGTCGTCCTGTGGTGCGGGCAGAGCGGCAAGTGCTTCGGCCGCAGACAGTATGTTTTTGTTCTCCACATCCTCACGTATCTTGCCGTCACGAAGCATTATGTTGCGTGAGGAATACTGCGCTATCTCTGGGTTGTGGGTTACGAATATGATGGTTCTGCCTTCTTTATGCAGTTGCTGGAAGAGCACAAGCATCTCGAAGGAGGTTCTTGTGTCGAGGTTACCTGTTGCTTCATCGGCGAGAATCACTGCGGGATTGTTTACCAATGCGCGTGCTATTGCCACGCGTTGCATCTGTCCTCCCGACATTTGGTTTGACTTATGGTCGAGGCGGTTGCCCAGTCCTACGGCCTCCAGTGCTGCTATTGCCGCTGCTCTTCGCTGTGATGCGCTGTACTCGGAGTTATACATCAGCGGCAGTTCAACGTTCTCCACGGCGGTAGTTTTTGCCAATAGGTTGTAGTTTTGGAACACAAAGCCGATCTTTCTGCTGCGAAGTCGTGCGCGTTGTCGTTTTGACATCTTCCTTACTGACACCCCGTCAAGGTAGTATTCGCCTGAGGTTGGTGTGTCGAGGCAGCCTAATTGGTTTAGCAGTGTTGATTTTCCTGAGCCTGATGTGCCCATGATGGTGACAAATTCACCTTCATATATCTTGAAGGAAACGCCTCTCAGGGCTTTCACTGTCTCTGCTCCCACCTTGAATTCACGTCGCACTTGGTCAAGTTCTATTACCACCTTACGTCCCGTTTTGTCTGTGGCAGAGGTGCTGTTTCCGTTTGTTTTGTCCTTGTCCATAGTTGTTTTGGGTTGGTGTTAGTTCTTTTTTCCCTTTTTGCTTGATGGTGGTTTTGGCATGAAGGGGTTTTCATTCTTTCCTGCTCCGTCTGCTGTCGGGGTGTTGTTAATGCTGAATTCTGTCACAATCTTTTGTCCTTCTCTTAGTCCGGACTTTATTTCTGTCAGTATTCCGTTGCTTGTTCCGGTGGTTACGGCTACTGCCTTGAATGTGTTGTTTTCCAGAATCCACACTTTGTCTTTGCCATTGCAGTCTTGAATGGTCTGTTCTTTTGTCAGCATTTTCTCGTTAGGACTGAATTGCAGTGCCTTTGTTGGTATGCTAAGCACGTCTTTTGCCTCTTTGGTGTATATGGTAACGTTTGCTGTAAGGCCTGGTTTTAGTTTCATGTCAGTGTTTTCTGCTGATATTACTACTTCGTATGTCACCACGTTACTCTCTGTGATTGCTTGCTGCCTTACCTGTGTTACCGTTCCTGTGAAGGTGTCATCGGGGAATGCATCTACTGTGAACTCCACGCGAGCACCTTCATGTACGTCGCCAATGTCTGCCTCATCGATGTCTGCTATGACCTGCATCTTTGTCAGATCTTGCGCTATTGTGAAGAGTTCTGGTGTGTTGAATGATGCTGCTACTGTCTGTCCTTCTTCTACTGACTTTGATAATACTACGCCGTCTATGGGTGATGTGATGGTGGCGTAGCCCAGGTTTGTCTCTGCTTTCTTTACGCTTTCGTTGGCGGTGCGTACTGTCTGTACTGCTTTTTCGTATGAAAGGCGTGCGTTTTCATAGTCGTTGGCAGAGATGAGGCCTTTGTTATACAGTGTTTTATATCGTTCGTAGTTTGATTTTTCATAGTTCAGGGTGCTTTGTGCTGATGCCAGTTGTGCTTTTGCTGATGCCAGTTCGCTGCGCAGGTTGGTCTTGTCCAGTTCGGCTATCACCTGTCCTTTTTTTACTATGCTGTTGTAATCTACGTATAGTTTGTCCACTATGCCGCTGACCTGTGTACCTACTGTCACGCTGGTCACGGGCTCCAGTGTTCCTGTGGCGGTCACGCTGGTTGTTATATTCTTCTTTTCTACCACTGCGGTGCCGTATGTTACGCCGCTTTCTTTCTTGCCTCCTGCCATGAGGTATATTGCTGCTGCCGCTACTACTGCTATGGCTATTGCTATGTATATTTTCTTTTTCATCTTGTGTATGATGGTTGGTTATGGGTTGTTTTATCGTTTATATAGTTCCAACATCTTGATGTTGAGTATTGTCATGTACTTTGACTGCAGTTCGCTTTGTTGTGCTGAGAGCAGTCGTGTCTTGCCGTCTTGCAGTTCCACTATGTTTTTCAGTCCTACGGCGAACTGTTCTGAGAGCAGGTCGTAACTGTCTTTTGCGCTCTGGGTGCTTACTTTTGCCGCCTTGTATTGGTTTTGATAGTTTCCTGCCTGTATCCAGTAGTTTTCTATTGTGCTGTAGAGTGCGGTCTGTTTGTCACGTATGTCGAGCAGTGCCTCTTGTCTTTGCAGGTTTGCTTTGTTCACGGCGGTGCGTGTACTGCGTTGGTCCAGTATGGGTATGCTTACTGATATGCCTGCTCCGCTGTTGAAGTTTGTCTTCATTTGGTTAGTCCAACTGTTGCTGCTCAGGCTGCTTGTCCTTGCATCTACTGATGCGTTCATGCTTACGGTGGGCATTCTCTGTGCCTTGGCTATCTTGCCCTGCACCTCTGCGCTCTGCACACTCAGCATGGCGTTCTTTATCTCTGGCCGGTTTTCTAATGCCTGTTCATATACTGATGTCATTGAGGGTATTTCCTGCATGGCCATGCTTTCGGTGTAGTCAGGTCTTGCCACGTCGAAGGGTTCTTCGCTTGTGATTTGCAGCAGTTCCTTTAATTGGCGGGTATATGTGCGTGCCTGACTTTCTGCTTGAACCACATTGTATTCGTCTTGGGCTCTCTGCGCTGTCAGTTGTGAAAGGTCTGCCTTGCTCATCTGACCTACTTCATACATCTGTTGTCCTCGGTTCTCGTTCACTTTCGCTGCCTCCAGCGTGGCTTTGTTAACGTCTATGGCGTCTTTCGTGTAGAGTATCTGAATGTATAGTTGTGCGATTTGCTCTTCAATGTTACGTGCTGACGTCACACTGTCCATCTCTGCCTGCTGTTCCGCAATGCTGTTCAGTTTTACCTGGTTACGGTTTCTGTTGCCGTTCCACACTGTCCAGTTTGCGCTCACGCCGTACTGCCCCGTGTATGACACCTTATCTACGGCTGTCTCAACTTGATTTCCTGTCACCACGGCTGTGCCACTCTCTTTCCATGGTGTGTAAGCCATGCTCTGACTGGTTGAGAAACTGAGTGACGGCAGCAACTGAGCCTTTGACTGCCTGGTGCTCTCTGTGGCTGAAAGTCGGTTCAAACCTGACTTTTTCAGTGTGATGTTGTTCTCCATAGCATACTGTATGCACTCCTCCAGCGTCCATGTCTTGGCGCTGGCTGATGGCGAGATGCACCACGGTAGTGCCGCCAGTATGGCAATAAATACTCTCTTTTTCATTGTCTGTATATTGTTGTTGCTTGTTAATGAGTTATGTTGCAAAAGTACGTTATTTTTCTTTCTTATGCAAAAGGCAACGCTTCCGTATTCCTGTTTTTAAGGTTTCTTTTCCATAAAAACAAAAACTTTTTGTACGAAATGTACCTTTTGGTCGCCTTTTTACAACTTTTTGCAACCGTAATCCTTATTGCTTTTGTCGTGCGTTGACGGTGTGTCGTGCCTGCTCTGGTATTGCCTGCCACTTCTTTTTACACCTTATTAGTATGTGTTGGCATTATGTTTTGGAAAGGAAAGCCACTGTAATAATGTAGGATATATCTCTGCGGAAAAATGATTTATTGGGGTTATACAAAACAATCAGGTGCTGATTACACTGTAATCAGCACCTGATTGTTTTGTAATTGATAGCAAATTGCGGTGTGATTAGCACCTGTTTGCAGAATACTTGTTTATAACTCTCCGCGCTCGTTCAGTGCGTTGATATATTCTTTGTATTCTCTTTTTGCTCTCCTTAGTTTTGAACTACTTGACAACCAGCGGTATAGGTGCTTGATAGTATATCCTGCCGTGTATAGTGGGGCGAACACGATAGCCATAATAAGACGTGTTATGCAGCCTACACCCTCATACATCAGTCCGTCGCCAGGGTTGTATCGTGTGTATATGTCGTCCACAGCCTTCTCGGCATCGATGCGTTTTACCATATTTATAGTGCCGGCAATGCCGCCTATTGCCGCCACAATCCATGCTGTGAAGATGGTGTTCCAGTCGCTCGGATTGCTGGAATAAATGCTATAGGCAAAGAAAACAATGATGGCAAGCAGTATGAACTTAAAGAGAGACCAGCGCTTGGTGGATTTCAATGTGGAAATGGTTGACTCCATCACCTTTAT
>JALFNY010000189.1 GCA_022774105.1 Prevotella sp.
ACGCTACATTGTCTTTATAGGCGGAGAGTATCTTGTTAGGATTCTCCTGTGTGGTCTTCTTTATCATCTGGAAGAGGCTTGACTCTTTCTCCTCCCCGTCAATAATGAACGTGCCACCGAATATCTTGTGACGGCAGTGCTCTGAGTTTATCTGTGCAAAACCGAATATTTCTGAGTCTGTCAGCGGTCGGCCCAACTGCCCCTCCACCTTGTGCAGGTAGTCCATCTCCTCTTTTGACAGTGCGAGACCCTCCTGCTCGTTGTACTCTTCAAGGTTCTCCACGTGCTTGATTGGCTCTGGCTGTATATTGACAGTAAAGACATTCTGATCCAGACCCTTATACATACGTTGCAGCATAGGGTCATGGTCTGCGTCAGCAGAACTTACCGGGAAATACTCCTCTATACGAGTAATGCCTTTTAGTGACATATTCTGCGTTATCTCCACGGCGTTTGTACTCCACGGCGTTATCATCTCACGGCGCGGTCCTACGTAATAGCCGTCAATACTCTGTGCTTCTATCTGCGTGGCATTGCCAAAAAGCCAGCACAATTCCTGTGTCTCCTGCTCATCGGGCTGATGGTTTATCTCTGTTGCGATGATGTGCTCGGAAGGTGTCTTGAAGAAAAGAACCATGTTAGTGTATCGTTTTATTATTGTTTGTATTTTCCATTGATAAACATATTGTATGCAAAGGTAAGTATAATTTCTGAAAAAACCAAGAATTATCGTGTTTTTTGCGCATTTTGTTTTCCGTTTAACAGAAAACTCATTCTAACGCGTTAAAAGCCTCACCACGGAACAACTGGCCGCAAAAGGCACACAAAGCGCCACAGGGCACATAAACGACAATAAAACAAAACACCGTTTTCCCGCCTGCGATTTACCGCCCATTTCTGTGCAAACAAGTCTCTTTCACAATGCAATCAAGTGCTGATTACAACGCGATTTACCGCAAACAAGCAAGTCACAGGCCCATTTTTCACTCTCATTTTCATACCTTTCGCCCACTAATATGGCTACCTTTACCACTGATTAAGGAAACTTTAACAGTTTTAATGGTAGCGTTTTAACATTTCAGATATACTGCAAGGCCTGGCAGGAACCTGTCTGTGCGAGCGTGATTCCTGCTCTTCAACGAGGAATGATACTATAAGAAAAATGGGCAATTACTTGTTTTTTTGCTAAAAAAGTTGTAATTTTGCATCGTATTTATTTTTTTAACAAAATGCAGGATATTAGAAACATCGCAATCATCGCGCACGTGGACCACGGAAAGACCACGCTCGTAGATAAGATGATGCTGGCAGGAAAACTATTTCGTGAGGGTCAGAACAACTCTGACCAAGTGCTTGACGCTAATGATTTGGAACGCGAACGAGGGATAACAATACTTTCCAAGAACGTGTCTATCAACTGGAAAGGAACTAAAATCAACATCATAGACACTCCGGGGCACTCTGATTTCGGTGGCGAGGTGGAGCGTGTGCTCAACATGGCAGACGGTTGCATACTGCTCGTTGACGCTTTTGAAGGCCCTATGCCGCAGACACGCTTCGTGTTGCAGAAAGCCCTGCAACTGGGATTGAAGCCTATCGTGGTGGTAAACAAGGTTGACAAGCCCAACTGTCGGCCAGAAGAGGTGTACGAAATGGTATTCGATCTCATGTTCTCCCTTAACGCAACGGAGGACCAGTTGGACTTCCCCGTTGTCTATGGCTCTGCAAAAAACGGCTGGATGGCCGAAGATTACAGCACGCCCACAGACAACATAGATTACCTTCTCGACAAAATAGTAGAGGTAATACCGCAACCACAGGTGCAGGAGGGCTCTCCGCAGATGCTAATCACTTCCCTTGACTACTCCAACTACACTGGACGCATAGCCGTAGGACGCATACACCGCGGTACACTGAAAGAGGGAATGAACGTCACAATATCACACCGTGACGGCTCATTGGAAAAGACCAAGATAAAGGAGGTACACATATTTGACGGCATGGGGCACGCCAAGGTGCCAGAAGCACAAAGCGGTGACATCTGCGCAATAATAGGATTGGACAAGTTTGAGATAGGAGACACCATCTGTGACTATGAAAACCCTGAGCCACTGCCACCTATTGCCATTGACGAGCCTACCATGTCAATGCTCTTTACCATAAACGACTCACCATTCTTCGGAAAAGAAGGCAAGTTCGTCACATCACGACACATCAACGACCGCCTGCAAAAGGAATTGGAAAAGAACCTCGCACTGAGGGTAGAACCCTTTGAAGACTCGACAGACAAATGGATTGTCTCAGGACGAGGAGTGCTTCACCTGTCAGTACTCATAGAGACCATGCGCCGCGAAGGCTACGAACTACAGGTAGGACAGCCACAGGTTATATACAAAGAAATAGACGGTAACAAGTGCGAACCAGTGGAAGAACTGACCATAAACGTGCCAGAAGAGTTCGCATCAAAGATGATTGACATGGTGACTCGCCGCAAAGGAGAGATGACATCAATGGAAAACCAGGGAGAAAGAGTAAACATTGAGTTCGACATACCGTCACGAGGCATCATAGGACTGCGCACCAACGTACTGACAGCAAGTCAGGGCGAGGCTATAATGGCACACCGCTTCAAGGAGTATCAGCCATACAAGGGAGAGATAGTACGCCGCATGAACGGCTCAATGATAGCCATGGAGACCGGCAATGCCTTTGCATACTCAATAGACAAACTACAAGATCGCGGAAAATTCTTCATCGACCCAGGCGAAGACGTGTATATGGGAGAAGTGGTAGGAGAACACATACACGAGAACGACCTTGTCATAAACGTCACAAAAGCCAAGCAACTGACAAACACACGTGCATCAGGCTCTGACGACAAGGCACGCATAGTACCACGCACAATACTGTCACTGGAAGAGGCACTTGAATACATCAAGGCAGACGAACTGGTAGAAGTAACACCAAAGTCAATGCGTATGCGCAAGACAATACTCGACCATCTGGAGAGAAAGCGCAGCAACAAGGAATAACACCAACGGTGGGTTAATAGTTTAGTTCTTGCCAATGGCAAGCGGCAAGAACTAAACCATCAACCCACAAACAACCAAGCAGCAAACCTAACAACCTCCAAAAGCCCCACATTATTTTATGAGGCAGACAACAAAG
>JALFNY010000199.1 GCA_022774105.1 Prevotella sp.
GCAAGATACCATTCCTGACAGTCTGTTAAACCCCAGATGGAAGATACAGAAGACGTCACCTGTGACATATGATGATCTGAAACAGGGTTCGGCAGACCTAAAAAGGCCAGATAACGTAAAGCAAGAGGTGGAGTACAACGACACGCTTGACAGATACGTGATAGGAACACGGTGGGGAAATACGTGGATGGCTGCACCGATAATGATGGACTTGACGGAGTATCAGAAGTGGAGCGAGAGAGAACTGTTTGCAAACTACTTCCGTAACAAGAACTCTGAGATATTCGAAAAGAAAGGAAAGGAGAAGTTCGACTTTACGGATATGCACTTTGACCTTGGGCCAGCAGAAAAGATATTCGGTCCTGGTGGCATACGTGTCAAGACGCAGGGAACGGCGGAGTTAAAACTCGGCGCAACGTTAAAAAGCATAGACAACCCGTCGTTGCCGATACGTAACCGCAAGACTACCACCATAGACTTCGACGAGAAGATAAACATCAATGTCACGGGTAAGGTCGGTGACAAGATGAACATGAACATCAACTACAACACAGATGCGACGTTTGACTATGACGCTCAGAACATGAAGTTGAAGTATGATGGCAAGGAGGACGAGATAATAAAATTGGTTGAGGCAGGAAATGTCAGTTTTCCAAGCAACTCTTCTCTGATACAGGGAGCGTCATCGCTCTTCGGAGTAAGGGCGGATATGCAGTTTGGGCGTTTGAAGCTGCAGACGGTGATGTCGCAGAAGAAGTCCTCCTCTTCCAGTGTGTCGTCAAAAGGCGGTGTGCAGTTGACACCATACGAACTTGATGTTGCTAATTATGAGGAGAATCGCCACTTCTTCCTCGGCCTGTTTTTTCGTGATAACTATGACAGATGGATGCGCTCCCTGCCTAACCTCACCACTGGTATCACCATCGGCAGGGTAGAGGTGTGGGTTACCAACAAGTCTGGGCAGACGTCAAACACACGTAACATCATAGCCCTGTCAGACCTTGCCGAGGGAACTCCGAAGAACGGTATGTGGGGTGGCATGGGTGCTGGTACTACACCGTCAAATGCTGCCAACAACGAGTATGCTACGCTTACTGGCTCTTACTCTGCTGCACGAGACGTGAACCAGACGAGTGGGCTACTGGACGCCGTGATGGCAGCAGGTGTAGATTATGAGAAGATAGAGAAGGCTCGCTTGCTTACTGCATCGGAATACACAGTGAATAAGGCCATGGGTTATATCTCATTGAAAACAACATTGCAGAGCGACCAGGTGCTTGCCGTGGCTTACGAATATACCAAAGGCGGAGTGACGTATCAGGTGGGAGAGTTCTCCTCAGACCTTACAGACATAAATCAGGCACTGTATGTCAAGGCGTTGAAGAATACCAGTTGTGTTCCCTCGCAGCCTAACTGGCGACTTATGATGCGTAATGTGTATTACCTTGCTTCGTCAGTGCAGAAAGAGAAATTCCGTCTTGACATAAAATATCAGAGCGACACGGTGGGGGTATATGTAAATTATATCCCTGAGAACGTGGGGAAACTGAAAGAAACCCCTATCATAAAACTTATAGGAGCAGATCGCCTTGACAATAATAACCGTGTACGCAGCAACGGCTATTTTGACTTTGTAGAGGGTTACACTGTAACAGGCGGACGTGTGTTCATGCCAATGGTAGAGCCCTTTGGCACAGGACTTTATGAGGCTATGCGACAGGCGGGGGCAAGTGAGGAAAGTGCCAACAGATATCGTTATCAGGAACTGTATGACACCACACGCACTGTAGCAAAGCAGATAGCAGACAAAAACCGATTTATAATCACGGGACAGTATAAGGGAACTTCGGCAAATGTCATATCACTCGGAGCGTATAACGTGCCACAAGGCTCTGTGGTGGTAACGGCAGGAGGTGTGACACTTGTGGAGGGCTCAGACTATTCTGTGGATTACTCAGCGGGAGAGGTAACCATACTCAATCAGAGCATCATTGATGCAGGGACAAATGTCAATGTCTCTCTTGAAAGCGAATCAGAGTATGGAATGTCACGAAAGACAATGTTCGGTGTGAACTGGGAGTATGATTTCTCAAAAGATTTCCAACTAAGCGGAACGTTGCAACACCTGTCAGAACAAAGTCTTACGTCAAAGGTTACGATGGGCATGGAACCAGTAAGGAACACACTTGTGGGACTTAATATCAACTGGAAGAAAGACAGCCAGTGGCTTACGAATATGCTCAACAAAGTTCCTTTCCTGAATGTTACGCAGCCATCAAACATACAATTCAATGCGGAGTTTGCAAAGCTCTTCAGCAGTGTAGCCAGCGGAACACAGGATAACGCATCATATATAGATGATTTTGAGTCATCTACCACGGGCATCAGTCTGCTCACACCTACGTCGTGGACATTGTCAAGTGTACCGTCAGTAATAGGAGGTGAGGTCAGAAGGACGTTAAACAAGACTGACCTTTCGTCAGGGTATGACCGTGCACGCCTTGCATGGTATGCAATAGACCCATTGTTTACACGCCGTTCTTCCACACTCACTCCAGGACATATCAAGGAAGATCTGGAACAGTTGTCAAACCATTATGTCCGTGAGGTGTATGTATCAGAACTATATCCCAACCGTGACCAGAGCACGTATAGCGGTGCTACGTCAACGTTGAGCATAATGAATATGGCTTTCTATCCACAGGAGCGTGGACCTTATAACTTCAATCCCTCCATAGATCAAGACGGTCACCTGCTGACACCAAAGACCTCATGGGGTGGAATGATGCGTAAACTCGACACCAATGACTTTCAGGAGGCGAACATTGAGTACATAGAGTTCTGGATGCTTGACCCCTTTGTCTATACACGCAATGACGGAACTGCTGCAAGACATACGGGCAAACTCTACTTCAACCTCGGTGAAGTATCAGAGGATATACTGCTTGACGGAAAGAAATTCTATGAAAGCGGAATGCCGGTGAATGGTACAGACTCCGTTGCTACAACGCAGTGGGGTAAGATTCCTGTGCAGAATACAATAAATTATGCCTTTGCCACAACCTCAGGAGCACGTGCAAGGCAAGACGTAGGCTTCAACGGATTGACAGATGAGGAAGAACGTACATGGGAACCATATCGTAACTTCCTTACCGCTGCGGTAGGTGCTGGGCTTGACGGAACAGGAACGGTAAGGAACGATTCCGTGATAAAGGAGATTGTTCTTGACCCTGCTAATGATGATTATCGCTATTTCCGTGGAGAAGAGTGGGACAATAAGAAATCACCAATACTTGAACGCTATAAATATATAAACAACCCACAGGGCAATTCACCAGACTCTGACTCAAGAACAGAGGCATACGATACATCATATAAGACCACACCAGACGTAGAGGACATAAACCAGGACTACACGCTGAATGAGTATGAGAGATTCTATGAATATTGTGTAGAGATAGATCCTAACCGTCTTAATGTAGGTGATAACTATATCTCCGACAAGCGTGAGGCAACGGTATCATTGCGTAACGGTAAGCGTGAGACCGTCACGTGGTATCAGTTCCGTGTGCCAATAAATCAAGGAAAGGCAGTAGGAGGTATCAATGATATCTCGTCAATACGCTTCATGCGTATGTATATGACAGGTTTTGAAGAACCTACAGTATTGCGTCTTGCCAGCCTTGACCTCGTAAGAGGTGACTGGCGAGTATATGACCAGCCAATAAGTGGCGCGTCAGCAAACCCTACTGCACAGTTTACCACATCAGTAGTAAACATTGAGGAGAATAATGACAAGAAGCCTGTCAACTACGTTCTGCCACCAGGCATTTCACGAGTGGTGGACCCATCACAGCCACAACTGACAGAAAACAACGAACAGGCGATGCGCTTTGACCTTGACAATATGTCGCACGGCGATGCAGTAGCAGTGTATAAGAACACTACCTATGATATGCGATATTACAACCGCTTGCAGATGTATGTTCATGCCAATGCACTTGAACAAAATGTCACCAACCTGCAAAACGGACAACTTGCACTCTTCGTCAGATTAGGTTCTGACTATAAGTACAACTATTATGAGTACGAGATACCCCTGTCGCTTACAGCACCAGGAACATACAGCACATACTCTGTGGCAGACTGCCGTGCCGTGTGGCCAGAAGAGAATATGCTCAATATAAACCTCAAGAAACTCACTGCCCTGAAAAAAGAACGCAACAGGAAGAAGGCAATGGGGCTTGCAGCACTAAATGTGGCATATTCCGAATATGACAGTGACAACCAAAGCAACAAGATAACCATTATTGGTAACCCTTCATTGGGAGAG
>JALFNY010000219.1 GCA_022774105.1 Prevotella sp.
CCATTCTTTACATTCCTTGCTGAGAATCTGTAATTCCGCCACCACAGGACGTACAAAGAACTCATGTGAACCCTCCAATATTCTGGTTTGGGCGTGCTCAAATTCCTGAGCGGAAACACCTGCCACAGCCAAAAGGGCAAGTGCGGTTGCGGTCAATAACTTTTTCATAACGTTGCTTGTTGGTTATAATTAGTATTTCTATTCCGCTGCAAAGTTAGATACTTTTTGGTTAATCAAAAAAAAAACAGTTAAAGAGTATTAATAGGTAACACTTTTTTTAACCGTTTATTGTTAATAGATAGGAAAAGATCACCATGCATTGTTTTTCACGTTGGCTGAGACACGACATTGGAGTAATAATTCCTGAAAAGACAATGCGATGCAAAGGTTGTTGATTTTATGCTGGGGGTGTTTGGTTGTTAAGGTAGAGTTGATAGGTTAAAGGTTATTGGTTCTTGGGACATGGTTTAGTCCTGAAAGGACGACATAATACAGCACAGGGTGTAAGCCCTGTGTATAATTGTGGCGGGGGAGGTAGAGTGGATAGGTTAAAGGTTATTGGTTCTTGGGATATTGTATAGTCCTGAAAGGACGGTATAATACAGCACAGGGTGCAAGCCCTGTGTATAATTGTGGCGGGGGAAACGGTATTGGCAACCCCAAGCCGGCAGGCGAGGTGGCCGAAGGACACCGAGGGGGGGTTTATACTTCTCCGGTTGCAATGTATTTGTGAAGGGGACAAAGAGTTTACGTCATGCCGTTATCTTACACCCCTCGGCGCACTATGTGCACCTCGCCTGCCGGCTTCGGGGTGCCAATACGTTCTTCGTCTGCCTATCGGGACACAGGGCTTACACCCTGTGCTATATTATGCCGTCCTTTCAGGACTATACCGTATTACAAAAACATATAACCTGAAATACAAAATACGCTCTTCGTCTGCCTATCGAGACACAGGGCTTACACCCTGTACTGCTTTATACCGTCCTTTCAGGACTATACCGTATAAAAAAAACATATAACCTGAAATACAAAATACGTTCTTCGTCTGCATATCGAGAC
>JALFNY010000207.1 GCA_022774105.1 Prevotella sp.
TAAGGGTGAGAGCACTGGCAAAAGGCAACCCATATATACGTAAAAACATCACAAAGGTAGAACTGTTGGGGTACGGATACATCAAGGCAAAGCAGACAACAGAAGGACTGGAGGTGACGTTGCCTAAGCCAACAAACGACATTGCACCAGTACTAAAAATAAAATTATAAGCATGATTCGTAAGCAAGAGTTACAAATCACGAGTTATAAGTTATAAGTTGTAAGTTGAAGTGATGAAATGTGAGTTGTAAGCAAACAACTAAACAACCAAATAACCAAACAACTAAACAGCCAAACAGCCAAACAACATGAAGAAGATAGCCATCATCAGCATACTATTAGCAATGTTTACACCAGTTGTTTTCAGCCAGAAAAACAACTGGTGTGTAACAAAACAAGACGGCGGAATACAGATGAACCGCGGCAATGAGACAATGAACGTGAAGTTTGTCAATCCCTCTGTTGTAAGAATACAATACGTGCCGGAAGGAGAGTTGACAGACAATGGCACCATCATTTGCCTGCCCCAAAAGCCAGAAAACATAAAATGGAAGTTTAGCAAGAGCAAGACCAAGGCCGTAATGAGGTCAAGCCAACTGACAGTAGAAATAGACATGGAAACAGGCTACATACGTTACAAGTCCTCCGACGGTACTACACTACTTGCAGAAAACAGCCTCTGTCCACGAGAAACGGAACGTATCGCCATAGAACAGACAGTATATGACGACAGCAAGAGCCATGTGGAGAAAACCGCTAACGGCGACCTGATGGTGAGTGAAGTAGCATCCCACCGCACTGTTGGCACAGCATGGAAGGCACGACAACACTTTCAGTGGCAGGACAAAGAAGCACTCTACGGGCTCGGCTCACACCAAGAGGGCTATATGAACCTGCGTGGCACAATGCAATACCTATACCAACACAACCTAAAAGCCACCATACCTGTGCTGATGTCAACCAAAGGATACGGACTTCTGTTTGATGTAGGCTCAACAATGATATTCCACGATGACAAGGAAGGCAGTTACATACAGATGGATGCAGTGAACGAGATAGACTATTACTTCATGTATGGTCCAGAGATGGACGACGTAGTTGCACAATACCGCTCACTGACAGGCAAGGTAGGAATGATGCCACGGTGGCTGTTCGGCTACGCACAGTCAAAGGAACGCTACCCCGACCAAGCGACAATAGACAGTGTGGTGACACGCTTCCGCAATGAAAAAATTCCACTTGACGTGATAGTACAAGACTGGAACTACTGGAAACCACAATGGTGGGGACATAAGAAATTCCGCAGCGACGCATATCCCGACCCAAAAGGGATGATAGACGCAGTACATAAAAAGAACGCTCACTTCATGCTCTCACTATGGCCCACCGCCAATGGCAACGAAGGAGAAGAGATGGGAGCAAAGGGTTACGTGCTCGGAAGAGGAATATACGATGCCTATAACCCCGAGGCAAGAAAGATGTATTGGAATAATTACGTTAACCCCAACCTCTTTTCACATGGAGTTGACGCATGGTGGTGTGACGGTTCAGAGCCAATAGACGGGGATTGGAACAGTGGTTCTGACAATATAGCAAACAACCCACAAGCACGCTATGAGAAGAACACAAAAGAACTACACGCCCTGCTTGGCATAATGCGTTCCAACACCTTCTCACTCAACCATTCACGTGGCATCTATGAGAACCAACGCCGCACCACACTTGGTAAAAGAGTGGTCAACCTCACACGCTCCACATACGCAGGACAGCAACGCTACGGCACCGTAGTATGGAACGGAGACACCAAAGCCACATGGCAAGACTTTGCCAAACAGATACCGTCTGGACTAAACTATATGGCAACTGGCTCACCATATTGGACCATAGACGCGGGGGCTTTCTTCGTAAAGAAAGGGTATGCATGGTTCTGGCAAGGGGAATTTCAGAAAGGAACAAAGGACATGGGCTATCGAGAGTTTTACGTTCGCAACCTACAATTCTGCCAATGGTTACCGCTATTTCGCAGCCACGGCACCGACTGCGCCCGTGAACCATGGCAATTCGGAAAGCAAGGAGATATATTCTATGATGCCATCATCGAACAAATAAACCTACGTTACAGGCTGTTACCATACAACTACTCCGTTGCAGCATCCATAACATTTAATAATCGCAGCATGACACGGCCCTTAGCATTTGACTTCCGCAATGACATCCGAGTGCATGACATAAAAGATCAACTGCTTTTTGGTCCCTCATTCATGGCTTGTCCAGTGACAGTGCCTATGTACTACGAGGCAGATTCAAAAGAATTAACAGGCAAAGAAAAATCACGGCAGGTATATCTGCCCAAGGGAACAGAGTGGATTGACTTCTATACTGGTAAGAAATACGAGGGAGGACAGAACATCATTGCCCCAGCACCCATTGACCATATACCCGTATATGTACGCACAGGCTCGATTGTTCCAATGGGTCCTTTGCAGCAATATTCTTCAGAAAAACCCGATGCTCAATGGGAGATAAGGATATATCCAGGTGCAGATGGAGAATTTACTGTATATGAAGACGAAGGCGATAATTATAACTACGAGCAGGGAACTTATGCTACCTACACCCTTAAATGGAACGACCGAGCACGGCAACTCACCGTCAGCAATCGTAAAGGGAGTTATCCTGGCATGACAAAGTCGCGCATACTCAACATCGTTGTAGTTGGCGATGGCAAAGGTGTTGGTGTGAGTCATGCCCCTGACAACCATGTAAGCATTGATTATGACGGAACAGAGAAAACGGTAATAATAAACAACTGAACAATACTTTTCCCAAAACAATTGTTACATTCACGAAAGTTTATGATACAAAAGGGAAAGGAGTATTTAGGGTTTCATAGTAACTTTGCGGACAAATGAACTAAAACCATCTACAAAGTTATTGAAAATGAAACTTCGCACACTTTCCTTCTGCTTGCTGATTGTCAGCACGTTTTCCACCATGTATGCCCAACCTCGTCAGAAACAAGATATTGACACGAGAACGGGTTATAAGGACACGTACAGTGACTACTTCTCAATTGGCGTGGCACTTAACCTGCGTAACGTGGCATCACCTGAACAAATGGACGTGGTGAAGAAGAACTTTAACAGCGTCACAGCAGAGAACGCCATGAAACCTGGGGTTATACACCCTAAGGAGGGAGTGTGGAACTTTGGCGGTGCAGACAGTATAGCCAACTGGTGTCGTGCCAATGGTGTAAAGATGCGTGGTCACTGTCTGGCATGGCACAGCCAGTTTGCTGACTGGATGTTTACCGACAAAAAGGGCAGAGCCGTAAAAAAGGAAGTTTTTTACGAACGGTTGCGTGAACATATCCACACCGTTGTTAATCGTTATAAGGATGTTGTGTATGCCTGGGACGTACTGAACGAGGCGATTGCTGATGGTGATGGCAGAGCAAGAACATGGAGAAAAGATGCGCCAAGTCCATACAGAAAGACCAAAATGATGGACCTCTGCGGAGAAGAACTGATTGTTAAGGTGTTCCAGTTTGCACGTGAGGCAGACAATAACGTAGAGTTGTTCTACAACGATTATAACACTTGCAACCCTACGAAGCGTGACCGTATATATAATATGGTAAAGAGAATGAAGGAGGCAGGGGCACCTATTGACGGTATTGGTATGCAGGGACATTATAATATATATGGTCCAAGTATGGAGGACTTTGAAAATGCCATAGTAAAGTTCTCACAGATTGTAAACAAGATACACATAACTGAACTTGACATACGCACCAACGAAGAGATGGGCGGGCAGTTAATGTTCAGTCGTGGCAAGGGAGGTGAGGTGCCACAGCATATTAAGACCCTACACGAAGCACAGTATGCCAACATCTTCCGTGTACTTCGCAAACACAAGGATGTTATAAAGAATGTAACGTTCTGGAATCTTTCTGATGCCGATTCATGGATTGGAGCCGACAACTATCCATTGCCTTTCGACAAGAACTTAAAGCCTAAGAAGGTATATTATACCATAAGAGATTTCAATGCTGCACATGACACGGCGGTGGCAAAGGAGGATTTCCGTCCGTCTCCACTAAACCAGCCGGGGCAACAGTTCCCTATGGTAAACTCTCAGGGGTATGCGCGATTCCGTGTTGTTGCTCCTGACGCAAAATCAGTGATTGTAAGTCTTGGTCTTGGTGGCTCTGGCGGAACTGTGTTACACAAGGATAAGAGCGGCGTATGGACGGGTACTACGGACGGACCTATGGACGCAGGATTCCATTATTACCACCTCACCATTGATGGAGGTGTGGTTAACGACCCTGGTGCAAAGAACTACTATGGCTCTGTTCGATGGGAAAGCGGCATTGAAATACCTGCCCCTGATGAGGATTTTTATGCTTATAAGGACGTTCCTCACGGAAAAGTAGTACAGGTTAACTTCCCTTCTAAAAACACTCCTGCCGACTGTCCACACTGGATTGGTGAGGGAGGTCCAAGGGCTTTTGTGTATCTTCCACCTACCTATGACGGTAAAAGACAGTTCCCTGTACTATACTTACAGCACGGATGGGGTGAGGATGAAACGGCATGGATGAATCAAGGTCGTGCAAACCTTATCATGGATAACATGATTGCGAATGGAGAATGTGAGCCTTTCATTATTGTCAACACCTACGGATTAACCAACGAATGTCGCTGGGGACACATGCACGAATTTGACTGGACTGTATTTCAAAGAGTGCTTGTGCATGACCTTATACCTTATATAGATCGTAACTTCAAGACAAAGGCAGAGAAACGTTTTCGTGCCATGGCCGGATTGTCAATGGGCGGCATGGAGACAAAGATGTGTACACTGGCTTATCCTGACGTATTCGACTACTACGGTTTACTCTCTGGTGGCACATACTCCCCTGAAGACATAAAGGACAAGGGGCAGGTAAGAATGATATTCATGAGTTGTGGCAGCAAGGAAAACCCCGAAGGTGTGAGAAAAGCCACAGAGGCACTGCGCACAGCAGGGTTTAATGCTCACTGTTACGTGTCAGAGGGAACGGCACATGAGTTCCTCACATGGCGTCGCTCACTGAGAGAAATGGCTCCGCTGCTGTTTAACCCAAATCGGTCATTGGACCGCCGATAGACATATTACCGTCTTACAGTGACTTTCCTGCTCCTTTTCGCTTCTCTGTGTACCATCCTGTGCACCGCTACTTCTCGCCATAGCCCGCTATGCCTTCGATGAATTGTTACCCTATCTGGCACACAGAGAAGCGAAAATGAACAGAAATCTAATGACCGATTCGGGTTCAAGTAGAACTGTTTGTGACCTGGTAGTTTAGTTGTTTAGTGGCTGTCTCACACTGCATGAAAAGCCAGACATAAAGGGCCTACAATGTAAAAGACGGCAAATTGCATTGTAAAGAGGTGCTGATTACAGTATAAAAGCAATGCAATTACGCAGTAATTGAGGCCTGTTTACAAAAATGCCGGTAAATCATAGAAATCTGAACACATAACAGCATACAAAAGAGTATATACTACAAACCACGGAAACACCCCTCATGCGCCGTCTGATAAAACCCCATAAGACTGACATTCTTACTTATTATGCCTGCTGTCAGAGCACTGGCAGCACTGTTATATCCTTACATCTATCGCTGGCGCAGCAAGAGTCATTCAGGCAGAAGCGGAACTTACAACAAACGAAATATGGGGGAAGACATACAAAATGAATATCCGTCCTCTAACTGACGGCCTTGTTTTCCTACGCATTATCATTGACCTCGGAGGGCATTGCATGACAATGCTACACGGGATATAAACCGGAAATACAAGGCCGTAATAACCCTACGTTGTCTATTTCAGTTTGCCATTTCAGAGATAAACATTATCCTCACAAGGCGAATGTCCTCATCAGAGTAATCACCAGAGAACTCATTAAACGCCTCTCTGAGGCTGTCCGTCTCCGCTTCAGAGAAATATTCGTATATATCGTCTATCTCCTCCTCATACATTGTGTCTGAAATATAGTATTCTATATTCAACTTTGTGCCGCTATATACTATTGCTTCCAGTTCGTCGAGCAACTCGTCGAACTTCAATCCCATTGACCTTGCTACATCGTCTAACGGCATCTTGCGGTCAATGCACTGCACAATCTTCACCTTTCGCATGGAGTTCTTGGCCACACTGCGCACCCTCATATCCTCAGGGCGTACTATTTCGTTCTCCTCACAGTATTTCTTTATGAGGTCACAGAAAGGCTGTCCGTAACGTTTTGCCTTACCCTGACCCACTCCTTGCACATTCTGCAACTCCTGCAAGGTTACAGGATACATCGTGGCCATCTGCTCCAAGGAACTCTCCATGAACACTATATACGGCTGAACCTTATGCCTCTGTGCCTCGCTCTTGCGCAAATCCTTCAGCATAGCGAACAGCGTTGGGTCCAAAGCACCGCCTCCTGTGGACATACTCTCCATCGCATCCTCGGAGAAAGTGTTGTCCTCCATGACATAAAACGGTTGCGGAGCCTTCATCCATCGTTTGCCCGCTGCTGTTATTTTGAGGTTGCCATAGGTTTCTATGTCCTTCTTTATATATCCATCTACCATTGCCTGGCGTAGAATGGGGTTCCACAAACGGTCATTCATGCCCTCCCCACAGCCGAAATCGGGATGCAGATGGTGTTTATGTGACTCTATATCATCGGTGGAACGGCCTTTTATAAAGTCGAAAACATAATTGCTACGATAGTTCTCCTTCAACGCATTAATGGCTGTCAGCATGGCTTCTAAGCCCTTTGTCGCCCCCACTTTCTTCTTGGGATGCTTGCAGTTATCGCAGTTCCCACAGTTATCCTTAGGGTAATCTTCACCAAAGTATTTTAGTAACATCTTACGGCGACAGATTGATGTCTCAGCATATGCCGCCGTTTCTTGCAACAGGTGCTTGCCTATTTCTTGCTCAGACACCTGCTTGCTGTCCATGAATTTCTCTAACTTCTGTAAGTCCTTCTGTGAGTAGAAGGCCAGACAGATACCTTCACCGCCGTCTCTTCCTGCCCTACCTGTTTCCTGATAATAGCCTTCCAGAGACTTGGGGATGTCATAATGAATCACAAACCGCACGTCTGGTTTGTCTATACCCATGCCAAAGGCGATTGTAGCCACTATCACATCTATGCGTTCCATGAGGAAATCATCCTGCGTCTGACTACGCACGGAGGTGTCAAGACCTGCATGATACGGTGCTGCCTTTATGTCGTTGGTCTTCAATACCTCTGCCAGTTCTTCCACCTTCTTTCGTGCAAGACAATAGATTATGCCACTCTTGCCACTATGTTGGCGCACAAACTTTATTATCTGCTTGTCTATGTCTGCCGTCTTTGGCCGCACCTCGTAATAAAGGCTCGGACGATTGAAGGAACTTAGGAAGTCCCTGGCTTCTGTTATGCCGAGGTTTTTCTTTATGTCTGCGCGCACTTTCTCCGTTGCCGTCGCTGTCAATGCTATCACTGGTGCTATGCCTATCTCGTCAACGATAGGGCGTATGCGGCGGTATTCTGGTCTGAAATCATGTCCCCACTCTGATATGCAGTGTGCTTCATCAACGGCATAGAATGATATGTTCACGTCTCTCAGAAACGTTAC
>JALFNY010000209.1 GCA_022774105.1 Prevotella sp.
GGAGATAAAGGACAACTGGCGCCTCGGATGTCAGGCAAAGATAAAAGGCGACATGGAGGTGAAGGTGCCTGAAAGCGTGCTCGGAGTGAAAGAGTGGGAATGTACCGTGATAGGCAACCGCAACGTAGCCTCATTCATAAAAGAATTCAAGGTACAACTGCCGCCGGGAGAACACATGGACTTCGAGCCCGGCTCATACGCACAGATAGTAATACCAGAGTATGACATAGACTATGACCGCGACATGGACAAGTCACTAATCGGTGACCTTTACACACCGACATGGGAGAAGTTCGGGTTGTTCGGACTAAAACAAAAGAACGACACCCCAACCATCAGAGCCTACTCCATGGCCAACTATCCTGACGAGGGTGATATCATAACACTCACCGTGCGCATTGCCACACCGCCCTTCAAGCCAAAAGACCAAGGAACAGGATTCATGGACGTGCCATGCGGCATAGCCTCCACATACATCTTCTCACTGAAACCCGGCGACAAGGTGCGCATGAGCGGACCATACGGAGAGTTCCACCCACGCTACGGAACGGGACGAGAGATGATATGGGTAGGAGGAGGCGCCGGTATGGCACCACTGAGAGCACAGATAATGCACCTGCTGAAAACACTCAACGTGCGTGACCGTGAGATGCACTACTTCTACGGAGCAAGAGCCATAGACGAGGTGTTCTTCATGGAGGATTTCCTCGCGCTGGAGAAGGAATACCCTAACTTCCACTTCCACCTCGCACTCGACCGCCCCGACCCTAAGGCAGACAGCCTCGGAGTAAAATACACCCCAGGCTTCATAGCACCCGTAATGGGAGATACATACCTCAAGCAGCATGATGCGCCAGAGGACATAGAATACTACCTCTGCGGGCCGCCGATGATGGCAAAGACAGTAATAGACCTGCTACACTCTCTTGGTGTAGAGGATGATATGATAAACTTCGATAACTTCGGAGCATAGATAACGAAAGCCGCTCGACACAATGCTGTCGGGCGGCAGTTTTTTATTTCTTTACAGGCAAAGACCTTCAGTCTAACACCTTCAACCTCAGCCTAACACACGCAAGAACTGACGGTCAGTGCGCTGAGAATACTCGTCACGGCGGTTAGTATAGCATTGATTATTACAGACCATTTGTTGTCTATCATTCTTTTTCCTCCTTGTTAAGTTAATAGTTTTGTCACGTATTGTTTGTGATGAAATGTTTGCCCCAAAGCCATTACAGACTATGTAAATTCGGGTTTAAGTATAATCCCCGCTCCGTCCCTTTTGCAATGGGACATGGGCGGGGAATGAATCAGGGTTTAGGTTTTGCTGCGCCGTAGGCTACACTGCCTTGATGGCCTTTATGCCATCGGTGAAGGTGCGTACCAGTTTGCCGTTCTGCTTTCTTCCCTCTGCAAGGAAGTTCACAACGAAGGACTTGATGTTGTCGTTGGCAGTGAAATCCTCTTCTGACTGTGCCCCTTTGGTGCGCAGACCTATGTAGAAGGTTCCCAGTCCGTCAAGGTGCACCTTGTTGGAGTTTTGCAACTCGTCCTGCATCACGCTCACCATCTCCGTGAGCACTGCGAGTACGTCACCCTTGGTCATGGAGCAGATGTGCTGTATGCGCTCTGCTATCACTTCAAGATTTACTGTTGATGGGTGGATTGCGCGTCCGTACCATTTTCCGTTTCCATTACTGCGATTGTCCTGCTTTGTCAAATACTGAATTGCCATAGTTGTTGATTAGTTAGTTAATTGATTAGTTGTTTAGGTGTTTGGTTCTTTGTTTGCAAAGAGCAAAAGCACCTACCCCACCCGATACTCCGACCTTACCATCTTGCGGTTTTCCCTTTCCGCCGTGTAACTGATGTGCAGGCAGTGCACTTTGCCGCGCTTCATCTCCAGCAGCATCTGGTCAAATACAAGATTGTCAAGAATGAAGTAGAAATATTTTTTTGCCGTCTCCAGCGAGCCCACGTGTATGTCCGCCGCCTCACCCCTAAGATGTTGTGATGAGAGAGAGCCGCTAATCTTGTTGTTCAACTCAGGACAGCGATAGCCGCTCGTCACTTTTATCACGCCAAAACGCTTCCTCAGTGGTTCCAGAACGTGTATGCAGAGGTTCTGCAGTGCCTCTACACTCTCCACGTCCGTTTCGTTGTCTATGCCATAACGCATGGCAGTAGCGCTGCGTGTAAACTCTGACAGGCGGAAATGCTTGCTGAGTTGAATGTCGGTAGTACAGGTTTTTGTGTCTTCCATGATATTTATTATTAAGGTAATATGTCTTTATTATTAAGGTTCTAAACACTTGTTGTTTCCTTTTTCTGTTGCAAAGTTACAACATTGTGAAGCCGTTTGCAAGGATTATGTGTATAGAGATATGTATAGATATATGTATAGTCGCCTCTCAGGGTATCCAGATGGCTATACGAACATTTTGTCATACCTTTCCAGCAGCGGCAGCATACGCCGTCCCTTACGCTGTTGCGCCCGTGTCACCAACTGGTTGGGGTTGGCGGGGATACTCACGTGCACTATCTCGCAGGCACGCCGCACCAGTTCCCGGAACGTCAGCGGCAGCCCCTGAGCGTCACGCAGCACGTCAGCACAATATACGATGTGAACCATCTCTATCAAGTCCGTCTTTGACGAACGCCACACAAGCCCCTCGCTGGCGCTTCTGCCCAGCAGCACTATCATGTCTTCAATTATCCGCTGCCTGTTTTGTCTTGCTATCTCATTCATATTAAGGTAATTATAATTAGGTGTTGATTTATCCGTAATCAGATGCTGATGTGGGCACAAACAGCCGCACATAATCATGCCATAAGGCACAAAACGCTCTCCACAACCCCTCAAGCCGTGACAGTAACGTTTCCAGGTGCAAAGTTAATAGTATAGTGTGCACACCCGGTTCAATGCAAAAAAATCTTAGTTAAACATTCTTAGAGTTTAAGAAAAATTAATTAAAATAGCATAGATAAGGCGGTAAATGGCCAAAAAATTTGGCGGTTCACATCTTTTTCAGTACCTTTGCAGATATAAAAAGAGTAGAAAACCAACATCATGTTCACAGAAAAAGCCAATGAGATATTCCGTCGCGCCATAGCCGACTATCATGTCCACGACAACGTGGAGACCCCTATCGTCAACCCTTACTCCGCTGGCAGCATAGACGCCACGCTGTACCACAAGTGCTGGATAGACACCGTGCAGTGGCATTTTGAGGACATCATACGTGACCCTTCCATCGACCCTGTGGCAGCCCTGACGCTGAAGAGACGCATAGACAAGTCAAACCAGGACCGCACGGACATGGTGGAGGACATTGACACCTACTTCCGCACCGTGTATAAGGACGTCACACCCCTGCCCGACGCTACGATAAACACCGAGTCACCGGCATGGGCGATAGACCGACTGTCAATACTTGCCCTGAAGCTATGGCACATGAAAGAGCAGACAGAGCGCACCGACGCCACGCAGGAGCACATCGCTACGTGCAGGGGTAAACTCGCTGTACTGCTTGAACAGCAGCAAGACCTCTCAGCAGCAATTGACCAGTTGCTTGACGACATTGCCGCAGGGCGTAAGTATATGAAGGTATATAGGCAGATGAAAATGTATAACGACCCCAGCACTAACCCGGTGTTGTACGGGAAGTAGTTGGATTCCAAGCCACAGAACTGCTAAACCGCCAGGCCGCCAAACCGTCTTTTCACCATCAGTGGCACGTAGATGCCGAGCAATGTGGCGGCAATGGCGGTAGGAAGCAGCGGCAGGTCAGCCAGTCGCATTATAACCTGGAAACACAATGCCTGCACAAACCAGGAGTAGATATATATGGTGTATGACGCTCCGAAGAGGTGGTTGAGAAATTTGCAACCCCTCTTCTCATACCATTGTCCCACCGTCATACACATTATTATGCCGCTGGTTGCGGCGAGAATGTTAGTGGGGTTATACCCCGTCTTTAAGCATACATATAGCGAAGTGAGAGAGACGAGCAGCGCAAATGGTGCGAGTACTGCGGCTTTTCTCTCCACGGCGTGTTGCCATCCGCGTTCACAGCATAGGTAACCCGCCACGAGGTACGGCATGAAGAACAGCGCACCGTCTGGATTCAGCGGCAGGCTCTTGCTGATGGTGATAAAAGGATTCACCGCCGTCAGCAGCAACAGCAGTGGCAGGGTGTTGCCGTAGCGGCGTATATAGGCTGTGAAGGTGATTGTGATGAGGAACAATGTTGGCAGGAACCAGAACGAGCCTATGGGGTTGTCGTAGGGCCATAACATGGAGTGCAGGTATGCCTGCGGCGTCAGTTCCGTTGGTCGCACTGCCAATGCCGACATCAACGCCTTGGGAACGAATACCAGTGTGCTTATTATCAGGTACGGTGCGAGCAGCCGTCGTGCCCTTCTGCGGGCGGTATCGGCAAGGCTTATCCCTTGTGGTGCAATGCCTTTCCTGTCGTTGTTGTAGCGTATCAGGAATCCTGAGACAAAGAAGAACAGCGGCATGTGAAAGGAATAGATCCACAGGCACAGCGGGTGGTCGCCGTTTTTGTAAAAGGAGTGTCCTGCTACAACGAGCACTATGCCTATTGTCTGCATCACGGCTATTGTGGTGTTCATGGCTTTCGGGGTATTACCTGTATGTGGTTGTTGCTGCATATCCATACGTTGTCATACCCTTCAGCCATTGCGCTGTCGGTTATCAGCCTTAACCGCTGCTGTGAGATGCTGCTGACGGTGATGTCCATCAGTTCCTTTGGCCATTGCCACCCCGTCTGTTGACAGGCTGCCCTACCCCACCCGAAGGCCTCAAATGGAGGTACGCAGAAGGAGGAGTATTTCTTTTCCCCGTCAGAGATGTTTATTATAAACACCTTGTTAACAGGTTTCTCACACTGTGTTATAGCCTCTTTCCCCAGTCTCTCGCCTAACATTCCAGAGTGATATGACGCTATATAGTGGTGTGCCGTCACTGCTGCGTGCGTTATCACGTACAGTGTTATTGCTGCTGAGACGTATTTTCCCTTCATTCTGTCTATTGCCTTCGCCATGAGCAGTACCACCATTGGCAGTATGGCGTATGTGTGCATTGCGGAACTTCTTGTCAGCAGGTGTGGTGCCGCTGCTGCCGCGATACATAATAGTAGCGTTATTGTCAGGCGGTCTTTAAGCATTTCCGCCATTTTCCGCAGCAACATTATGATGAAAGGTGCTGCTGTCATTGCCGTGACGGCTACTATTGCCGTGTTGCGGGCGGACGGATAGATGATGCAGATGTAGTCAATAGGAATCCATGTTACGGAGAGGAATATTCCGATGTCGTGTATTTTCTCCATCAGATTGTAGTTGAGATACACGTTGTCTGTTGTTACTATCCCTCCGTTGTCAGCCAGCATGAGGCGTAATACCATGTATGCGGCTGCCGCTGTCATTCCTGCTGCCAGGGATTTATACATTGTTCTGCGGTCTGTCAGTGCCATTCCGTATGCCATTATCGGAGTTATGACGGTCCATGCAATACCGTTTTCCTTCGTCAGCGTTGCCGCTATGGCCAGTGTTATCCATGTTGCGTAGTGTGGTTTACAACCGTTTTGCGGTATGTATGCAAGCAGTGACAGCAGTCCGAGCAACGTTGCCATGGCCTGGTTAATGGAGTCTATGCCCAGCACTGTGCCCATCATTCCTGTTGAACAGTAGAAGATTATTGTGGCGGTGTTTCTTGCTCTGTGGCTTGTCTGCATGATGTGGCACAGTCTGTTTACCGCTGTTGCGCTTGCCACGTGTGCTGTTAGTATGATGATGTGGTTCAGTGTTGGGAAGGCAGAGGGAGCCATTGCGAGCAGTGAGCCTATCAGTGCGTCGAAGGGTCGCCAGTAGTTGTTGTCTGGCAGGAATAGTGTCGGGTCCCACTTGTCGTCAACCAGCGGACGGGTGTAGTATGTCCAGTCGTCGCAGGTGGGTTGCAGCAGCAGCAATGCCCATAGGGTTATCGGCAGGGTGAGGTATATCAGTATCAGTGCCCAGTGGTGTTGTATGCTTTGGTGGTGTGTGTTCATGGTTTCCTCAGAATACGGGTCTCATGTTAATATTTTGTGTAAAAGCATGTTGTGGCGGTGTTGTTCACCTGATGATGGCTACTTTTGCCACGCATCCCTCTTCGCCGTTGGCACTTGTCAGTAGCACGTTATAAACGCCGGAGGCGCAGTTGTTGCCGAAGGTGTCAAGTCCGTCCCACTGGTATATGGCTGAGGTGGTGCGCCCGCTGTGTACTATTGTTCCTGTGGCTGTGGTTATCTTCACGTCTGCTCCTACGGTGACGCCCTCGAAGGTTATCATGCCTGTGTATCCTGGCTGCACGGGGTTGGGATATACGCGTATGTTGTCCTTGCTGAGTGTTGCGGGTACTGTTATGGCGTCTGTGCGCACGGAGCATAGTCCTCGGTCAGTGGAACAGTAGAGAGTGCCGGTGCTTTCGTCAAGTGCGAGGTATAGCACGGTGTTGCTCATGATGTTGCTGTTGGCGGTGGTGTAATGTTCTATCTCGCTGTTATTGTCGGCGGAGATGAGGTATATGCCTGCTCCCATGGTGCTGATGAATTTTCTTCCGGCAGAGTCAAAGATGATACAGGTGGCGTCAACGTTTGATAGCAGGTAGTCGGCAAGGCCTGTGCCGTCGTTGCGTGACATCTTGTACTGCTCCACTGTGTTGATGTCCCCGCGGTTGGTGTCTGCCGCTGGCAGGTAGGCTACGCCGCTGGTGCCGCATAGCCACACGTTGCCCTCGCTGTCAATGTTAAGGTCGCGCAGGAAGTCAGAATCGTTGTTATACAGTCGTGTGCCGTCCTGGTTGTAGGTAGGACGGTATGTTATCAGTTCGTCGGTGGTAGGGTCGTAGCGGTAGAAGTCGGTGTTACGCCAGTTGAGGTTCAGGAACCACAGTCGTCCGTGGTTGTCCCAGTGGGCGTTGGAGAGGTGTTTTTCGTGGTTGGTCTGCGTTATTGCCACGTCGCTATGTGGGTGTCCCTCCCACTGTGGGTTGCTGCTGATGCCCCCTTCGATGCTCTGTCTGAGGCTGTGTATGCCTATGCTGGATCCTGTGTTCATGGCCCACAGAGTGCCTTTGTCGTCATACTGCGCCGTGAGCACCAGTTGGTAACCCTCGCTGTTGCCGTCGTTCATGGCGTGGAGTGTGGAGTTTTTCTTGCTCCAGCGTTCTACATATTTTCCGTCATAGAACTCATATACTCCGCTCAAGGCACCTATCATAACGTGCTTGTGGTCTCGTGGGTCAACGGTGATGTCGCTGACGGCGATGAAGGGTGTGCCTGTCTGCTGCGCCGTTGGCTTCTCGTAGATCTGCCATGTGCCCTCCTGGGGGTGGTATATCTGTATGTCTCCGTTGCCGATGCGTGTTATGTCGGGACGCCAGCCGCTGCTGACGGTGTAGAGACTGCCGTACAGCCAGCGCATATTGTAGAAGTCATTGCTTGCCGGACCGTCAGGCCTTACGCCTTTCTGCCACTGTGATGAGTAGGTGCCCTCGTCTGAAAGGGAGTATTTCATCAGGCTGCCCTCGCTGTCAGTACCCCAGTAACAGTTGTGGAAGGTGTCTGCAATGCGGTCGGCATCGTTGGTAACAGCCCTTGAACGTTTGTCGGCAGCGATGGAGGCACTGACCTCTGAGGTGCGTGAGGGGGTGGTGGCAAGCCATAGGGACTTGTCGAGCAGGTTGTCAGTGAGACGTCCTGCTATCACCGTCGTGCCATAGTCAGGCAGTGGTTTGTCGGCTTCAAGGAAGAGGGAGTCGTTCTCTACCCATGCTCCTGTGAACGTAGCCTCGCCGGTATTGAAGCGGTAGGTGTCGCCAAACTCCTGCCTTGCCGTGTTGAGCGTTATGACACCGTAGGGCATAACGATATAAGCAAACTGGCTGTTGCAGTGTATGCCCTGTATGTTCTTGCTGCGTGTGGTTATCTCGTTGGCAATGGCAGCGAGGTTGACAACGCTGTTGTCGCGTGTGTCGAGCAGGTCAATGTTACCGCCGTTGTATGCTATCACTAGCCGCCCCGTCTGCTTGTTCAGGCAGATGTCAGTGATATACTCGTTGGTGGAGAGATGGTTGGTGGTGTTATATGCCGTCACTGTCTCGTCACCGGGGTTGTATGAGAAGAGTGCTTTGGCAGAGACGGCATAGACGGCCTTACCCGTTGGCACCACGTGTGTGAGGTCGTTATAGGCGTAGTAGTGTGTCCACTCGCCCAACGACGCGGCACATAGCGGTGTGCGGAGCGTGGTAAGGGTGATAAAGGTGATGAGGGTGATGAGGGGATGTTTCATTGGGTGGAGGTTGGGGGTTGTGGGTTTGCGGTTGGGGGCTCTGCCGCTTTGCAAGCAAATAACTAACCTTCAAGACAACTAAAAAACTCCTCCAACTTCTTTGTTGCCCTTCCTCGGTGGCTGATGGCGTTCTTCTCATCGGCTGTCATGTCAGCGAAGGTGACGCTATGACCGTCTGGTTGGAAGATGGGGTCATATCCGAAGCCGTCAGTGCCGTGTCTTTCGGTGGTGATGGTGCCGCGCACTATTCCCTCGAAGAGGTGTTCCTTGCCCTGGAATATCAGTGCTATCACGGTGCGGAACTGCGCTGAGCGGTTGGCTTCACCGTCAAGTTCCCTCAGCAGGCGGCGCATGTTTGCCTCACTGTCGTGGGGGCTTGCCGTGTCGTCGGCGAGTGAGGCGTAGCGTGCGCTGTACACACCCGGTGCACCACCGAGGGCTGTTACCTCCAGTCCTGTGTCGTCAGCGAAGCAGTCGTAGCCGTAGTGTTCCTTGATATATCGTGCCTTTTGCATGGCGTTGCCTTCAAGGGTCGGGGCATCTTCGGGTATCTCCTCATGGCATTGAATATCGTTGAGGGAGAGTATCTCAAGGCCGGTGCCTTGTAGTATGGCGCGTACTTCATCAAGTTTGTGCGCATTGTTGGTGGCAAAGACGAGTTGGAGCATTGGTTCTTTGGTT
>JALFNY010000026.1 GCA_022774105.1 Prevotella sp.
AACTTAATAGGCAACTATTAGTATTATAACAACAACAACAAAACAATGAAGACAATGAAGACAAAAAGTGTATTAGGGTGCCTTGGCATCCTTGTGATGGCAGCATCATTCGCATCATGCAGCAGCAGTGAATCGACAGCAGAAGATGCTGGAAACGGTGAAGACACTGCTGGCAGTGTGTATGAGTGGAGCGTTGACGGCGGAGTAAAAGCCTGCACACAGATTCTTTTCTCCAATGGCAAAGAGGCAACAGATGGTAATGAGATAGGTAACGGCGATGCAGAGTTTGTGTTTAAGGGTAAGCAAACGCTGAAGAAAGGTACATATACGCTGAAAGGGTGGGTTTATATAGCCGACGGAGCAGAACTGACAATAGAGCCAGGAACCGTAATCAAAGGTGACAAGGTGACGCGCGCAGCCCTCATAGCAGAACGAGGAGGAAAACTCATAGCCCAGGGTACGGCAACAGAGCCTATCGTTTTCACCTCTGCTCAGCCCAAGGGTACACGTCGTCCAGGAGACTGGGGCGGTATAATCCTCTGCGGAAAGGCAGAGAACAACCAGCAGGAAATGCAGATAGAAGGTGGCCCTCGCACCAAGCACGGTGGCAATGACAATGCAGACAACTCAGGAACACTGAGTTACGTGCGCATAGAATTTGCCGGTTATCCCTTCCAAACAGACAAGGAGATAAACGGTCTCACACTCGGTTCAGTAGGCAGTGGCACACAGATAGACCACGTACAGGTGTCTTACTCAAACGATGACTCTTTCGAATGGTTTGGCGGTAATGTAAATGCCAAGTACCTCGTAGCGTACAAAGGCTGGGACGATGACTTCGACACAGACAACGGTTTCTCAGGAAACGTGCAGTTTGCACTTTCTGTTCGTGACTCCAAGATTGCCGATGTATCACAAAGTAACGGCTTTGAAAGTGACAACTGCGCTGACGGCTCAGCCGTATCACCATGGACCAGTGCCACTTTCAGCAATGTAACATTCGTTGGTCCGAAACTGGATGCCGCTTTCCAGAACACAACTGACTACATAAACGGTGGCAGTTACTATCCCAACAACGGCTCATCATTGGGCAAGTTCCAGGCAGCCATGCACCTGCGCCGTAACACTCGCCTTAACTGTGTCAACTCATTGGCCATTGGCTATCCTATTGGTGTTATCCTTGACAGCGAGAAGGGCGACACACAGGGAGCCGCATCACAAGGACTTATGACCCTGAAGAATATATGGCTTGTGGGTATGGACATAACAGGCTCTGACTATAACAAGATATATCAAGACGAACTGTATGACTACAGCACAAAGACAACAGACGCAACGAAGAAGTCATTTGCCTCAACATTCTTCCTTGCACAGTCTGGAAACGTGGTAAGGGAATCATGGAATGATCTTGTAGAGGCCAACGGTTACACCCCGGTAGCCAACAGCCCACTGCTCACCGCTGCCACATACAGTGGTCTTAGCAACTGGTTCGTGACAGCAAACTATATAGGTGCTTTCGGTGCTAACGACAACTGGATCGGCGGGTGGACCAACTTCGACCCACAGAACACAGAGTATTAATTCGAGCATCAGCACGGATAGGGATATAATAAAAGGGCAGAGACAACCTGATTGGCAAGGTCTCTGCCCTGATTCTATGTCGTTACATATATGATATTGCCGTGGTATTGGTGTGGCGGCAGGGGTGTTGGAATACCGTCTGGCGTGGTGGTTGCTTTTGAGGCGGTGTGCTACGCAGAGAAGGTGGTTATTCTTGCTCTGACGGCTTGTAGTGTATAGGGTGTGTGAAGGTGAACCTTGCCCCGGCGGTGTATGTGGTATCTACCCAAATGCTGCCTCCGAGTTGTTCTATGATGGCGCGGGAGATAGCGAGACCGAGGCCTGTGCCCTGCTTGAAGGCATCAAGTTTCTTGAAGCGTTCAATGACTTTTGCGGCTTGTTCCTTGGGTATTCCGCAGCCGGTGTCGGTAACGCTGACGGCAATGGCGTCTTCGCCCTCCACCGTCTTCATGGTGATGGTGATGCTGCCACGCTCGGTGCATTTCTTGGCGTTGTTGAGAAGGTTGGACAAGACTTGCAACAGGCGGTTCTTGTCGGTGTCTATTGTCTGTACGTCGGTGGATATGTCTGTGCGTATTTCTACTCCTTCTTTGGGGGTGGCGGCGGCAGAGGTGGCTGCCATACGGCAGAGACTGACAATGTCAGTGGGGGCAATGTCGAACTGCATCTTGCCTGCATCGATTTTGGAGATGTCGAGTATGTCGTTTATCAACTTCAACAGCAGTTCGCCGTTGAGCATTATCATCTTGCCAAACTCTGTCTTTTCTTCGTCAGTGGTGTGTATGTCGGTGCTGGTGAGTACTTGTGCGAAGCCTATGACGGCGTTCAGCGGTGTGCGTATCTCGTGGCTCATGTCGGCAATGAATCGTGACTTCATCTTGTTGGCGGCGTCTGCTTCCTGTCGGGCTTGTTCTGCTTTCTCACGCATACGCTCGAGTTCTTTGCCGTGGAGTATGAGTTCCCGTTGAAGCCTTTTGCTCCTTCTGAGGAATCCGAGGGAGGTGACGAGGCTGACGGTGAGTATTATCAGCAGTGCGAGGACTGTTAGTATGGTGGCTTTGTATTCTTGATAGGGGGAGACAGGCTTGTTGACTTCTTCGTAACCGGCGGTGAAGCCATTGAGGGAGAGGCCTAAGAGTTTTATGCGTTCGTGGTCAAAGATGTATTTGTTGGGTACAAGGACGGGGGCTTTTTTCTTCCCTTTCTGCAGATAGTCTATCACATCGTCGGCGAGGTACTTGCCCATGATGTGGTATTTGGGTGAGTATCCTCCTACGGTCCAGTGTCCCATGCCTACG
>JALFNY010000045.1 GCA_022774105.1 Prevotella sp.
AAACAGGCATAAACTCCATAACCATACAATGAAAAAAGAACAAACAACAAAACAACAAATATGGACAAACTAATTATCGCGGGACGAGAATTCGACTCCCGTCTGTTCCTCGGAACAGGAAAATTCAACAACAACACCCTGATGGCTGAGGCCATCAAGGCCAGCGGAACAGAAATGGTTACCGTGGCAATGAAGCGTGTAGAACTTGACGACAAGCAGGACGACCTGCTCAATCACATCACCCAGAACCCGGGAATACAACTCCTGCCCAACACCTCCGGTGTGCGTAACGCAGAGGAAGCGGTGTTTGCAGCGCAGATGTCGCGTGAGGCCTTCGGCACTAACTGGCTGAAACTGGAGATACACCCCGACCCTCGCTACCTGTTGCCCGACTCCGTTGAGACACTGAAAGCCACGGAACAACTGGTAAAGATGGGCTTCGTAGTGCTGCCATACTGCCAGGCCGACCCCACACTGTGCAAGCATTTAGAAGAGGCAGGAGCCGCCACCGTCATGCCACTCGCAGCACCCATAGGCACGAACAAAGGTCTGCGCATGAAGGACTTCCTGCAAATCATCATAGAACAGGCCACCGTGCCGGTAGTAGTAGATGCAGGTATCGGCGCACCGAGCCACGCCGCAGAGGCTATGGAGATGGGAGCAGACTGCTGTCTGGTAAACACCGCCATCGCCGTAGCAGGCGACCCAGTACAGATGGCCATATCATTCAAGGAAGCAGTGATAGCCGGACGAAGAGCATACAAGGCAGGACTCGGAGCCGTAAGCGACTCTGCCGAGGCAAGTTCACCACTGACAGCGTTCCTGAACTGACGAAAAACATATCATAACAACATACCTATGCCAAAAGATAACAAAGCCTACGCAAAAAGAGAAAAGGCGTATATGACGGGGACACTGTTCCCATCAGTAAAGGTAGGAATGACAAAGGTAAACCTGACACCTACCGTAACAAAAGACAAAAACGGTGTGCCACACACAGAACCAAACGCACCTATATATATATATGACACCAGCGGTCCCTTCTCAGACCCCTCCATTGAGGTGGATTTGAAAAAAGGTCTGCCAAGAATACGTGAGCAATGGATATTAGACCGCAACGACACGGAGCAACTGGAAGAGGTTACCAGCGACTACGGCAAGCAGCGTCTGGCCGACCACTCACTGGACTCCCTGCGCTTTGAACACATACAACTGCCGCGAAGAGCCGTCAAGGGCAAGGCAATCACACAGATGGCATACGCCAAAGCGGGCATCATAACACCCGAAATGGAGTATGTAGCCATAAGGGAGAACATGAACTGCGAGGAGATGGGCATCAAAACACACATCACTCCGGAGTTCGTACGCAGCGAGATAGCACGCGGACGCGCCGTGCTGCCAGCCAACATAAACCACCCAGAGGCAGAACCCATGATAATAGGGCGCAACTTCCTCGTGAAGATAAACACCAACATAGGCAACTCCGCCACCACCTCCTCAATAGAAGAAGAGGTTGACAAGGCCGTATGGTCATGCAAATGGGGCGGTGACACACTGATGGACCTGTCAACAGGGGCTAACATTCACGAGACAAGAGAGTGGATAGTACGCAACTGCCCGGTACCAGTAGGAACGGTACCAATATACCAAGCCCTGGAAAAGGTAGATGGTAAGGTGGAGAACCTGACGTGGGAGATATACAAGGACACACTGATAGAACAGTGCGAGCAAGGTGTTGACTACTTCACCATACACGCCGGCATACGCCGTCAGAACGTACACCTGGCAGATTCACGCCTCTGTGGCATCGTCAGCCGTGGCGGTTCGATAATGAGTAAGTGGTGCCTCATACACGATAAGGAATCATTCCTCTACGAACACTTTGACGATATATGCGACATTGTAGCACAATATGACGTGGCATTGTCACTCGGTGACGGTCTGAGACCAGGCTGTACCGCTGACGCTAACGACGCAGCACAGTTCGCAGAACTTGACACCATGGGAGAACTTGTTACCCGCGCCTGGGAGAAGAACGTGCAGGCGTTCATCGAAGGGCCCGGACACGTGCCTATGCAGAAGATACGCGAGAACATGGACAGGCAGTTGGACCACTGCCACGAGGCACCATTCTACACCTTAGGACCTATCGTTACCGACATAGCACCGGGCTACGACCATATCACAAGCGCAATAGGCGGAGCGCAGATAGCATGGCTCGGAACAGCAATGCTGTGCTACGTGACACCGAAGGAGCACCTCGCATTGCCTAACAGAGAGGACGTTCGCGTAGGCGTGGTGACCTATAAGATTGCCGCTCATGCCGCAGACCTTGCGAAAGGACATCCCGGTGCCCAGATAAGGGACAACGCCCTGTCAAAGGCTCGCTTTGACTTCAGGTGGCGAGATCAGTTTCATCTCTCCCTCGACCCGGAGCGTGCGCTGCAGTATTTTGAAGAGGCAGGACACACAGACGGTGAGTATTGCACCATGTGTGGCCCCAACTTCTGCGCTGCAAAACTGACACACGACCTGAGAAAACTGTGAGTTCAATGGACGGAAGATACGACAGACAACTGATATTGCCTGAAATTGGCAGCGAGGGGCAGCGCAGGTTGTCCGAGGCCAAGGTGCTGATAGTCGGCGTGGGTGGGCTCGGTTCGCCCATAGCGACGTACCTTGCCGCTGCCGGTGTGGGCACCATCGGACTGTTAGACATGGACATCGTCAGCGTCAGTAACCTGCAACGGCAGGTGCTTTATGACGAGTCGCAGCAAGGAGAAGCAAAGGTTCTCTGCGCAAGCCGTCGCCTGAAAGCCCTCAACAGCGACATAACGGTGGTGGCGCACCACACAAGGCTGACCGCTGACAACGCCCGTGAACTGATAGCGCAATATGACATAGTGGCTGACGGAACGGATAACTTCGCCACACGCTACACCATAAGCGATGCCTGCGAGGCACTGGGCAAGCCGTATGTCTATGGTGCTATCGGCGGACTTGACGGTCAGGTGGCAGTGCTATGCAAGGGCAAGGCGACATATCGGACACTGTTTCCCGACGAACAGGAGACGCTGTCAATGCCGCAACCGAGCAAGGCAGTAGCAGGGGTGACGCCCGCCGTAGTGGGAAGCGTAGAGGCTAACCAGGTGATGCAGTTGATATGCGGATACGGAGAACCGCTGACAGACCGCCTGTGGACCATCGACCTGCGCACCATGCAGTCGTTCATCATTGATATTTAATCATGGTTTTGAGGATTAAGGCCCTGGATTGTAGGGCACAACAAACACATTACGCACCACAATCCACCACAAAGCCTTTTACCTCCAACCCTTAACCAAACAAGAATATGTTTTCAGAAGAACTATTAAAGATAAGTTGGGACGAGACCACAGAGCGCATTGCTCAGATGACCGAGGCAGACGTGAGACGAGCATTGGCAAAGGAACACTGCGACGTCAACGACTTCATGGCTATGATTTCACCTGCCGCTGTGCCATATTTGGAACAGATGGCGAGGCTGTCAAGGAAGTACACGGAAGAACGTTTCGGCAAGACAATGTCGATGTTCATACCGCTTTACATCACGAACTCATGTTCCAACTCATGCGTTTACTGCGGTTTCCACCGCTCAAACCCCATGCCTCGCACCATTCTCACCCCCGAACAGATAGAGGACGAATACAAGGCCATTAAGAAACTCGCACCGTTTGAGAACATACTCCTCGTCACAGGAGAGAACCCCGCAAAGGCAGGAGTGCCGTATCTTGCCAAAGCCATCGACATAGCGAAGAAGTATTTCTCAAACATAAAGATAGAGGTAATGCCACTGAAAACGGAGGAATACTACGAACTCACCAAGCACGGACTGAACGGAGTAATCTGTTTTCAGGAGACATACCACCGCGACAACTATAACATCTATCATCCCGCAGGCATGAAATCCAAGTTCGAGTGGCGCGTAAACGGCTTCGACCGCATGGGACAGGCAGGCGTCCACTCCATCGGTATGGGCGCACTGTTAGGACTGGAGAGGGAGTGGCGCACCGACGTCACCATGATGGCGTACCACCTTCGATACCTGCAAAAGCACTATTGGAGGACTAAATACTCCGTGAACTTCCCCCGTATGCGCCCTGCTCAGAACGAGGGCTTCCATCCTAACTGCTTCGTGACGGACAAAGAACTGGCACAGGTGACCTTCGCAATGCGCATCTTCGACCACGATGTGGACATATCATACAGCACAAGGGAACCACAGTTCATAAGGGACAATATGTGTACCCTCGGCGTTACAACCATGTCAGCAGAGTCAAAGGTAAATCCCGGCGGTTACTACACATACCCACAGGCACTGGAACAGTTCACCGTCTCTGACGACAGAACGGCAGTAGAGATAAACCGCCGTCTGAAACAACTCGGTAGAGAACCGGTGTGGAAAGACTGGGACGCATCGTTTGACTTGTTCAAATAATAGGTTGTGGCGTGGAGGTTGTGGGGTGGAGGTTGTGGCTCTTGGGGTTTAGGTCACTCCTCCCCATAGCCCCCCACTCCTTATACCGAAAGACCTCAAACCGCAAACCCATAACCTTCAACCTAAAAAAAACGTGTTCCACACTATAATAATAACAAGACCCACATTCCACGACGGCGAGGCAGCCCGCATAACGGCGTTGCTACGTCAGGGAACGGCAAGCCTTCTGCATATCCGTAAGCCCACAGCCACGGAGAAAGAGGTGGCGACACTGCTGGAAGAGATACCCGCAGACTGCCGCCGGTACCTCGTGTTGCACGACCATCACCACCTCGCAATACGCTACGGGCTGTACGGCGTACACCTTAACACACGCACTCCGCAGCCACCGAAGGGCTGGACAGGGAGCGTAAGCCGCAGTTGCCACACGCTGGAAGAGGTGACGCAGTGGAAGGAACACTGTCAGTACGTCTCACTGTCACCAATATTCAACTCCGTCTCAAAGCCAGGATACTACTCCGCCTTCACCCTCGAAGAGATAGCGCAGGCAGTGCGCAATGGGATAATAGACAGCAGGGTGTATGCCCTCGGCGGAGTCACCTTCGCACGCCTTGCCGATGTCAGGGCAATGGGCTTTGGCGGCGCAATGATTCTTGGAGACGCATGGAAGGAATGAAACAATGAAGACCATACTCACAATAGCCGGCAGCGACACCAGTGCCGGAGCAGGAATACAACAGGACCTGAAGACCATCACATCACTCGGACATTATGCCGTGACCGTGCCGACAGCCCTCACAGCGCAGAACACCACCGGTGTGAAGATGGTGATGACAGTGCCGCAGGAGATGCTGAGGGCACAGTTGGATGCCGTGCTTGACGACATCAGCGTGGCGGCAGTGAAGATAGGAATGATACCCGACGTGACATCAGCACGCATTATCGTTGCTGCCATACGCCAACTTGACGTGCCCACGGTCTGCGACCCCGTCATGCTCTCAACCAGCGGCACACAACTCATGTCTGACGAGTGCATAGACTACATCACCAACGCACTGATCCCACTCTGCACCCTCGTCACACCCAACATTCCCGAAGCCCTGCGTCTCGCCAACGTCACCGACAAACAGGACAGCGACAGCATAGGACAGAAACTCGTATCACTACTCCACACCGCCGTACTAATAAAAGGTGGGCATGCCGAGGGTGACGAGATGCGCGACACACTGTACTGCACCGACGGCACAACACACTGGTACTGCTCTCCACGCATAGCCACAACAAACCTTCACGGCACAGGATGCACCATGTCAAGCGCCATTGCCACACTGCTGGCAGAAGGCATACCGCTGGCAGAGGCAGTACAGGGCGCAAAGGCAGTGATAGACAAAGGGATAGCAGCGGGACGCACACTGCGCATAGGAAAGGGAAACGGACCGCTATGGCTGTTCTGACATCACGTAGCACTCACCAACAAAATATTACATGACATGAAAAAAATCTATCTGACACTACTGCTGCTTCTCACCGCCATTGTGGGTATGCAGGCAAAAGACTACGACTTTATCGTTGCACAAGACGGCACAGGTGATTTCCTCACCGTGCAGGAAGCAATCAACGCTGTGCCCGACTTCCGCAAAGGAAAGGAAACACGCATCTTCATACGCAACGGCATATACAAAGAGAAACTGGTGCTGGCAGAGTGTAAACTAAACGTCACACTGATAGGAGAAAACGCCACAAAAACAATACTCATGTATGACGATTACGCCGCAAAGCCCAACACCTTCGGCGAGAACAAAGGCACATCGGGCTCGTCATCATTCTATATCTACGGCCCGGATTTCCACGCCTACAACATCACCTTTGCCAACTACGCCGGACCAGTGGGGCAGGCCGTAGCACTTTTCGTAGCCGGCAACCGCGCCGTATTCATCAACTGTCGTTTCCTTGGCTACCAAGACACGCTATACACCTACGGCAAGACATCAAAACAATACTACAAGAACTGTTACATCGAGGGGACGGTAGATTTCATCTTCGGTTCCTCCACAGCCTTCTTTGAGGGTTGTGAGATACACAGCCTCGGCCGCGGATACCTCACGGCAGCCTCAACACCAGAGGGCACCGAGTACGGCTACGTGTTCCACAACTGCCGCCTGACAGCACGACCAGGCGTAGAGCGCACCATGCTCGGCCGCCCGTGGAGACCATACGCCAAGACAGTCTTCGTGGATTGCATCATGGGTGAGCACATAGACCCAGTGGGATGGTTCAACTGGGGAGCAGAGAAAGAGAAGACAACATTCTACGGCGAGGCGGGTTCCATGACCCCTGACGGAAAGAAAGTGGACGTCAGCAAAAGAGTGAAATGGACCCATCAGGTCAGCCCAGAGGACTACACGATAGAGAAGGTGCTGGCAGACACAGAGAAACCGGACTGGTATAAAGGGGAGTAGCGGTTTAGTGGTTTGGTGGTTTAGTTGCAGTGGATTGAAACTTCAGCAATAGCGCATGGCGATGGGATTTATATATCCCTCCGTCGCCTAAACCCGAAGGGGTGACATAGCCCAGCACAGGGCGTGAGTCCTGTGTATATGTATCACCCCATTCCTCATCCCCTCCCTCCACGCGCCATAGGCGCGCGAGGGAGTGGAGGATGGGAAACCAAGCAAAAAAGTTGTTAAACGATAAAAAGTTGCCGAAAAGTTTGGCAGTTTCATTTTTATTTCTCACTTTTGCACCGACATTTGCAAGTTGCCCAACTCGCTTGGGCTTCTGAGCCAATAGAGTTTGGCTCCGCATTTGTCTCTAT
>JALFNY010000007.1 GCA_022774105.1 Prevotella sp.
TGGATTTTCCATGGTGTTTTGAGAAAAGCATAGAAGCAACGTCTTCGCAATATTTTTCTGCGGAAATAGCTCAGTTGATAGAGCACTAGCCTTCCAAGCTGGGGGTCGCGGGTTTGAGTCCCGTTTTCCGCTCCAACGAAAAGTCGATGCTGTATTAGCTCAGTGGTAGAGCACTTCCTTGGTAAGGAAGAGGTCCTGAGTTCAACTCTCAGATACAGCTCCGGCAGTTTCTCTATATTATGAGGGTATGAACCTAAATAATATCTCAACAAAATTAGAAAAGTCACAACTATAAATTAGAAAAAAAACAATGGCAAAAGAGAATTTCGTACGTGACAAGGTGCACGTAAACATTGGAACCATTGGTCACGTTGACCACGGTAAGACTACTCTGACAGCTGCTATCACAACCGTTCTCGCAAAGAAGGGTCTTTCAGAGGTCAAGTCATTCGACCAGATTGATAACGCTCCTGAGGAGAAAGAGCGTGGTATCACAATTAACACTGCTCACGTTGAGTATCAGACAGCAAACCGTCACTATGCTCACGTTGACTGTCCGGGACACGCTGACTATGTGAAGAACATGGTAACTGGTGCTGCTCAGATGGATGGTGCTATCATCGTGGTTGCTGCTACTGACGGTCCGATGCCTCAGACACGTGAGCACGTACTTCTCGCTCGTCAGGTGAACGGTCCTCGTCTGGTAGTGTTCCTGAACAAGTGCGACATGGTTGACGATGAGGAGATGCTTGAACTCGTTGAGATGGAGATGCGTGAGCTTCTTGACCAGTATGAGTTCGATGGCGACAATACTCCTATCATCCGTGGTTCTGCACTCGGCGCACTCAACGGCGTAGCGAAGTGGGAGGATAAGATAATGGAACTCATGGATGCTTGTGATACATGGATTCAGGATCCTCCACGTGACCTCGACAAACCATTCCTTATGCCTGTAGAGGACGTATTCTCTATCACAGGTCGTGGTACCGTTGCAACAGGTCGTATCGAGACAGGTCGTATCCACGTAGGTGATGAGGTTGAAATCCTCGGTCTTGGTGAGGACAAGAAGTCAGTTGTAACTGGCGTTGAGATGTTCCGTAAGATTCTTGACGAGGGTCAGGCAGGTGATAACGTAGGTCTGCTCCTCCGTGGCGTTGACAAGTCAGAAATCAAGCGTGGTATGGTTCTTTGCCATCCAGGACAGGTTAAGCCATTCAAGAAGTTCAAGGCTTCAATCTATGTACTGAAGAAGGAAGAGGGTGGTCGTCACACTCCATTCGGTAACAAGTATCGTCCACAGTTCTACCTCCGCACCATGGACTGCACAGGTGAGATTTCTCTCCCAGCAGGTGTTGAGATGGTAATGCCTGGTGATAACGTGGAGATAACAGTAGAACTTATCTACGCTGTTGCTCTGAACGTAGGTCTCCGCTTCGCTATCCGTGAGGGTGGTCGCACCGTAGGCTCTGGTCAGATAACAGAGGTTTATGAGGATTAATTCTTTATAAACTAAATAGAATATAGTGCCGGGCGGCCGTGGGATTCACTTTCTCGCCCGGCACTTTTATACGGGATTAGCTCAGTCGGTAGAGCACTGGTCTCCAAAACCAGGTGTCGGGCGTTCGAGCCGCTCATCCCGTGCTAACAGAAAAGTCAATATGAACAAGATAGTAAATTATTGCAAGGCTTGCTATGAAGAGCTTGCACATAAGACTACCTGGCCTACACGCGCACAGCTCACACACTCCGCTATGGTTGTGTTGTGTGCTTCGCTCGTTATAGCAGTAGTGGTCTTTTGTATGGACTCTGTCTTCAAATTCGTAATGAGCTCGATTTATCCTAACTAATCGAAAACATCATGGCAGAGAAAGGAATGAAATGGTATGCAATGCGTTCCGTTAGTGGGAAGGAAGCAAAGCTGAAAGAGTATATCGAAAAAGAGTGTAGTCATAATCCACAGTTGGCACAGCATGTATCTCAGGTGCTTCTACCGATGGAGAAACATGCCGCTTTGCGTAACGGCAAACGTGTCGTAAAGGAGAAAGTCGCTCTTCCAGGGTATCTCTTTGTAGAGGCAGACCTTATCGGTGACACGGCGCATACGCTGCGCTTCATGCCTAATTGTCTTGGATTTCTCGGAGGACTTGATAATCCAACGCCAGTACGTCAGCAGGACATAAACCGTATGATAGGTGCTGCAGAGGAAACGGAACTCGTCGAGGAGGTGGATATACCATACATGGTGGACGAGACAGTGAAGGTGACGGATGGTCCGTTCTCAGGATTCAGTGGAGTCATAGAAGAAGTGAACAGCGAGAAACGTACCTTGAAGGTAGTAGTGAAAATCTTCGGAAGAAACACACCGCTGGAACTCAACTTCATGCAGGTAGAGAAAGAAGCGTAAGAGGATAAGAGATTTTATCGATAACCTCCTATATATAAATAAGGAGAAAGACAATAATATAACTGTGAGATGCCTGACGGGAATCTTGCAGTTATTTACCGAAAAAGAAGGAATTGCGGGTTAACAAAAATAATGCTTCCATTAACCCCTTTTCATATAATCAACTTTATAATTATTAACAACAAAGATGGCTAAAGAAGTTGTTGGACAACTCAAGTTACAGATTAAGGGTGGCGCTGCCAATCCTTCTCCTCCGGTAGGCCCTGCATTAGGTTCTAAGGGTATCAACATCATGGGCTTCTGCAAGGAGTTCAATGCTCGTACCCAGGATAAGGCTGGCAAGGTTCTCCCTGTTGTTATTACTTACTATGCTGACAAGTCTTTTGATTTTGTCATCAAGACTTCTCCCGCAGCAGTACAGCTGAAGGAAGTTGCAAAACTCAAATCAGGTTCTGCATCTCCTAACCGTAACAAGGTAGCGGAGATAACATGGGATCAGGTTCGTGCTATTGCAGAGGACAAACTCAAGGACCTGAACTGCTTTACCATTGAGTCTGCGATGAAGCAGATAGCAGGTACAGCACGAAGCATGGGCATCACCGTCAAGGGTGACTTCCCACAGTAAGTTGTAAGGCGATATTGTCCGCTGATTAATTAATCATTTCCGGGAGGTAGAACGCTCTTCTGCAAGTTCAGAAGTATGCCATTACACCGCTTGTACCGAAAAACATCAAAAACAATGAGTAAACTGACAAAAAATCAAAAAGCAGTAGCCGGAAAGGTAGAGGACGGCAAGTTGTATAGCGTCGATGAGGCAGCAGCACTTGTTAAGGAAATCACCACGACAAAGTTTGATGCCTCTGTTGACATTGACGTGCGTCTCGGTGTTGATCCCCGCAAGGCAAACCAGATGGTTCGTGGCGTTGTAAGTCTTCCTAACGGTACTGGTAAGGTTACACGTGTGCTTGCACTCTGTACCCCTGATCAGGAAGCTGCTGCAAAGGAAGCTGGTGCTGACTACGTTGGTCTTGACGAGTATATCGAGAAGATCAAGGGTGGTTGGACAGACGTTGATGTCATCATCACAATGCCTTCATGCATGGGTAAGATTGGTCCAATTGGCCGTATCCTCGGTCCTCGTGGACTTATGCCAAACCCAAAGAGTGGCACGGTGACAATGGATGTTGCGAAGGCTGTCAAGGAAGTAAAGCAGGGTAAGATAGATTTCAAGGTTGACAAGACCGGTATTATCCATACTTCCATTGGTAAGGTATCCATGAGCGCAGAGGCAATCGCCGGCAACGCAAAGGAGTTTATCGCAACTGTCATCAAGTTGAAGCCAGCTGCTGCTAAGGGTACATACATCAAGAGTATCTTTATTTCAAGCACAATGAGTAAGGGTATCAAGATTGATCCTAAATCAGCCGATTAACTCTAAAAGTTTTGTAAAATGAAAAAAGAAGTAAAAGATACTATCATTTCCGAGCTTGGTGAACTTATCAACCAGTACCCTCACTTCTATCTTGTAGATGTGACGGGTATGGACGCTAAGGCCACGAGTGACTTCCGTCGCAAGGCTTTCCAGAACGAGGTAAAGGCAGTTGTAGTAAAGAATAAGTTGCTGATTAAGGCTCTTGATGCAGCAGAGAAGGATTACTCTGCACTTTACGATTGTCTTAAAGGCAATACTGCTATGCTGTTCACACAGACAGCAAACGTTCCTGCAAAGATACTGAAGGAGTACAAGGACACAACACCTACTCTTAAGGCTGCTTATGCAGAGGAGAGCATCTTCGTTGGTGCTGACAAACTCGCTGAGCTCGCTGCTCTCAAGAGCAAGAACGAACTTATCGCAGATGTTATCGCACTGCTCCAGTCTCCTGCAAAGAACGTTGTTTCTGCATTGCAGTCAGGCTCTGGTACAATCCACGGACTTCTCCAGACTCTTGGAGAGCGTGCTGAGTAATAGTAACATTGAGCGGGCGGCATGACGTTGGCCTGTTGAAGGTTACAGAAAAAACATTTAACAACTCTTAAAGTATAAACAAAACAAAATCTTATATAAAAATGGCAGATATTAAAGCTATCGCAGAGGAACTCGTAAACCTCACCGTAAAGGAAGTAAATGAACTCGCTCAGGTCCTCAAGGACGAGTATGGTATTGAGCCAGCTGCTGCAGCTGTTGCTGTTGCTGCTGCTCCT
>JALFNY010000079.1 GCA_022774105.1 Prevotella sp.
GGCACGGGCCCAACCTCAATATCAGTCTGATGCAAAGCCTCTAAATACGCACTCTTTTTACGACTTCGCACTACAATCATCGGATAATCGTGGCGAGTAAGAATAAAGTTTACCATCAGTCGGGCTATACGTCCATTCCCATCCTCAAACGGGTGAATGCGTATATAACGATAGTGGAATAGAGCTGCCAATTCCACTGGTGACAGTTTTCCTTCCTGCTCTGCCTTGTTATACCAATCCACCAAATCTGTCATCAAACTGGGTGTCTCTTCTGGTGAGGCGTATTCGAATCGGTCACCATAGCGAGTGATGACGCTGTTTGGGCGAGTCTTATATTGTCCCGCATGGATGACATAGCTTGTTTGTACGCCCCCAGGAAGCTCTCGATAGACAGTATAGTCCTCACGTAGTAGGGTCTTATGCAACGTACGGATAAAGTTCTGCGTTAGTGGTACTTCCTTCACTACGGCCTCTTCCGTCATCATCTTCAGTCCTACATTACTCGCAGTCATCTCCTGTACATCACGCACATCCGCTTCTCCTATTACCTTACCAAATAGCAACAAAATTTCCGTTTGACCATAAGTCAGCGTATTACCTTCAAGATGATTGCTATTGTAATTGAAGTCCACCGTGAAACGACGGCTAAGTCTATCCCTGTCTTTTTCAGACAATGGTTGTAAATTTTGCCATGCTGCTAATGCCTTCTTAATATTCAGATACTTCATACGGTCACAATATATATTATATTAACGCCACAAAGATACAAAATGTTCTTGATATGGTTATATCACTACAACCTTTTTAGTAAAGTTTGCTCGTTTTTTAACAAAAAAAAATATTAAATACAACCTTTTATCTGAACATAACAAAGACAAAAATACTATTAGAAGATGAAAACATGAATTGCCGTCAAAAGAAAAAGAGGAGAAAGCTCGGAGCTATTTCTGGGCTCGGTTTAGTTTATCCCATATTAAATATCCATAACCTAAACTAAACCTTTTATCTTCCGGCTACGAAACCTGCATTACTTTACAAGGAACAAACTCGAATACTCCGTAAGCCTGATATAATAAGTTGTCGTTCATATCCGATATGGTTTGGGGAACCACAAAGATAATGAATGGGCAGCTTTTATTATAATATCAAGGAGGGATACCAACATATCAAGGAGGGATACCAACGCTATTCGGGGAGGAACCAGATATAATGGCAAACAAGACCGATTTGGGTTAAAATATAAAAGACGGCAAATTACGTTGTAATCAGGCCCAAATTACAGTGTAAACGCTATGTTTTCGCGAAGTAATTTAGGCCTGATTATTTTTTGCTGAGCGTCAATGGCAAAAATAGGATATAGATACCAGCGGTCCAATGACCTATTTGGGTTAAATCATACTGTCGTTTTCCTTTTACAGACAAAAATGTGAGTACCATCTGCAATCGAATGATGGCACTCGCAACAACGCGATTTTCCAGTACTCATTCATGCGATACAAACGGTACTCTTTGACCGCAGCAATCATAAAACCATTCTATTCTGAGAAAAATATCATCTAAAAGTTTTCTCTTTTCATATATTATTCGTACCTTTGGTGCGGATTTCATCGTGGGCGAGTGTCATGCTCCCTTTGGGGATTTCCAATAACATTGTGGGTAAACAGAAGCATTCGCTATTATTCGCGTTCAGCCAAAAGCGTAGTAAACTTTCATGGATATAACGTAACAAGAATAATATGTGACAGGGTGTCCGTAGATATATGAATGCCTCTGACAGTATTCATAGCAATGCAATCGCACAATAGGCGTGATACATTCTTATGAATTTTCAGAGGTTTCCTTCCTACGCTACCTCAAAGCAGAACGCAATAAGGTGCATCGCGCCATTATTGTGTCTCGGCGTGATTGATAGTTGAGTGCCAAACGACTATCAATTGATTTATGGCAAACAAAAATCTGAATGAAGCCAAGACGGCAAAGAAGGATGAGTTCTACACTCAGATGTCTGACATAGAGATGGTGTTGCAGCATTATTGGCTGCATTTCCACGATAAGGTTGTGCTGTGCAACTGCGACGACCCTTACGAAAGTAATGGGAAAAGCAGCACCACATCTGCCCCCATTGTCAAAAGGAATTTCCCTTCGAACAGATGGAGGGCGACCACATAACCCCTTGGCGCGAAGGCGGAAGGACTGTAGAATCCAACTGCCAAATGCTTTGCAGGGAGTGTAATAGAAGAAAAGGAAGTAAATAATTCGTGTTCAATTACAAAAACTCCCTACAACATGTTAAACTTACTATGACCATGAACTCCAATCCAACTAAACATACCTTCTCCCCTAAGACGCTCACCGTTTATAAGGCGAGTGCAGGCAGTGGCAAGACCTTCCGCCTTGCTGTGGAATACATAAAACTGCTGCTTGACAACCCCCGAGCCTACGAGGGTATCCTTGCCGTGACCTTCACAAACAAGGCTACGGAGGAGATGAAAATGAGAATACTCTCTCAACTGTACGGTATCTGGAAGATGCTACCTGATTCTGAGGCCTACATCAACGAGGTGACACAGGGCCTCGGCATCAGCAGGGAGCACGCTTCTGCCAGAGCAGAGAAGGCTCTGCACCTGCTGTTACACAACTATCACTTCTTCCGTGTACAGACAATAGACACTTTTTTTCAGGCAGTGTTGCGCAATCTTGCCAAGGAACTGCAACTGAACGTAGGTCTGCGTGTTGGGCTTAACAACCAGCAGGTGGTGGAACAGGCTGTTGACGAAATGATAGACAGCCTTGCCAGCGACAAGAAACTGATGCGTATAGTGATGGGGTATGCAGAAGAAAATATGTCAGAGGACAAGGCATGGAACGTGATAGGACAGATAAAGAAGTTCGGCGGAGCCATTTTCAGTGAACTGTACAAGCAGAACCGCAAGAGAATGGACGCGGTATTTGCTGATCAGGACTTCTTTGACGAGTACAAAAAGACCATGCGCAGCATAATGACCTTGACAGAGAAGAAATACAGCGAACTTGGCAAGGAGGGAATGGCAATGATTGATAATGCCGGCCTTAGCGTTGATGACTTCATGTATAAGTCCACCGGGCCTGTCAACTACTTCTTAAAACTGTCGAGGGGAGTGTTCAGTACGAAAGAAATCATGACCGTGAGGGTTGCCGAAGCATTGCAGGACAGCAGGAAATGGGTTAGCAAGACCTCAAAAAAACGTGACATCATAATTCCCTTTGTAGAGGACATACTGCTGCCACTGGCTAACAAGGTGGAGGCCGAACGCGCCGCCGATGCCTGTCAGTACAACTCTGCAAAAGTGACACTGAGACACATAAACGACATAAGGTTGCTGCGAAGGATAGAGGAAACGGCACACAACCTGAACGAAGCAGCACAGAGATTCATGCTCAGCGACACGCAAAGCCTGCTGCATGAGATGATAGACGAGGGAGACGCCACGTTCATCTTCGAGAAAATCGGTTCACGGTTGGAACACGTAATGATTGACGAATTTCAGGATACAAGCACCGTACAGTGGGCAAACTTCAAACCATTACTGCACGAATGTATGAGCCAGGGATTCAGCAATCTTATCGTTGGCGACGTGAAACAGAGCATCTACCGTTTCCGTAACGGTGACTGGCGACTGCTGAACGACATTGACCAGGAGTTTCAGAGCGACTGTCTGGAGTTTCCACCGATAAGGACCAACAGGCGTTCAGAAAGAAACGTGATAAACTTCAACAACACCTTCTTTGACATTATATCCAAACTGGAGGTAAAAGTCCTCACGGAACACTCTCAGGAAAAGGCAGCAAGCCTTGGCAAGGCATATTCAGACGTGATGCAGGAGATACCCGAGAGCCGTCCACCCGTGGGCCTGGTACACCTCGAAATGTTGCCACCAAGCCAGAAAGACGAGATGATAGAGAGGACACTGCAAATCATAACAGACCTCATTGACTTAGGCGTAAGGCAGCAGGACATAGCCATACTCGTAAGGTATGGAAAGGAAATCCCGCCACTGGCACTCTACATAGAGAACAAAAGCGAGGGGAAAGTGAAAGTAGTATCGGCAGAAGCCTTCAGACTTGACGCCTCGGCAGCAGTGAGGGTGCTAATAAACGCAATGACAGTACTTGCACACCCAGAGGACAATATCGCCACAGCAGCGTTGGCAACAGACTACCTCGCTTCTGTTATGGACAACAAGGCAACACTGAACACCGCCCTTGCAGAGGGCAAGGACCTGCAAGAAATGCTGCCAGAGGAGTTTAACACCAACCGTTCCAGCCTGCTGACAATGAGTCTGCACGACATGACAGAGGAATTGATACGAATATTCTCACTCGAAAGATGTACCAGAGAGACAGCATACATCACCACATTCTTTGACTGCATACACGACTTCAGCAACGAGATGTCACCCGTTCTTGAAGATTTTATCAATGAATGGAACAACGACCTGGCGCAGAAGACAATACAGTCAGCCGACTGTAACGGCGTGAGAATACTCACCATACACAAGAGCAAGGGCCTGGAATTCAAACACGTGATATTACCCTACTGCAACTGGAGCGGCAATCCGCCAAGAAACGTGATATGGGTAACACCGAAGGTAAAACCCTTCTCTGCCCTACCCCTCGTACCATTAGACTACCAACAAATCACCACGCTGGAAGGAACTATATACGAGGAAGACGGATATGAGGAATACATACAGAACGTTGTTGACAACCTGAACCTGCTGTACGTAGCAATGACACGCGCAGGGCACTCACTATTCATCATCGGCGAACGTGACAAAAAAAGATTCACACGCTCACAACTCATCTGTGAAGCAATAGAAATGCTGCCAGAACAGATTGAAGGCATTGACCTACACATTGACGGACTGGAAGACGAGGAGGCCGTGCTGTCCGTGACATACGGCAAGATAGTAATAGAGGAAGAATGTAAGAAAGTGTCAAAAAACGTATTCCTGCCAGAGATAGAACAGTGTGACGTGCCTCTACACTCATACAGTAACAACGCGGAATTCATGCAGAGCAGTGAGAGCAGACGCTTTTCACAAGATGCCATAGACGAAACTGACAGGCAAAGAATGGTACGCATGGGCACAGTGATGCACCAACTGTTCGCCACAATACACACCACTGCCGACATAGAGCCTGCCTTACAGCGCATGGAATTTGACGGAACACTGTATAACGACAGCATAACACCCGAGGCACTGACAGCATCAATACGCAAGAAATTCAACAATCCACAAGTTAAAGAATGGTTCTCTGACCGCTGGAAAGTGTTTAACGAACGCTGCATAATAACCGCAGAAGGCAGGGAATACCGCCCCGACAGAGTAATAACAGACGGTAAAGAGACAATAGTAATAGACTTCAAATTCGGTAAGCCATCAGAAAAATACAAACTGCAAGTGAGGAAATACATGACACTGTTGCGCCAAATGGGAATGGAAGGAGTAAAGGGATTCCTATGGTATGTCACCACGGAACAGACAGAAGAAGTGTCATAACATCACAACACACAACACGTTCTCACGCATCAGGCCCCACAAATAACCCACAAAAAACACCACACGTAAATGAAAAAAAATACGTTTCTCGACATAGTAGCCCAAGACCTCTACACCAAAACAAACGGAGACCTAACGGACACCACTCTGGTGTTCCCCAACAAACGGGCCTCCCTGTTCTTCAACAAGGCACTGACAGAACTGACTGAAAAACCAATGTGGAGCCCACAATACACAACCATCAGCGAACTGTTCCGCAAATTCTCCTCACTTGAAACTGGTGACAGAATAAAACTGGTGTGTGAACTACACACAGCCTACAGTGAAGAAACTGGCATAGACGAACCCCTTGACAGATTCTATGGTTGGGGAGAAGTTATGCTTAGCGACTTTGACGACATAGACAAACACATGGCTGACGCAGCAAAAGTATTCTCACTGCTCAGCAACATACACGAACTGGACGGAGTAGAATACCTGACAGAAAGTCAACAACAAGCCCTGCAACGATTCTTCAGCAACTTCTCACAAGGTCACAATACAGAGTTGAAAAAACGATTCCTGAAACTCTGGAACAGGCTTCACAACATATACAACAACTACCGCAACCGCCTGAGACAACAGGGAATAGCCTACGAGGGAATGTTGTATCGTGACGCAATAGAGAATATAAAGAAGTTAAACAACGGAAATACCACTGACAACGACACACAAACATACATATTCGTAGGTTTTAACCTGCTTCAAGAGGCAGAAGAAGAACTCTTCACACACTTTCTGAAGAACAAAAAAGCAAAATTCTACTGGGACTATGACCTCTACTACATGAACGGTCACGAGGCAGGAAAGTATATATCACAGCATCTAAAACACTTCCCTAACGAACTGGAAGCAGACAACGACATATACCAGAACCTCGGAAAACAAACTGAGATGACTTTCATCTCAGCACCGACAGAAGACCTGCAAGCACGATACATAGCACAATGGCTCACACCAGAACGCATCGCAGCAGGAAGAAAAACAGCAATAGTACTCGCCGATGAAACACTGTTAGAAACCGTATTACACTGTCTGCCACCAGAAGTGAAAAGCGTAAACATTACAACAGGATACCCACTGGAACAGTCACCAATATCATCACTAATACGCTTGACAGCAACACTGTTACAACGTAAGACATACACCCTACACACTATAAACACAATACTAAGACATCCCTTTGCAAAATATATATCAGAAAACACCGTCACACTGCACGACAAACTAAATAACGAGTGCATATACTACCCTACACTAACCGAAATCGCAATAGACGAAAACCTAAAACAACTGTTCTCACCACTAAAGAACACCAACGACAGCCACGAACTAAACCATCGACTGATGTGGCTAACAACAACAATAGCACACAAACTGCCTGATGATGACAACCTGTCATGCGAAGCATTATACAGAATGTACACTGTGCTGAACAGACTGAAAGAAGCAATACTGCCAACATGGACAGTGACACTATACTGCAAACTGCTGCAACAAATCATACAAACCACCACTATACCCTTTCACGGAGAGCCAATAGAGGGAATACAAATAATGGGAGTGCTCGAAACAAGAAACATTGACTTCACACACCTCTTACTACTATCATGCAATGAAGGAAAACTACCCGCAAGAACAAACGACACCTCACTGATACCACACTCTGTGAGACAAGGCCATGCACTGACAACCGTTGACAACAAAGTCGCTATATACTCATACTACTTCCACAGACTAATACAACGCACAAAAGATACACACATACTATACAACAGCACCACCACGGGCGGACAGACAGGAGAGATGTCACGCTTTATGCTGCAACTAATAGCAGAAAGCAACCTGAACATAAAACGTAAAACACTTTCTACACAACAAGAATCAACCGGACACCACCCCGTAGAAAAACCCAAAACACCAGCAATAATAAACCATCTGCTAAACCTCAGAGGCCTCTCACCATCAGCACTGGGCACATATCTACGCTGCCCAATAAGGTTCTATTACAAATATGTAGCAGGAATAAAAGACAATAATACAAGCGATGAAGACGAAATGGACGCAAGGACATTCGGCAACATATTCCACAAAGCAGCTGAAACACTCTATGCCCCTATGATAAATAGAACAATAACAGCAGACTTTATAGACAGAATACTGAAAGAAAAAGGCAACATAACACTACAAAAGACAGTGGATCAGGCAATACGCACAGAACTATTCATGCTGAAAGACAACCGCCCCATGCCACAACTTAACGGACTACAAGCCATTAACAGGGAAATGGCAATAACCTTTTTGCGGCACCTGCTGGAATACGACAGACGTAACACCCCCTTTACTATCATAGCCACAGAAAGAGAAGTACATGACACAATAGACATAAACATAGAAGGAAAACCACACAAAATACAGATAGAAGGAAAGATAGACCGCATTGACACACACACAGACAGCAACGGTACAAAGCAAATTCGCGTCATAGACTACAAGACAGGACGTGCGGAAAAAAACATCAACATACCTTCCGTAGATGACATATTCAACAGCGAGAACATAAAGAAACACGCCGACTACTACCTGCAAGCACTAATGTACTCTGGGATAGTAAGCAAAGAATACGCACAACCCGTATCACCACAACTGCTATACATACAACAAGCCACACA
>JALFNY010000091.1 GCA_022774105.1 Prevotella sp.
CAAAATCAGCAGGATTCAGTCCTGACTTCAAGGAGTTTGTCTCTGGGGCGGCATTGTTACACGCAACTAATGAACTTGCTGCTACAATGGCACATCCGACAAACGATTTAAGATTAATCATAGTCTATTGTTTTTGGGTTAGTTTTAATCACTTTCGTTGTATTTTCGTCTAACTACCGCAGAGATACCAGCACATTTGTCAGCATAATGCAGCAATCTGAGATGGATTATTGTCTTCCTTCTGGTCTATGCTTGTATGCCTTGTTTGCGGTTAGATTGTTTTGCGGTGTAAAATTACAATTTTTTTTTCATTCAACAATGTTTTTTCTTGTTTTTTTCTTTATGAGTATCTTTTTTCTGTTATTTTGTTATTGAAAAGGGGTGGTTTATATTGAAATAAGTATGTGGTGTAAAATAGCATGCTATCTGATGGACATCGTCAAGCGCTGGAAAATACATATATTGTAATTTGGTGCTGATTACATCGTAAACAGGTGCTGATTGTACTGTTATCTACACCTGATTACTATGAAATGGCTGGCACTTTCATAGTGATACCAGCCATTTCCTTATTATAATCCCGATAATGTTATCGTATTTGTTACGATTATTTGACTAACACCGATACTGCCAACCATATACTTCCTTTGTCTTCTTTCAACTACAAGGACAAAGGAAAGTTAATTGTCAAAGGTTAGTGCGATATAAAATCCTTAATCATTGGCAACATGGCCTTGGCTTTGACGTAGCCCATATTATGAACTCTACGCATTTTCTTTTCGTTAAGTTCTGTTCTTCCTATGGCAAGGGGACATTCTGGATATATAAGCATTGCGTTTCCTGCTTTCTCTTGTTGGGCAAGATATTCAAGTTGACGATTATACATCTCATGGCGTCGCGCCATACACTCGCCTACCTTGGGGTACTTCCTCGTCATGAGTTTTATAAGCCACGTTATCTTCATCGGCTTCTTGTAATAGTTGCTTGGTTGTGTCAACACCACGACATTACGCCCATATCCCATTTCTTGAAATGCCTGCAAGGGTATAGAGTCTGTTATGCCGCCGTCCAACATCATCTTTCCCTCAACACATACTGGCCTTGACACGGCGGGCATGGAGGCGGAAGCCCGCATCCACTCCAACTCACGATGAGTGAACACGTCCATACGATGATATACTGGTTTGCCGCTAACGATATCAGTACAAACTACCCAGAACTCCATAGGATTGCGTTCAAACGTGTTACTGTCAAATTTATCTATTACAAACGGTACCACATGATATGAGAATTGTGGATTGACAATGTTGCCAGTCCTAAAAAAAGTCTTCCAGCCCATATAGTGAGGGTCATTCTTTAACTTTATATTATATCGCAAAGCCCTACCCTGCTGTTGTGACTTGTAATTGCATCCGAATAAAGCACCCGCTGAAACCCCTATCATACCATCAAAGGTCAGATGCTCCTCCATGAAAGCATCCATCACACCAGCGGTAAACATTCCGCGCATACCGCCTCCTTCGAGCACTAAACCGTTCCTCATATATAGTTCCTTTATTTCTCTATCATGTTATCAACGTACTTCTTTACAAGGCGTTCTCCCTTAGAGTTGACAATGCGCACGTTGTCAAAAAGTATATTCTTCGCATACTGCAACTCTGCACCTTTCTCACATACAAACATGGAATTTTTCAACTGTAGATTATCAAGTGGCATCTCTGGCAATCCGTTAAAGTAGATTGCGCGTTGCGCACCCTGACACGTAATGTTAGATATAAACAGATTACGGAAGCAAGGTGTTTCCTCTGTCACTGGCGGTACAGCGTCCTTTGTAGACGTGTCCTCATCAGCCTTACCTGCTACGGGTTTATTAGCGTAATACAAGTCAAACGTGAAAGCATCACCCTTTATGTCAACCATATTTATGTTCTCCACATAGATATTTTCCACTACGCCTCCTCTTCCTCTTGTGGATTTTAGACGAAGTCCAGTATCTGTACCGTTAAACAGACAGTTGTTAACGTATATATTCCGTGCTCCGCTTGACATCTCAGACCCAATTACAAAGCCGCCATGTCCATGTAACACTGTGCAGCCCTCTATAATGACATTCTGACAAGGCATCTTCCAATCACGACCTTCCTTGTTCTTGCCACTTTTTATGCATATAGCATCGTCTCCAACATCAAATGTGGAGTTACGAATTATCACTCTGTTACAGGATTCAAGGTCCAAGCCATCACCATTCTGTGCATACCATGGATTGCGTATGGTGACACGGTCAATAGTAACATCTTCACATTTTAATGGGTGTGTATTCCATGCTGGTGAGTTGCTAAACGTAGCGTCCTGTAACAAGACACGCTTACAAGAGGTAAACTCAAGCAGAACAGGACGTTGTGTCACCCTGCGCATATCTGGATTTCCTGGTTTTCCTGCAAGATTGTCGTCCTTGGCGTCAGGATACCATACACCTTTCATCTCCACGCCCTTACCTGATGTAAGTGCCTTCCATTGACTTTCTGTGAACTTACCCTTCTTTGACGGTCTCCATGCCTGACCTTGTGCATCAAAAGTTCCGGGCCCTGTTATAGCCACATCGTGCTTCTCATACGCCCATAAGGGAGCCATCTTCTTCTGTGCTGCATTACCCTCATATACCGTTGAGACGACTGGATAGGCCTCAAAGTCAGTGGTAAAAAGAACCAATGCACCCCGTTCTACGTGCAACTCGGTGCAGTTCTCAAACTGTATTGGCCCAGTTAACCATATACCTGACGGCACAACGAGTTTGCCACCACCCTTTTCCGCAAGATGCTTCATAGCCTTAGAAAAAGCTTCTGTGTTCAAGGTGACACCATCTCCAACACCACCAAAGGCACCTATAACAACAGTATAATCAGGTATCACAGGCAGGTTGACATCTGGCATGTTAAAGGGATACGCCCCCTTGGCAAAGAGAGAGAGTGGTGAGCACGCAAATATTAATAAGGATAGGAAAGAAAAGATAATGTTAGTTTTTTTCATCTTACAAATTATTTTTATAAACATTGGTTACTATTTGTCAGGCGATTTGAGTTAATTTGCCTGATATTGTTCAGTTATGTTGTGCTTGCAAAGATATAAAAAAATATTGAAACACGAACTGTCTTATATGTTTTTGGAAAATAATCCCACCTAATTTTGTGGATTTGAACAAAAATTACTACCTTTGCGCATTGTTACATAGAGGAGATTAAATAATAAAATGGCAAAAAAGAAACAAAACCAGAGTTCTAAGAAAGTATCATATCAGGAGGCAATAGGATTAAGTTCCGTATTTGCCAACGAGAAAGCCAACTTCACACTTGGAATAACCTTGATGGCTGTATCAATCTTTATGCTCATCTGTTTTATATCGTATTTTACAAGTAGTGCAGATGACCAGAGTTTTGTATTGAATCCTATGGCAGGAGATATTACCAATACGGGCAGGGAATTTCATAATTCATGTGGTTCATGGGGAGCATATATATCCCATTTCTTTATTGCTGTATGCTTCGGACTTCCTGCTTTCATAATACCTTTATTCACTATACTGTGCTCTCTTGCCATGATGGGGGTATATAAAATGGACCTATGGAAATGGTTTTTCTCACTCACGGTGATTATGATATGGAGTAGCATCACATTCGCTAAGTTTGTGAACCCACTCCTCATAGACCAAGTATTCAACGCAGGTGGTGGGCACGGAGAATACATTTGCCAAACAATGGAAAACATGATAGGTACACCAGGACTAACCGCTGTGCTTGTATTATCTGCCATTTTCTTTCTGACGTACCTCTCCTCTGAGACAATTATCGTCATACGCAGGATGCTCAACCCAATAGGTTACATAACAAGTCGTGTAAAATTCAACGTCACAAACATTGGCCCTAACGGCGAGGTGCTTGAACCAGAGCAACTGCACGAAGAGCAAGGCACACCACAGCAAATGGACAAGACAACCGATACAGAAGACGATCCAGAAAGCCAAACCGTAGAATTTGATGTTCACGGAGAAAAGGCAAGCATCGTATTGGACAACAATAATCCATCCCCTATGCCCTCACAAACAGCAACTCCGATGAATGTTGACCTTGAAATAAATGAGACAAAAGAGGAGGAAGAGGCAGAAGGAAAGATAGTTGTGGGTGAGGATACTATGTCCCCCTATGACCCAAAGGCTACACTATCACGCTACAAATATCCAACGCTTGACTTGCTTAAGAAATACGACAATGACGGACGCTCATACATAGACATGGAAGAGCAGAAAGCAAACAAGGACCGCATAGTACAAGTGCTCGGAAACTTCGGCGTAATCGTTGACAGCATAAAGGCTACTGTAGGTCCAACAATCACATTATACGAGATTACTCTTGCAGCAGGAATAAAAATATCCAAGGTACGCTCTCTGGAAGACGATATAGCCTTGTCACTTGCTGCGCTCGGCATACGTATCATAGCACCTATCCCCGGCAAAGGAACCATAGGTATAGAGGTGCCAAATGCTAACCCACAGATAGTTAGTATGGAATCGATACTCAATTCCAAGAAGTTCAAAGAATCCAAAATGGCTCTACCAATTGCCCTTGGTAAGACTATATCTAATGAAATATACATGGTGGATCTCGCAAAGATTCCACATCTACTTGTTGCCGGTGCTACTGGCCAAGGAAAGTCTGTTGGACTAAACGCTATCATAACCTCATTGTTATACAAGAAACATCCGGCAGAACTGAAATTCGTACTCGTTGACCCCAAAATGGTAGAATTCTCGATTTATAAGCCACTTGTAAACCACTTTCTTGCACAGATTCCACCAGAGAGCGATGCTGACGAGCCAATAATCACAGACGTTACAAAGGTAGTCAAGACGCTGAACTCTGTATGTCAGGAAATGGACGACCGCTATAACCTATTGAAATTCGCCAATGTACGCAAATTGGAGGAATACAACGAAAAATTCCTCAAACGACAACTAAATCCAGAAAATGGACATAGATTCCTTCCATATATAGTTGTAATCATTGACGAGTATGGTGATCTAATTATGACTGCTGGCAAAGAAATAGAGTTACCTATTGCCCGCATAGCTCAGAAAGCACGTGCTGTGGGCATACACATGATTATAGCGACACAACGACCAACAACTAATATCATTACAGGTACCATTAAAGCCAACTTCCCTGGACGAATGGCTTTTAAGGTTATGTCACAGATTGACTCACGAACAATACTCGATGGCTCTGGTGCAAACCAACTCATTGGTCGTGGTGATATGCTTATTCTTGACAAAGGAACCCCTGTACGAGTACAATGTGCATTCGTTGATACGCCAGAAGTAATAGCAATAAACGAGTTCATACAACAACAACCAGGGTACGAAGGACCCTTTGAACTCCCAGAACCTGTTAGTGCTGACGAAGGAAGTTCTAACAATGCCGAAGACCTTAGTAACCTTGACCAATTGTTTGGTGAAGCAGCACGAGTCATAGTAATGTCACAACAAGGTAGCACCTCATTAATACAACGTAAGTTCTCTATAGGATACAACCGCGCAGGACGTCTTATGGATCAACTTGAGAAGGCAGGAATAGTTGGTGCAGCACACGGTTCAAAACCTCGTGACGTACTTATTCAAGACGAGAACACACTTCAATCACTGCTCAACACATTGGGCGTGATATAGTGATATATACACATTCTATCAATCCTCACGACCTTATTTCATAAGGAAGAATAACGGCAAAACATACAATTATGAAAAGAATTACATACATTTTACTCATAACACTGCTTGTTGCACTTTCTGCTAAGGCAGCCAACACATCAGATACAGCACGTAAGACACTTGACAAAGCAGCATCAAAAATAGGACTAACAAAAGGTGTCAGTGCTTCTTTCACAATAACAGGAGGTAACTTTGGAAAGCAAAGCGGTATTATTGCCATCAAAGGAAATAAGTTTAATGCACGTACTGACAATGCCATAATATGGTATGATGGTAAGACCCAATGGCTATATAATAAAAAGAATGATGAGGTTAACATATCCACACCCTCACCATCACAACAACAAAACATGAACCCTTACAGTTTCCTTAAACTGTATAAGAGTGGTTACACCTTGTCACAAACGAATGCTGCCAGTGGTTATCAAATACATTTAACCAGTCAAAAAAAAGGAATTAGTGAGATGTATGTCCTCATTGACAAGAACTATAACATCAAACAGGTGAAGATAAGACAAAGACAGCAGTGGATTACAATCACTATTTCTTCCTACACCCATAAATCCTTCAGCGATACAGAATTTCGCTTTAACTCCAAAGATTATCCCAAGGCCGAGGTAATTGACCTACGATAATACACAATGTACGTTGGTTTCTTCACTGTTTTATATCATTTATAGATTATTATCAACACAAGAACGCAACACCTTCAATCATCAAAAAGAGAGTATCATACAAGAAATACATAACAAAATATAATGTACCAGACTAAATGCAACCATTCAAAGTACATATATTAGGATGCGGTTCTGCTCTGCCAACAAAGCGTCACAATCCCTCATCACAGATTGTTGAAATCAGGGGAAAACTCTTCATGGTGGACTGCGGTGAAGGAACGCAAGCACAAATACGCCGTTCACATCTCAACTTCACCAAACTATACGCTGTATTCATCAGTCACATCCATGGTGATCACGTTCTTGGTTTGATAGGAATGATAAGTACCTTTGGGCTACAGGGTCGCACATCCCCACTCCACGTATATGCACCAGCAACGTATGGTACACTCCTGCAGATGGAACTGGATATGTTTTGTTCCACTCTTGATTACGAAGTAGTATTTCATCCCGTTGACACTTCCAAACAAACGATTATATATGAAGACCGTTCTTTGACCGTGGAAACAATCCCATTGAATCACCGTATGCCATGCAGTGGCTTTGTATTTCGTGAGAAAGCAGGACATCGACACATTAAACCAGAAATGCTTGCTTTCTACAATATACCACGCTCACAGATAAACAATCTACGTGCTGGATATGATTGGACATCACCTGAGGGAGAGGTTATCCCCAATAACATTCTAACCACAGACCCTGACCCAATACGGGCGTATGCCTATTGTTCTGACACTCGTTATATGCCATCCCTAAAAGACAGGCTAAACGGTATTACAACCCTATACCATGAGGCTACGTATTGTGAGGATATGAAAGACAAGGCCATAAAATACCTACACTCCACAGCACGTGAGGCAGCCATGACTGCGCGTGATGCAAAGGTGCAGAAACTCATCATAGGTCACTTCAGTCAACGTTACCTTGATGAGACAGTTTTGCTAAAAGAAGCCCAAGAGGTATTTGTAAACACCGTTCTTGCTGACGAGAACAAGACATACAACATTTAGACGTATGGTGGTTTATACCTCTGTTGTTTGTTATGACTGATTTGTTCACTGTTCACTAAATGCTGATAACGAAGCAACTAAACGACTAAACGCTAAACAACTTGGCTCTGCTGAGTAGTTGTAAATGCAAGAATCACTAAAAAACTGGCATTAAAAGTCTGTTAACGGACACAAAAAAAGGGCTCCGCTGAGCCCCAATCTTTGTTAACCTTAAATCTAATACTATGAAA
>JALFNY010000108.1 GCA_022774105.1 Prevotella sp.
GTGATTAAGTAGCGTAACTAACTGAAATAGATTAAAATTATATAACAAAACTAACTATATCAATCTTTATGAAAAAAATCTTATTGTACGTATCTCTTATCTGCATTGCCATGGCATCATGTAGTAAGGACTACTTTGTTCCTGAAGATGAGTTGCCATCATGGCTGGGTGAGAGTATCTATGATGAGCTTAAGAATCCGAAGACCCTTGAAGGTACGTTTAACACGTATCTGCGTCTTGTCGATGACTTGGGTTATGCGGAGGTATTGAGCAAGACGGGTAGTAAAACGATCTTCCCCGCCAACGATGCCGCTTTTGAGGCTTTCTTCAAAAACGGCAACAACAAGTTCGGGAAGGCAAGTTATGAGGAACTGACAGAGGCAGAGAAAGGGCAACTGCTCTATTCTTCCATGTTGGACAATGCTATTCTTGTTGGTATGCTCTCTAATGATGAGAACATGTTGCAGGGACAGTTGGTGAAACACCCTACAAACATCTCTCTCTTGCAGTCTGTGGAACCGCTGTATTCCCAGAATATGCCTGCCAACAATAAGTATTTCGACTATTGGAAGAATCAGGGAAAATCTATCAATGCACTGTATGACAACACAGAGGCTCCTATGGTACACTTCACATGGGAGTACCTGCTTAACAATGATATCACCGTTTCAGGAGCAGACAATGACTTCTACGTGCTCACTGGACAGGAGTATGAGGATGGAGCAGTGTATATCTTCAACCGTAAGGTTACAAACAGCAACGTTACCTGTCAGAACGGTTACATACACCAGTTGGACAGCGTACTCGTAAATCCTGGTAACATGGCGCAGATACTGCGTTTAGGATCTAACACACGTTATATCTCACGTATTCTTGATTATTTCTCTGCGCCGTTCAAGGTTACGGATAAGTTGCAGGCAGATTATTTTGAGTACATGAAGAACTACGGTACTCAGGATTCTGTATTCGCAATACGTTATTTCAGTAAGAACTCGCAGCGCGCGAAACTGAACCAATACCCTGGTGGCAGCCCAAAGAACGACCAGGCACTGTTGACCTTTGATCCAGGCTGGAACAACTATAACCCAACATTGGCTACCGGTAGTTCTTCTGACCAGGACGAGATAGCAGCAATACTCGCACCTACCGATGATGTAGTGGAAAACTACTTCCTGCATGACGGTTCATACATCGTGGAGAACCTCGGTGTGCCAGGACTGGCTAATACAAAAGAGAACCTTACGGAACATCTTGACGCTATATATAACACAGACCCAACGGTGTTTGCAAGTTTCATGAATAACATCATGCAGCCGTACCTAACCAAGACAGTGCCCAGCAAGTTTGGTACAGTACAGAATGACGCCTTTGAGTTTATGAACGTTACAAGAGACGACATAAAGCGTAAGGGAGATGGAAAGTATGATGTAACGGTGGCAAACAATGGTGTCATATATAGAATGAACAAGTTCTTTGTGCCAGAGTTGTACAACTCCGTTCTCGGCCCGGCATCAGTTTATACTGATATGAGAATTATGGGTGAGATGCTCAGAGACCACCAGACAGTGGCTGGTACACCGTCAAAACTCGGTGCGGATATGTACTACTACCTGCTGTCCATGAAGTCAAAGTATGCAGTGTTCATTCCTGAGGACGAGGGTGAATTCTTCTATATTGATCCTGCATCCGTCTATGATACCGATGGTTTGAAGGCTTTGAAGTTCTATTATGAGCCCACAGCGTCAGGCGCATTCCACGTGCTGGTGCAGAGGTATCTGTATGACAGCGACAGCCAGACATTCACCATCGATGCAAATGTTGGCCCAGTGAACATCGGCGATGGATACTACAACACACAGATACAGGATATGTTGAACTACCACACCGTGGTGCTTGAGAAGACAAGCGGCCTGAATGGTAACCACTACTACAAGACCAAGCACGGTGGCGCAATATATGTACCAGACGGAACTGCGGCACAGGACAACAGCAGTAAGGTGATGGGAGCACTGCAGATTGGCAACAACGCACTGCCAGGAGCAACAGTGCAGGAAAGATTCTATGAGAACAGCCCTAAGGCAAATATCAAGAACGGTACGGTGTATAAACTCGACAGACCTATACAGCCTGCTATATATAATGTATATACTATATTAAATAGTGTACCAGAGTTTGAGCCGTTCATGCAGTTCTGCGCAGAGTTTGACGATGAGGAAGTGCTGAGTTTTGCCGGAATACTGACATCTGAAGATTCAGACGCACAGAAGGCTACCAAGAGAAAAGCATACGTAGTGTTCGGTGAAAAAGACCTTATCAATATGTTCGGTTCATATAACTATACACTCTATGTACCTACCGACATGGACGAGGCTTACGCGAACGGCCTGCCAAGATGGGAAGTGATAAAGGGTATAGCAACGGACTGGACACAGTATCAGGACGAGTTCGGATTCACAACAGAGGAAGATGCAAAGAAATATGTCAAGGAAAAGATTGACATCATGCGTGACTTCGTGCTGTATCATATGCAGAACAACTCTGTATTTGCTGATCAGGTTGTAACAACAGCAGAATACCAGACCCTATGCACCGATAACCTCGGTATAGCAAAGAAGGTAACCGTTTCTGGCGGAGCAGGTGAGATGACTGTAAAGGACGTATGCAACAGGTCAATACGTGTGACACAGAAGAATATCCTTGCTCGTGACCTGAAGGTGGAGGCACCTACAACTGACGGTAAGGACATCAACGGTACCAGTTTCAAATACAATAAGATCTCCTCTTCTGCCTTTGTTACCATACATGGCATAGAGAAACCCTTGTGCTATAACACAACGTACAAGTACTAAGATTGATTACAAGATAAAAACTTAAAAGACTATTATATTATGTCAAAAACAAAAGTTCTACTGACTTTCCTCTTATGTGTTATGGCACAGTTAGTCATGGCGCAGGAAAGGGTCATTTCAGGTACGGTGGAAGATTCCATGGGGCCTGTCATGATGGCCAACGTAGTGGAGAGGGACGCTAACAACCGTATCGTCAATGCTGTACAGACGGATATGATGGGTAACTTCTCTATGCCGATAAAGAACCCTAAGAATAAACTTGTCATTTCCTACGTAGGTAGTAAGACAAAAGTACTCACCATAGGCGACCAGACTACATTCTCCATAAGACTGGAGGATGAGAAAACAACGCTTAACGAGATAACAGTACGTGGTTCACGTACTAATTCTGGTGGTCTCAGCATACCAAAGAAAGAGATTTCAACGTCACAGCAGACCTTTAACCTCTCTGAGGTAGAGGGTATGGCGTTCACCTCTGCCGACGAGGCATTGCAGGGTGAGATAGCAGGTCTTGACATCGTGTCAAACTCTGGTAACCTCGGTGCTGGTACTTCTATGCGTCTGCGTGGTGTGTCAACACTCACAGGTAACGCAGAGCCACTCATCGTTGTAGATGATAAGATCTTCGACTACAACAGTGACGAGTTCGATGTAGAAAACGCCGATGAAGAGGCTTTCTCCTCACTCCTCTCTGTCAATGTGGATGATATAGCATCTATCACAGTGCTGAAAGACGCTGCCGCTACATCTATCTGGGGTTCCAAAGGTGCAAACGGTGTAATACAGATTACAACAAAACGTGGTTCGCGCGGTAAACCAAAGGTGAACCTCTCTTATAAGTTCACAGGTACATGGATGCCTATGGGATATGAACTGCTTAACGGTGATAACTATACCATGATGTTGAAGGAAGAGTTCTACAACCGTTATCAGACACCAACCGCAACCACAAGCATCAAGGAAATAAACTATGACAAGTCATGGGCCGACTACTTTAACTGGAGCAACAACACCGACTGGGTGGATGCCGTAAAGCAGTTCGGTGAACAGCATGAGGTGAACTTCAACGTTTCTGGTGGTGGTGAGAAAGCCACATTCCGTATTTCTGCCGGATATAACCACCAGACGGGTACTATCATAAAACAGCGTCTGGACCGTCTTACCACACGTCTCGTGTTGGACTATAACGTGTCAGACCGTATCAGGTTCTCCACAAACTTTGCGTTGACATACACTGATAACCTAAAGAACTATACATATGGTTCAAGTAAATCATCAGGCGCACACAACAATATCTTGGCAATGGCACTCGCCCAGGCTCCTAATGCCAGCATATACCGCAGAACATCAACGGGAGAATACACAGACGAGTATTTCCTTATGAATAAGTCTGAATTAGGTAAAACACCTGCCGATGGTGCATATACCTCATACGAACTAAGAGACCTTGTGGCGATAGGTAACCCCATTGCATTCGCTAATACCTCATGGCAGAAGGAACAGACATATAACATCGTGCCAGACTTTGCCTTGAAGTATGACCTTCTCGGTACAGGAGTAGATCAACACCGCCTGACATTCAACGGACGTGTGTATTTCGATATCTACGCATACTCACATCCTACATATATGCCAGCATCCCTTTCTAACGGCAACTACTATGATCAGGAGTACAACTATGCCGTAGGCACAGAGCAGAATCAGTTTAAGATGGGCGCACGTGCAGAGTTTATCTTCACTCCGCATTTCAAGAACGAGGACCTCTCGCTGACGATGCTTGCAAGATATGAGTGTATCACTAATAAATACACCTACCAAACAGTGAGTCAAGGTCAGTTGCCTAACGATATTACATCGTCAACAGCAGTAGGTCATCCATACGGTATGAATAACCAACCGTCATCCATGCGCTCTGCATCACAGAACTTTATATACAACGCACACTTCTCTTATAAGTCACGTTATAGCGTAGGATTCTCACTACGTGGTGACGGTAGTTCTAACTTCGGTCCTAACACACCGTGGTTCTACTCTCCATCAGTGTCACTGCGTTATAACCTCAGTGACGAACCGTTCTTTGAACCTTTGAGAAGTGTTGTATCAATGTTCGGTATTCGTGGTTCATGGGGTGTCTCTGGTTCATCAAGTGCATCAGTAGAGCAGTTCTATAACCAGTATAGCCCTGGCTCTAAATACGGTGCACAGACAATGGCAACAATGAGTGGCATCAGACTTGATGACCTAAGGCCGCAGAAGAAGGAAGGTCTTAACCTTGGTTTCAACCTTGGTTTCCTAAATGACATTATTGAGGTTGACCTTAACCTTTATAAGGAAAAGACCAAGGACCAGCAGATGAAGAACATACCTATTCCTACCTCTGCAACATGGAATACCTATTCTTCACTTGCATGGGGCAATGTCGGTATAGTAGAAAACAAGGGTTGGGAACTCTCTGTTACGGGTAACAAGTTCTTGAAGATAAACAAGTTTACCATGTCTGCAAGTTTCAACATGGCGCAGAATGTCAATACCCTGTTAGAGATGGACGAGCGTGTTCTTAGAAGTGGCTCAATGAATACAACGCCAGACTATTCTCTGCGTGGTATCAGTTCCAGAATGAACCGTGTGGTAGTAGGCGACCCTCTCTGTTCTATTTATGGATATGTGAACAAGGGTGTTTACAACTACAACTATGAGGACTTGACAAACAAGAACCGTGAGATGAGACTGCAACAGCAGCAGAACCCAGATGTTCAGTGGACAACCTCTGACTACGAGAACTGGATTAACGAACAGTTGGCATCAGGTAAGACATATCCTGTTGCAACTGACGAGAACGGTAAGGTTGTTATGAATAGCAAGGGTGAGCCACAGCACATGGTTTATTACTATGGCGATACAGAGTATGAGTTCCAGGGTGGTGACGCTATATATGAAGACGTTAACCATGACGGTCAGATTAACGAACTTGATATAAAGTACCTTGGCAATTCTCTGCCGAAGATGCAGGGTGGCTTCAGCCTTACCTTCCAGTATTCTAACTGGAAACTTGTTGCACGCTTCAACTATCGTTGGGGTAACAAGATTATCAATGCAAGCCGTATGTCACTGGAAAGCATGTATGGTACAGAAAACCAGTGCGCCTCTGTTGTTAACCGTTGGCGTCAGAATGATGGCTCAAACGGCTACGATCCAGAGACAGGACAGCAGATTGCTGTGTTGCCACGTGCTTGCTATGGAGCCGGATATAACTACCAGATGTCATCACGCTTCGTGGAGGACGGCTCATACCTGAGATTCCAGAACCTGCAACTCTCATATAGTTTCCCGAAGAAGATGGTGAAGAAATGGGGACTGGGTAACCTTTCCGCATACGTTACAATGAACAACCTGTTCTGTTGGACAAAATACTCTGGTATAGACCCAGAAGTAAGTGCGGGAACATATACACCTGCCATAGACTCATCAAAGACACCAAGGTCAAGGTCTGTTACAGCAAGTGTCACTGTAGGTTTCTAAACACGATAGCGAACGATATTCAAAAGTATATAATGATATGAAAAAGATATTTTCTATATTATTGGCAACACTTGCCATGTCTTCGTGTGTTGACACGGTGATACTGCCAGACAATAAGATTCTCGCAGAGGACTATTGGAAAAAGAAAAGTGAGGTAGCGGCTCTCGTGGCAACGGCATACTCACAGTTGCGCAATGATGAGTTGATGCGTAACATGATAGTGTGGGCAGACTTCCGTTCTGACGAACTTATCGTGAACTCATCCCTTCTTGTGTCTGCTAAATACAAGACAGCGTTGGAGGAGATATATTCCATGAATGTGCAGCCGAATAACAGCTTTACATCATGGGCACCTTTCTATTCTGCCATCAACTACTGCAATCTTGTTTTGGAGAAAGCAGGAGGAGTGGTAGCAGAGGACCCAGACTATACACAGGGTGATTATGAAACAACGTGTGCACAAGTCACCGCTCTGCGTGCATGGTGTTACTTCTATCTTGTGAAGGTGTTCCGTGACATACCTGTTACACCAGGCTCATATACAGAAAGCAGTCAGGATCTCAAGGCACCGCAGGTGGCACCGGCCACAGTATTGCAGATGTGTATTGACGACCTGCGTGCAGTAGAAGGCAAGGCACCAGATAATGATGCGTATGGTGATGACCGTGACTACGTTTATTTCACCAAGGATGCCATTGCTGCACTTTTGGCTGACATATATCTGTGGCGTGCCTCTGTCAACCATAGCGAAGAGGATTATCGTGAGTGTGTAAACTACTGCAATAAGGTGATAGCAGCAAAGAAAGCATACTCAGAGAAATATAACAGGAAACTAACGGAGACACTGGATTATTATCTCTATGACTGCACATCGTATTATAGTAATATCTTTGTTACTGGATATAGGAAGGATAATTCAAAGGACTTCGGTAACATGGAGAATATACTTGAGGTAGCCTATGCACAAGAAGGCATCAATAATAACGCAGTGTATGAGATGTATCACAGTTATGATAAGAAGCGCACAAGTAAGGGATATCTGAAAACTACCCAGATTTATGCAAGGCCTAATGGTTCGGGAAGTTCAAGTAACATCTTTAAGAACGACAAGGACCAGCGCAGATACGAAAGTTGCTATGATGCAGGTACAGACCTTGAGGAATACGATGTTCGTAAATATGTAGCCTTGGGCGGTGCAGAACTGAAGAAAGCACAATCCAGTACATCTGTAACAAACTTTAATAAGGACTGGGTGCTTTATCGTCTTACCGACATCATGCTGATGAAGGCAGAGGCCCTTGTTCAACTTGGACAGTTGGAGGACGCTTTCGCTATCGTTAAGGCTGTTAATGACCGTGCTCTGAGTGATGAGGACAAAAGTTCTTATGGGTTGAACTTCAATACATATAGTTCGAAAATGGAAGAACTTGTACTCATGGAGCGTGCTCGTGAACTCTGTTTCGAGGGCAAGCGTTGGTTTGACCTCATGCGCTATAATTACAGACGTATGGAGGGCGTTGACTACACCAAGTGCCTTGCAGACATGACAGTGTTTGCAGCAAACAGTGATGACTTCTTCAATATTGCATTAGCAAAGTACACCGCACCTGCGGCTTTGAAAGCAAAGATTCCAACGGAGCCATATCTTTATATGCCGATTGCTGAGGATGAGATTCAGTTGAACACCAACCTGAGGCAGAATCCTGTATATAAGAGCACTTCTAAATATTAATCATACGACACGTAAATATTCGTAATAATAAATCAAAGACTATTATGAAGAAATATATATATAAAAAAGGTGTGCTCCTTTTCTCTGCTGCATTGATGGCAATGTCATCATTGACATCATGTAACGAGGAACCAGATGGGTCAGACCTGTTCAGTACTGACGAACTGACGTTGGCGCAGATGCTTCAGCAAAATCCTGACCTGTCAGCCTTTAATGCCATTCTTGTAAAGTGTGGCTATGATAAGAGAATCTCAACATATCTGGAATACACTTGTTTCGCACCAGTGAATAACGGTGTATCACAGTATCTTGATAGTCTGTATAATGATAACAACCAACGTTTCCCACATAACGGTATTCAAGAGTCCCCCAACTTCACTTCGCTCGATGTGATGGATAAGGTGGCACTTATGTCAGACTCTCTATGTGAGGATATCGCCAAGTATCATCTGTCAGGCGAACAGATGAAGCAGTCTGATATTGACGGTGAAAGCAGTTGCAGCACGTTGCTTACAGGACGTAGCATTGCTGTTAACATATTCGTTGACGGACAATATGCAGGTAAGACATCGCTCAATGCCACCTCTGCCATCATTGACGGAGATATAGAGGCTATCAACGGTGTGCTACATATATGTTCCTCTGTCATTCCGAGGTCAGACCGCACGGTTGATGACCAGATAAGTCTTGAGTCAGACCTTTCTATCTTCTATGAAGCATTGGTAAAGACAGGTTACTATGAAATAGTACAGCAGGAGAACAAGGGTATAACCTATTCATATGCAGACACTGACCCGACAGACCGTGACGGAGTAAAGATTTACTGCCCGAGGGAATGTATGGTTAAGTGGACTATATTCGCAGAGACCAATGACGTGTTCCGTGCCAATGGCATAAACAGTTTCGACGACCTTGTACAGAAGTGTAATGAGTGGTACGCTGGTTGTTCCGCATGGTATGACTATATAAGGGAAAAGGGTATCACCGTAAGTACGGGAACGGACTATGAGAATCCATACAACACCCTGAATATGTTTGTGGCATATCATATACTGCGCGCAGGTATCTCTGTTGATAAGTTAGTATATGAGAAATCCTCAAAGACAAACTCTACATGGAACTTCTGCTTTGGTTATGAACCTCAGGACTATTTCGAGACAATGTTGCCCAACACCCTTCTTAAGGTATGGCAGTTGAACCCGAAATCTGATAAGGACATATATCTGAATCGTTACCGTCAGAACAATACACTTACAGATGAAATCGGTACATTCGGTAGTGATGCCACACACCCGATAATATTCGCTGGCGTACAGGTAGATCGCGGGGCTAACCGTAGCATAGAGACACTTAACGGTTATATCCACAGACTAAAAGGCATCCTGCTTTACGACCGTAATGCAGTTAATGCACAGAACGAGCGTCTGCGTCTTGACTCATCGAACTTCCTTTATGAGTTGGCCAACAATGGTATCCGTGGTGCTACGGGAAGTGAAGTATCTGTTATGAATGGCGGTGGCGACGGCAACCGTGTAGCGTTTGATAACTCTTATTTCGAGAACATCGTATGTTACAACCCTGGCACACTGCTCCGTTTCTGCGTACAGGGCGCATGGCGTGCACACAATTCAGACCAGTTCCAGGGATGGGATGTATATGACTTTGCTGTAAGACTGCCTCACGTTCCGACAGGCGAATACGAGTTACGCATCATATATCCACCTATGATTCGTGGTGGCTTGATGCAGTTCTATCTTGGTAATACATCATCACAGTCTGATATGGTTGCCATCGGAATTCCGTTTGACGCACGTTCTAATCCTTATGAGGATGCTACCATAGGTTACTCAGATATAACTGACGATGAAATGAGTGACTACGGTGTGGAGTCAGACCAGACAATGCATGTTCGTGGTTACATGAGGGCTCCTGCGTCATTCTCTCGCGGTGGATATAACTCTATCACAGATAAGTTGACACTTTCTGATCCTACAGACCCATATTCAGCCGTAAGAAGTCAGATGGTGGGCAGTACAAGTTGTCGCACTGAGACAGGATATGGCACGATGATGTTGCGTCGTATCATCACTACCCAGCGTTTCGAACAGGGTAAGGACTATTGGTTGCGTATCAAGAACCTTATCAATGACTCTAACCTCGGTTGGTCATTCGACTTCATAGAACTTGTGCCAGTAGGCATTGTCAACAGTAATAATATGAAGGAAGACTGGTATTAAAAATAATGTCGTTATCTCCTTTCCCCCCTTTCGTATCGTCACAGCGCGGCGAGAGGGTGGAAAGAGAGAATGACCGAAACAATAAAACAAAGAATTATATGAAAAATATATCTAAAATAGGAATGGCGGTTGTGGCAGGCTGTATGTTTGCCGCCACCTCCTGTTCGGATTATTCTGACTATAATACCGTGCCGGAAGATGCGATGTTATCGGCTAACAAGACATTATGGGAGAATATATCCGAGAGTGAGAACCTTCAGGACTTTGCTGCTATCATAGCCAAGGCAGGATATACCCAGAATTTCAGTGCACCGCAGTATTACACTGTATGGGCACCAGTAGATGGTACGTATGATGCCCAGGCAATACTTGCAAAGGACAGTGCAACTATTGTAAAGGAGTTCATCGGACAGCACATGGCCACATACAGCCATGTCATCTCTGGTGAGGTCAACAAGCGTATAGTGTCGCTTAATGACAAACATCATGTGTTCACCAATGAGGCGTATGACGGTATAGCAATTAAGACCCCCAATGTCGCTACCACTAATGGTGTGATGCACCTTCTCAACGGTCAATCAGAATACCATCCTAACCTTTATGAGGAGATAGATAACCTGAAGGACTGTGAATCATTCAAGGCTTACATACAGAAGTATGACGAGTATTATCTTGATGTCAACAATTCAGTTGTAGGTCCTATGGTTGACGGTAAGCAGACCTATCTTGACTCTGTGTTCAAGAAGAGGAATGTCATTATCAACAATATCCTTAACGTTCAGTTGGAGAATGAGGACAGTAGTTACACTATGCTCTATCCTAATGACAGGGCGTGGGAATTGGCGTATGAGAATATCAGCAAGACTCTGAACTACTACTCAGGCAAGTTGTATTATATGGATATGAGCAAGAACACAACAGCCGCTGCGGCTTGTAACGCCACCACTGCCAAGTGTGAGACACCCGTTAATATTGATGCTGCTTTCTATAGGGACTCTCTCACCAAGAGGGCCATTGTAGAGAATCTTGTATTCTCAAATACGTATGAGAGGAACAAACCGATATGGAGTGGTCAGTTATCATCAGGCAAACTTGACACCCTTTATACATCAACAAGTTCTTACATAACCAATATAGAGGATATATACGCTCACACCGTAGGAGACGTGAAGTCAAACAGTAACGGTTATTCACGTGTCATGGACTCATTGTGTTTCTATCCGTGGCAGACATACGAGCCAGTGTATAAATACTTAAAGCCTGTCCGCTACTTTAATCTTGCGTCAGGAAAGAAATATACAGAAAACAATATTATAAAGAGCACTCTGGCAGGCAGGGAATCCCTGTTTGAGAACGTGCCAGCGTTTATAAAGCGCTGGATTCTTCCTGAGAATTCTGAGTTCTTTACTTATGTCAGCATCGATAGAGAGAACTTCTTGTCCACGTCATCAAAAGTGGAGTTTGACTTTGCTCTGGATAATGCGCTTTCAACAAAGTATCATATCTTTGTTGTCACTGTTCCAGCACAAGTAAAAGACCCTGAGGCACCGTTGCTGCCAACACATCTTCGCTTTGACCTCAGTTATACCGATGCAACAGGAGCACAGAAATTCCAGCGTCTGAATGTTGAGGGAAAAAAGTTAACAGATGATATAATAACAACCCCTGGCAAACTTAGTGTCATAGAGTTTGAGTTCGAGTTCCCTATCTCCTATTATAAATTGGATGCTTATCCTACCTTGTTAATGTCACACACCAAGGCATTCACAACAAGCGTAAACCGTAACAAGTATGATCAGGAGTTACGTGTTGCAGGCGTATTCTTGGTTCCGGAGACAGCATATAATTACTTTAAAAATATTACTGAATAGTTATGAAGATTAAGATATATGACTTCATTCAGCGACAGAGTCTCAGACTCTCTCTCTGTGCCGTTGCTATGGCATTAGGAACGATGGCATACGCTCAGGACGCACTCGATGATGAGGATACTCCAGCAACTGTTAAGGTTCCGAGGCGTAATGCTGCGGCAGACAAAAATCCTACTGTCATTGTAAAAGGAGTAGTTATAGACCTTGCCACAAAGCAGCCGTTGGCAGGTGTGCGTTTGCAGACCCTCAATGATAATCGTTATGCCGCCATGACAGATGCTGAGGGTAAGTTCTCCATAAAGGTTCCTACATTTGCCACATCACTCTTTGTGCAGGCACCTAATTATATCTCTCAGCAGGTAGCAATCACTGCCAATGACTCTCAGCAGACGGTTAAGGTGTCTATGCTCAGCAATGCCTTCGCTCCAATGTATGAGAATGGTACGGAATATACCGCTACCAGCAGTTTTACCTCTGACGGTAAAGGCATTACCGTAGATGAGGAGATAGGCTCAAAACTTGGTGCTGACGTGCGTACACTGATGCACTCAGGTAGCCTTGAACAGGGTGCGGCAATGTTCATACGAGGTATCAACTCCATTAACGCCAATGCTCAGCCCCTCGTTATAGTTGACGGAGTAGAGTTGGATATGCAGCGTAATCGTACGTCCATACATCAGGGCGACATCTTCAATATGCTGTCAACCATCTCTCCAGAGGACATAGACAAGGTTACAGTGGTGAAGAATGCCACTGCTCTTTACGGTGCCCGCGGTGCCAACGGTGTTATCCTTATCAACACCAAGCGTGGTCACTCTATGGCAACACGTATTGATGCAAAAGTAGGTGTTGGAACAACCCTTATACCTTCAACACCCACAATGATGAATGCCGCACAGTATCGCAGTTATGCTGTGGAGCAGTTAGGTACAGTGCCTGAGGTTATTGCTGCCCAGGCTGACGCCAACGTCACACTTGACTTCAAGTTCCTCAATGATAACCCGAAGGGATATTACTATAACACCTATCACAATGATACTGACTGGAAGGATTACGTATATCGTAATGCCTTGACCCATAATTACAGTATAAATGTGCAGGGTGGTGACGATATAGGTATGTATAATCTGTCTGTTGCCTACATACAGACAATGAAGAATATTGAGTCCACAAGTTTTGACCGTGTTAATGTGCGTTTCAATACAGATATCAATATCCTTAGCAATCTGACCACAAAGTTCGATATGTCATTCTCACGCACCAATACCAATCTCTTTGATGATGGTATAAGTGAGAATCTGAACTCTGGTGCTGTTACATCACCAGGTTTCCTGTCATGGATAAAGAGTCCGTTGCTCTATCCTTATCAGTATAACAACAACATCAACGCCTTCACATCACAGTTGTGTGACGCTGACGAACTATACGCACCACTCGGAAATACCAACTCGCTTGCAAACCCAATGGCATTAATAGCCAATGGTAATGGTGAGCGTAAGAATAGGAATGAAAATACCTTCTTCAATGTAGCAGTTCAGCCAACATACGAGATATCTCCGAGCCTCAAGATAACATCATTGTTCAGTTATTACCTTAACCGCAATTCACAGGCATACTATCGTCCCAATAATGGTATTCCATCTTTCTACATAGAAGGACTTGGTACGGCCTATGCAAAGGTAGCATCTCTCTTCTCCAATGAGACAAATATCATCAGCAACACACATATCGACTGGCAGAAGAAGTTTGGTGCGCATGATGTTGCCGTAACAGGAGGATTCAGATATACCTATTTCTCTTACGATAACACAGACCTTATCACTCAGTATTCTCTACATGATGACTTCGATAAGAACCCAGTACTCGCTTACGGAAAAGATTATTATTCTGACATAACTGGTGTAGAGGACGTATGGAAGAATATGCAGTGGTACGCATCAGGTGAGTATAACTATGCAAACCGTTATTTCGCTACATTATCCCTCCTTGCAGAGGCTAACAGCCGTTTCGGTGAAAATGCCTCTGGCAGTCTCAAGGCCTTTGGCACACGTTGGGCCATCTTCCCCAGCGTACAGTTGGGTTGGGTGCTCACCAATGAGAAGTGGTTCCCAAAGAACGGTCCAATCAACTACCTCCGCATCAACGCAGGCTTTGATATGAGCGGTAATGATGACATCTCCAACTATGCAGCACGCACCACTTTCTCATCTGTACGTTATAACTACACCGAGATAGGTATGCAGATGACCAACGTGGGTAACGATGAGATAAAGTGGGAGACCACAAAGAAATGGAATTTTGGCGTACAGGCCAACCTTCTTGACAACCGTCTTGGCTTGGGTGTCAACTACTTCATTCACAATACCAAAGACCTCCTTGCCCTTAAATCCTTCGAGACACCAGTGGGCGGTATCAACAACTACTGGACCAATGACGGTACATTGAGGAACACCGGTGTTGAGGTTAACATCAATGGTAAGCCTGTGGCTACCAAGGACTGGCATCTTGAAGTAGGTGCTACCATCGGTCACTATAAGAATAAGGTTAAAGCCCTTGCCAACGGTGACTACACCACCTCTGTTTACGGTGATAACAACATCCTCACAGCAGTAGGCTATTCCGCAGGAATGTTCTACGGTTACCAGACTGCCGACCATGTATTCGCCTCTACTGAGGAAGCAGCCGCAGCAGGTACCGAGCACGTTAATAGTGAGGGCAAGACCACCACAAACCTCTATCTTGTAGATGCGTCAGGTGCGAAGGTTGATTTTGTGGCAGGTGACACACACTTCATTGACCAGAACGGTGACGGAGAGATTAGCGAGCAGGATAAGGTGATAATCGGTGATCCTAACCCCGACATCTATGGTAACATCTATGCAACCCTTAACTGGAAGAGGTTTACACTCAATGTAGGCTTCAACTACAGCATCGGCAATGACATCTACAACTACCAGCGTTATATCCTTAACTCTGGCTCAACCCTCTATAACCAACAGGTGGCAGAGATAGGACACTGGCGTTATGAAGGTCAGATCACAAACCTTCCTCGCCTTGCTTACGGAGACCCGATGAGCAACAACCGCTTCTCTGACCGTTGGATAGAAGATGGCTCATACCTCCGTCTGAAGACTCTTAGCCTTACATATAACATACCAGTGCCAGAGTCATGGCAGTCATGGCTGCAAGGTCTCTCCGTATGGGGTGAGTGTCGCAACCTCTTCACTATCACCAGATACACTGGCAATGACCCGGAACTGAGCGTAAGCAACAACCAGTTGTATCAGGGCATAGACGCTGGCCGCATAGCACAGGGACGTGCCTTCACTTTTGGCGTAAAGGTAAACCTATAATCAAAAACAATTTAAGCAATGAAGAAAATAATTTTATCAATCATAGCTTCTGCAAGCATATTTGCAGCAACCAGTTGTTCCGATATGCTTGGTGTTGATAATGCACGTCAGGTGGAGAATCCTGCATTGGACCAGAAGACTGACTCTGTATTCTACGCATACGGTATAATGCAGGCCATGCAGCAGTTGGCGGACCAGTATTTCTTCCAGAATGAGATGAGAGGAGATCTTGTGAAGCCTACAAGTAAGGCCTCTGTACACTTGCAGGCCCTTTCCAACTATACGGCTGGAACAGACTGTAAGTATGACTCTGTGTATCTCTATTACAAGGTTATCAACAACTGTAACTACTATCTTGCCAACCGTGACACCACTCTTGCCACAGGCAATCAGAATGTGGTTATGAATGAATATACAGCCATTGCCGCTTTCCGTGCATGGGCATATCTGCAGTTGGCTTACCAGTATGGTAATGTGCCTTACGTAACAGAGCCAGTATTGTATATCTCACAGATAAACTCAATAAAGGAGAAGACTGACTACAGGCAGATACTTGCCTCACAGGCCGAATATCTACAAGCGTTGAAGGACCGTGTAACAGAAGATCAACTCGATGTACCTTTCTATAAGGAAACCGTTGAAGTTGGTGAAACACAATGGGGAGTCAAAAAGACAATAACGCCCTCTAAGTGCTTCGTACCATTTAATGTAGTTCTTGGAGACCTTTACCTTGCATTGGGTGAATACAAAAAGGCTGCACTTGCATACTTTGACTATCTTCGTCACACTGCTGAGGTGAAGGGTCAAAGCGCAATAGGTATCGGTTATGCATCACCACGTATGAAAACAGACACAGACGGTCATAATTTTTACATGGAATATCCAGCAGACTATAATCTCGACAAGAACAATTCCATCTACAGTTCTCTGGGACCATGGACAAGTGAGTACGGTTCCCTCCAGCACCCAGCAGTAATCAGTTATATACCAATGGCCGTGGACTATACTAAGGGTAAGACAACAGAGATACCCTCAGCCTTCGGTTATGACTATTATGCAACGAGTGGTAAGACTATAACAGCTTTAACGAAGTGCCCACAGACAGAGGAGGTACAGGTAGTACCGTCAGAGGCATATACCGACATAGCAGACAACACTCAGTACTATTATTATACCGAGCAGCAAGTCGCTCCTCCTTATCGCTGGAAGTTGTCTGAGGCAAAACTGGGAGATGCACGTTCTAATGAGGTGGTACGCGGTTCAGGAAACTATTCTGACCTTGTATTCGTGCTAAAGCCATCAACGGGTACTGTCTTGCTCTATCGTAATATCACGGTTTTCATGCACCTTGCAGAGGCATTTAACCGTATGGGTTATCCAGAACTCGCTTTTGCTATAATGAAGACAGGCTTGCAGCCAAATATAAAGTCTTATCTCACTTCCGAATACGTTCCTGGCAGTGGTATAGAAGAAGACAACTATTATATCCCAGTCGAGGCATACCAGATGCTTGAAACTGAGATACCATTCTTCTCTGAGGCGAATAAAGAGTTGTTCACCAATCAAAGTTCTACTATAATAATCGGTACACACCTGCGTGGTGCAGGAGCGGTTGACGACCTCAACTCCCCATACCAGTACAAGAAAATTGTAGAGGCGAGGATAGAGAAGATACGCAGTGACTTCAACCTCGGTCTCGGTGGTCAGGCATACAGCAAGGAAGAGTATATCAACGCTGTTGAGGACCTTCTCTGTGACGAGTACGCTATGGAGTTTGCCTTCGAGGGAACACGCTACTCTGACCTGCTCCGCATAGCCCGTCACAAGAATATGGCTGGCACATTCAGTTCCACATTCGGTGACACGTGGCTCAGCAAGAAGTTGGAGAGCAAGGCACCAGGCATAACAACACAGAACTGCTACCTGCCATTCCAATAAACCAAGAAACACATTAGAATACAGGCAGTCATGCTTCCCCTGTAACAGGGAGGCGTGACTGCCTTTTTTTGTTGCGCAATGTATGAATTAGTACATGATGCATAGAAATCAGTTAACTCCAAAATGGTATAATGACCGATTCGGGATTATTTCTTCGTAGATAACCTGTTGTTGCTTGCTGTAATACCATTCTGCCAATCCACTTGTCTATACACACTGTGCGGTAAACCGCCTCTAACAATGTAAATAGCCGCCTCTAACAATGTAAATAGCCGTCATTCACTGTGTAAAATGCCGTCTTTTACATTGTGATTTGCTGCATATTACATTGTGATTTGCCGCAGATTACTTTGGGAGTGTTGCAGCAGTAGTGAAATGTGGGACCTGAGACAATATCCTCCAGCACTCATTAGAGCGCAGATAATTATCTCTACCTTACTACAATGGCCTTTCTGCTACATTGCGTTTATCCATGCACCACCTATAACATATAACCCTTCCCTCATAACAGAAGAGTAAAACATAAATAAATGACCATTTTGAGATAAAAAGAAGTATCCCACTTGGTGGTTTCATGGAAATTTCGTACTTTTGCAGGATGTTACGCACAGGGGGCGAAATAGTCGCTAAAAGCGGCGGTATAATGAGTGCTACGGGTTAAACCTTGATGGCTTACAACCGTCATAATAGATATAAAATCTGACGTTATATGAGACTAACACAAACTTTTCGCATGACGATGCTGCTATTGGCGTGCTGCATAAGTGCAGCGGTCAGAGCCGATGCATTGGACGATCTTGAGACGCTCTTGCGTGATAAACCGCAGGTGCAGGAGAAGATATATGTGCATACTGACAACAGTTGTTATTTTGTCGGTGACACGTTGTGGTACAAGGCTTACGTGGTTCGTGCCGACAACCTTCAGCCAACGAACATGAGCAAACTGCTGTATGTAGAACTTCTCACTCCCGATGGCTATCTTGTAGAGCGTCAACACGTGGTGGTCAGTGGCAGAGGGCTTACCTGCGGACAGTTTGTACTTCGTGACTCGCTTTATTCGGGTTTCTATGAGATACGTGCATATACACGTTGGCAACTTAATTTCAACGTCACGGAGAAGAGATATACGCGTGATGACCGCCTGAAATTCTATGGTTCTCAGGCAGCAAACGACTTCTTCCGTAATATAGAGGGGCTCTACTCCCGTGTGCTCCCCATATACCAAAAGCCAAAGACGGTGGGCAATTATGCTGACCGTTATATGGCTCATCGCCCCAAACAGCGTGTGCTGAAAGAGAAAATCTTTATGCGTTGTAACTTCTTTCCAGAGGGCGGCCAGTTGGTGGAGGGCGTTCCCTGTAATGTGGCATATGAGATTACCGACAACAACGGGCAGCAACTTGACATTGAGGGCACGCTCTCTGACGGACGTAAGATACGCCCCAGCCATGCAGGGCGTGGCATCTTCACTGTCACCCCCAGTGCCACACCGCTGAAGGTAGCCTTTGACTGGAACGACAAGCATTATTCCTTCACCCTCCCCGCAGCACAGTCGGTGGGTGCAACACTTGCTGTTGACACGGAGAAGGGCCGTGGCACGGTGCGCTTCAAGGGCGTTCAGCCAGCGGCATACACCATAATGTGCCGTGGCAGACTGGTGACATTCGGCAGAATGAACGGTTCAGAAGACGTTGACCTCAACGTTGCTAACTGTCCTACGGGCATTAACGAGGTTATTATCTATGACGCTCAGGCCCAGCCCCTTGCCTCACGCCTTTTCTTTGTGAATCATAAGGACTACGGTCTTCCCGTCGATGTGCGGCTCTCCTGCGACGGTGATAGCGTTGGAAGAAAGACCACGCTTAGGCCATACGCCCCAGTTGAGTTGTCATTAAGGCTGCCCGTGGAGCATGGCTGGGCAGGTTCTTTCTCAATAGCCGTGCGTGATGCGCAGACCGATGAGCGGGGATATGACAACGGAAACATAATGACGGATATGCTGCTGTCATCAGAACTAAAAGGTTTTATAGCCTATCCAGCATATTATTTTGAAGCAGACGATGCTCAACATCGGGCAGATCTTGACCTGCTCATGATGGTACAGGGGTGGAGGCGCTACAAACGTGCTGACAACCTACGCTATACGCCAGAAAAAGGGCTCACCTTTGAGGGCACGGTGATGACAATTCCCTCTATCGCCAACCTCCTCGAACTGGAAGATGTGCAGGGAGCAGGCAGTCAGCCCACCACCATTGCTGACAAGATGATGGCAGAGATGGACGCTATCAGCGGCCTGGAGGAGGGCATGAGCCTGACGACAAATGCAGAGGAGGCATCAGATGCGCAGTTGGGCATAGACGCCAACGCTACTGACGACACGGTGATAGAGTGGGCTGACGACAGCGATACCCGCCTCGGCAGTGGACGCGTAAAGCGTGCAGTGCTGGTAGAAGCAGAAATAAACAAGGACGGTACAACGGCGGGAGCGGTGACACACACTGACAGGAACGGGCATTTCACAATCAATCTGCCACCGTATTATGATGAAGCAATACTCTTTGTCAAGGCATATAACCAGAAGGACTCGGTGAAAAAGAATATGCAGAGCAAGGAGTTTGACACTGACATGACCAACGAACGTGCCTTCCCTGACTATTTTGTGAAGCGTGATGCCATATACCCCATATATTCACAGCCGTACTCCTGGTATCAGGTGAACTCGCCAGAACTGTACTTCGTTGATGAAGATGACGATGAGCAGATAACCGCGGGCAGTCGCCTTGCCGGCAATCACACGTTGCAGACGGTGGTGGTGAAGGCCCGTCGCCGTGGCAAGCGTTCCATTGATATGTCGAAACCCGCCATGGTGATGGATATGTACAGTGCCTATAACGCAGCCTCAGACTACGGCCTGATGCTTGGTGTGGCAGACTTCAGACGTATGCCAATGGCCCTTGCCACCTACTTCGTGGGAAATATGGGCCGACATAACCAGTTTAACCTGCGAGCAATGGTAGATGGCACCTCCTTCTACCGCAACTATACACCGCTGGTAACGGAGTATGACAAGCCCCGCACCGCCACAGCCGTGTTCAATATGTTACGCCTCAGCCGTTTGAAGAACGTAAGGGTATATACGGATTATGACCTGCGCACCGACTCAGGAGATGTGGTGGAGAGCCATGCGGCAGACGTGACACTGCAGTTTGAAACGCTTCCTGACAATACCAAACGCTATACCTACCGTGACCGCAGATACGTGTTACCAGGCATAACATACCCGGAGAAGTTCTATTCACCCGATTATAGCAGCGCCGTGCCTGCTGAACCGACGGACTATCGTCGCACACTATACTGGAATCCAAATCCTACAATAGCCAAAGACGGTACTTTCACCGCCCGTTTCTACAATAATTCACGCGACACAAGGGTGACGGTAAGCGCAGCAGGAGTGGGTACTGCCCCACCAAACGCACAGAAGGGTGAGGGCAACGGAACGGTGCAGTTGTACTACAAATGACGCAGCCGTAACATCGGCAGACAGAGAACGATGCTACTTACACATTATTATAAAGACAAGATAGAGGCTGGTTGCGATGAGGCCGGCAGGGGATGCCTTGCCGGACCGGTGTATGCCGCAGCAGTGATACTACCCCCTGACTATCACAACGACTTGCTCAACGATTCAAAACAACTGACAGAGAAAAGGCGTTATGAACTGCGTGAGGTAGTGGAGCGTGACGCTGTGGCATGGGCTGTGGGAGTGTGCACCGCAGAAGAGATAGACCGCATAAACATTCTCCATGCATCATATCTCGCCATGCACCGTGCCATTGACCAACTGACATTACGGCCCGAGGCACTGATAATAGACGGTAACCGCTTTGACCCATATTACCCTACGGTGAACCATGACAACATTGACTGCTACGAGAAAATGCCACTGCTGTATGACTGCCAGCCATTGCCATACACCACGATAGTGAAAGGTGACGGGAAATACCTCTCCATTGCCGCTGCATCAATACTTGCCAAGACGTATAGAGATGACTATATGAACCGTCTGGCAACGGAATACCCACAGTATGACTGGCTGTCAAACAAAGGATACCCAACAAAGAAACACAGAGAGGCAATAGCGGAACATGGTCTTACGCCCTATCACAGAAGGAGTTTCAGGTCGTAGGTGTGAGGTTTTAGGTTGAAGATATGAAGTATTATTACTGGTTATAAAAGGATGAAGGGTTTTATAACTTGTTTTCAAGATGCTTTTGCCCCTGCGGTGAAGACGTCATTATGGCTACTGAGGATAATGCTTCCCATATCCTTGGCAGTTAGTATAATGCAGTATTATGGTATAATAGCGTGGCTGGCGCAGTATCTTAACCCTGTGTTTCTGCATATTGGGTTGCCTGGAGCATCAGCCATAGCGTTTCTTACAGCAGCCTCCGTGACCACATACGCAGGCCTTGCCGTGATGATGAGCATGGTGCTGACAATGCGTGAGGCTACCATTCTCGCCATAATGATGGTGTTGTGTCATGCCCTTCCATTAGAGTGCGCAGTAGTTAACAAGGTAGGTTCCAATCCATACAAGATGGGTATGCTACGTATATTGGCCGCTTTCCTTGCCGCCTTCCTACTTGACTATGTGTTGCCCGATATGCCGCAGCCGTTTGTTATGCAGCATATTGCGGATGCAGAACATACACTGTGGAATGTAATATGGCTGTGGTTACAAGGTTCAGTGAAGATGTCTATGATGATAATGACACTGATTTATGCGCTGATGGTGCTGCAACGTGTGCTTGACAGGTATAAGGTGATGACACTACTTGTAAGTCCCCTGCGTCCTGTCATGCGTTTCTTCGGACTTCCAGAGAACGCTGCATACCTGTGGCTCGTGGGCAATGTCCTCGGTATCAGTTATGGTTCTGCCGCTATGCTTGACCTTGAAGACAGCGGAAGGATAACAAAGGAAGAAGCCAAGGAGGTGAACTACCATCTCATAATGAACCATTCCATGCTGGAGGATACTATGGTTTTTGCCGCCTGTGGCATCTCTGCGGTGTGGATACTGTCAACAAGAATGTTGTTCGCGTTCTGTCTTGTGTGGGTAAGAAAGGGCTGGAAACGGTGTAGAATGTGAATTTAATGTTACCAAGGGAGGTTATATAAAAGAAAATTTGGATTTTAGTGAAAAATGTTGTAACTTTGCAGTCTAAAAGAAAGAACGGTTGTTCCGTTCCCAAGAAACAAACAGTAATGATATGTTAAGAATAGCAGTTCAGTCCAAAGGACGTCTTTACGAGGACACGATGAACCTCCTCAAGGAGACAGGTATTAAGATAAACAGTGCTCGTCGCACTCTGCTCGTGCAGTCAAGTAACTTCCCCTTGGAGGTGTTGTACCTTCGAGATGATGATATTCCGGAGTGTGTGGCAAGCGGTGTTGCCGACATTGGCATCGTTGGTGAGAACGAATTTGTGGAGAGAGGAGAAGATGCTGACATCGTTAGGCGTCTTGGTTTCTCCAAATGTCGTATCTCTCTCGCAATTCCTGAGGAAGAAGACTATACCGGAGTGCAGTGGTTTAACGGCAAGAAGATTGCTACTTCATACCCGAAGATACTAAAAAAGTTCGCCGATGAGAACAATATCAGCATGGATATACACGTCATTCAGGGTTCAGTGGAGATTGCTCCAGGAATAGGATTGTCTGACGGCATATTCGATATAGTATCAAGTGGCTCAACACTTATCAGCAACAAACTCCGTGAAGTGGAGGTGGTGATGAAGAGCGAGGCACTGCTTATCGGCAACAAAGAATTGTCAAAAGAGAAGCAGGAGGTGCTGGACGAATTTCTGTTCCGCATAAAGTCCGTGCTTGTAGCAGACGACAAGAAGTATGTTTTGATGAATGCCCCAACGGAAAAAGTGAAGGAAATAGTGGAGATACTGCCAGGAATAAAGTCTCCTACCGTGTTGCCACTCGCCACAGATGGTTGGACCTCCATTCATACCGTTATCGACCAGAAGCACTTCTGGGAAATAGTGGGACAGTTGAAGGCCGCTGGAGCAGAGGGAATCCTCGTGTTGCCGATAGAGAAGATGATATTGTAAACAAGGCTTTCAGGTAGTAGGTCTTGGGCTTTTGGCCTTATTTTCGGTACCATACCGTTATTGGTGGTATAACCACAAACCTGCACCCCTTAACCTCTATCCATCAGAAAAGAAAATGAACATAATAAGATACCCTTCCAAAGAACAATATGCAGCGATATGCGAACGGCCACATATGGACGTGTCGCAGCTCAATGCCACTGTTGTCTCGGTGCTCAATGATGTACGTGAACAAGGAGACAAGGCAGTCATGGCATACGAGGAAAAATTTGACAAGGCTGTGCTGACACAACTCGCAGTGACAGATGCCGAGATGCAGGAGGCGGAAAACCTTGTAGAAAAGGAACTGAAAGACGCCCTTGTGCTTGCACATCACAATATAGCAGCGTTCCATGAGGCACAGAAGTTTGACGGGAAGAAGGTGCAGACAGCCGCTGGTGTAGAGTGCTGGCAGAAGAGTGTAGCGATAGAGAAGGTCGGGCTATATATACCCGGAGGCACTGCGCCACTGTTCTCTACCGTGCTTATGCTCGCCACACCCGCAAAGATTGCAGGGTGTAAGGAGATTGTTCTCTGTACACCTCCTAACAAAGAGGGTAAGGTGAATCCCGCTATTCTTGTAGCAGCACGTATTGCTGGCGTAAACAAGATATTCAAGGCGGGAGGCGTTCAAGCCATAGGGGCTATGGCATACGGTACAGAATCCGTGCCAAAGGTGTATAAAATATTCGGACCAGGCAACCAATACGTCATGGCAGCGAAGCAACATGTGTCGCTGCACGATGTGGCTATAGATATGCCAGCAGGCCCAAGTGAGGTGTGTGTAATAGCCGATGACAGCAGTAATGCAGCCTTTGTTGCCGCAGATCTGCTCTCACAAGCAGAACATGGAGCCGACTCTCAGGTGATACTCATATCCACATCTGAGGCAATGCTCAACGAGGTTATAAAGGAAACAGAAGCACAACTTGCTCTGTTGCCACGCCATGAAATAGCAGAAAGAGCCCTTGCAAACTCACAGTTTGTGCTTGTAAAAGACAAGGAAGAGGCTATGGAACTGAGCAATGCGTACGCTCCTGAGCACCTTATTATATCAACAGATGACTATGAAGCCCTTGCAGAGAAAGTGATTAACGCAGGTTCGGTGTTCCTTGGCAACTATGCCTGCGAGTCAGCAGGTGACTATGCCAGTGGTACTAACCACACATTGCCTACACATGGCTATGCTATGGCCTACAATGGTGTGAACCTTGACTCGTATAACCGTAAGGTTACGTTCCAGAATCTTACACGAGAGGGTGTCAAAGCGATAGGCCCCGCTGTGGTATGTATGGCAGAAAACGAACAACTTGAGGCCCATGCCAACGCTATGCGCTTAAGGGTTAAAAGCATTTCATGATGTCAAGACATCATACAAAAGATGAACTGCTCAGTATGCTGGGCCAGAAAGACGGTGAGATGACGCTTCAACAGAAGTTTCGTCTCACCGTTATTTTAAGTCTGCCAGCAATCATTGCCCAGTTGTCTTCTATCATAATGCAGATGATAGACGCCGCTATGTTAGGTCATCTCAGTACAGATGAGGCTGCTGCGGTGGGTCTTGTCTCCACTACCATCTGGCTGTTCGGAGGTCTGACGTCGGCTTTTGCCGCTGGATTCTCTGTGCAGGTGGCGCATAGGGTGGGAGCGAAGGATCTGCAAGGGGCACGCACCGTTATAAGACAAGGCATATTGTCAGGACTGATTTTCTCCCTGATACTGATGCTTATAGGCCTTGGTATTTCTCCGAGACTGCCCCATTGGCTGGGCGCCGACGAAGTAATATGCGCAGATGCAACAGCATATTTCAATATTTTCTCCTGCGGAATGCCGCTCATTGTGCTTAATAGTCTGGCGGCAGGAAGCCTCAGATGTAGTGGAAACGTGAAGGTGCCGAGTATGCTTATGGTGATGATGTGTACGTTGGACATTGTTTTCAACTACATATTCATCTATATGTGCGGCATGGGAACGGTGGGCGCAGCATACGGAACGATGGTTGCCTATTTTATCACCATGACCAGTATGCTGTACTATCTTATCGTGAGAGACAAGATATTGCGTTTCTCTCACGATAAATCAGAAACTCTTTTACCGGCAGAATATGATGGTGGTATGGTGCGAAGAGCACTGTGTCCATATCTCCCCACATGGAAAATATTGAAGAAGGCGGGGATTATAGGCATCCCAATAAGTATGGAGCGCAGTATGATGTGTACCGCGCAGATAGCCATCAGTTCTATCATTGCCCCTTTGGGCAGTATTGCCATTGCCGCAAACACATTTGCAATCAACGTTGAAAGCCTGTGTTATATGCCTGGACACGGCGTTGCTGAAGCCGCCACTACGCTGGTAGGGCAGAGCAAAGGTGCCCGAAGGCGTGACTTGATGCACAGTTTTGCGTGGATTTCCATGGCTCTGGGAGTGGGAATAATGGCGTTTATGGGGCTTGTCATGTGGCTCTTCGCACCAGAGATGATGGCACTTATAACGCCTGATGCAGATGTCATTAAACTCGGTTCGGAAATACTTCGCATTGAAGCATGGGCGGAGCCGGGGTTTGCGGCGGCCATTGTGGCCAATGCTGTGTTTGTAGGTGCTGGAAGAACGGTAGTGGCAAGCGTTATGAACCTGTGCAGCATCTGGGGCGTAAGGGTAACGTTGACATCTGTGTTCGTGTATTCCATGGGACTGCATGGCGTATGGCTGGCGATGGCTATAGAACTTTGCGTACGTGGAACGATATTTACAATCAGGCTTTGCACAAAGGGGTGGAGCAGTATAAAGGATAGGAATAACGTACAATGAATATTATAAAAGATAAGGAGTTTGGCGGTGAGAGACCGTTATATGCCTCACATGATGTGAGACTTGAGAACGTTACGATACACGTAGGAGAGTCATCAATAAAGGAGTCAAGCAATATTGAGGCCGACAACTGCACCTTCGAGGGCAAGTATGTATTCTGGGAGACATACGGATTCAGCGTAAAAAACAGTTTTTTCGCAGAGAGTGCGCGTTCCAGTCTGTGGTATTCAAAGGATTGTATGATGACACATTGTAGGGTAGATGCTCCCAAGATGTTCCGCAGAATGGAGGGGATAACGGTGAGTGACACCGTTTTTCACAATGGGGAGGAGATGCTCTGGGACTGTAATAAGGTTACCTTGCGTGATGTAACGATACGTAATTGCGACTATCTCTTTATGCATTCGTCAGACATACGCATTGACAACTACCGTCAAGACGGCAATTACAGTTTCCAATATGCAAGGAATGTGGAGATTCACAATGCGTTGATAAACTCTAAGGACGCCTTTTGGGAGGCGGAGAACGTAACGCTGGTTGATTGTGAGGTGAACGGAGAATATCTTGGGTGGTATGCCAAGAATATGCGACTTGTGCGTTGTCACCTTACGGGAGAGCAACTTCTCTGTTACGTTGACGGCCTTTTTCTTGAAGACTGCACGTTTGGTGACGATGCCAATCTGCTTTTTGAGTACTCCACTGTGAATGGAAACATAAAGGGAGATGTGCTAAGTATCAAGAATCCTACCAGCGGAACAATAACCGTTGAGGGCAGATGCGGAGAACTGATAATAGACAAGAACCAGAAGAAACCTGCTGATGCAGTGATAAATATATAGTCTATGAAATATAATTTCGATATTCCCGTCAATCGTTTTGGCACTGACAGTTACAAGTATGATACCATGCCTAACGAGGATACAATCCCTCTATGGGTGGCGGATATGGACTTTGAGACTGCCCCTGTCATAATGGAAGCATTGAGAAACCGTGTGCAGCACGGTTGTTTTGGTTACACGGCAGTCCCTGACAGTTACTATCATGCCAACATAGAATGGATTAACCGTCGTCATGGTTGGTTGACAGAAAAGGACTGGTACATATACACTACAGGCGTGGTGCCTGCTGTCTCTGCCATTATCAAGGCCTTGACATCGCCTGGTGACAAGGTTCTTGTGCAGACACCCGTTTATAATTGTTTCTTTTCAAGCATCAGCAACAACCGTTGTGTGCTTGCTGACAATACCCTGTTATATGTAGAAGGCAGCGACAATACGCTACCAACATATCGCATAGACTATGCAGATTTTGAGCGCCAGTGTGCTGATCCCGCTGTGAAAGTATTTCTTTTGTGTAATCCCCACAACCCCGCTGGACGTGTGTGGACGGCTGACGAACTGCGTAAGATGGGTGAAATATGCCAGCGAAACGGTGTCTTTGTCATCTCTGACGAGATACATTGCGAGTTTGTCAACAACTGTCGCTATACCCCTTTCGCCACTGTCAGCAATGCCCCGTGTGCCGTTTGCGTCTCACCCTCAAAGACTTTCAACATCGCTGGCTTGCAGATTGCCAATATAATAGTCCCTGACGAGACAATAAGGAAACGCATCAACAAGGCGATAAATATCAACGAGGTGTGCGATGTCAACCCCTTCGGCGTGATAGCACTGCAAAGTGCATACACCCCAGAGGGCGAGGAGTGGATGAATCAGATGAAGGAATACATATATTCAAACTACGACTTCGCCCGCACATACATCGCCGAGCATCTGCCAATGCTGAAAGTCACCAAACTCGAAGGCACATATCTGATGTGGGTTAATATCTCCGCACTCGGTATTCCCAGCCATAAACTCGCAGAAAAACTGCTTGAACAGGCCAATGTCTGTGTCAATGCAGGACTGCATTACGGTATGGCAGGACGTGATTTTATACGCATTAACCTCGCTACACAGAGGCAGAAACTTTGCGAAGGACTAAAAAGAATAGCAAAAGTTTGTGGCGGTCACAAATAATTCGTAACTTTGCAGAGTGGCTTTTTAGTTATGAGTTATGAATTATGAGTTATGAGTTACTCGCTAACACCTCATCATTCAACACTCACCGCACGGCTTTGTCGCTTTGCTTTGCAAAGAAACCACCGTGACTAATAACCCATAACTTATCACTCACAACTCACGATTCATCAATCATAACCCATAATTCATAAATATATGAAGCCCTTACAGCAACTTACCCGACCCAATATCTGGTCACTCGCACCATACAGTAGCGCACGCAGTGAGTACAGCGGACGTCTTGCCCACGTATTCCTTGACGCTAATGAAAATCCCTATAATGACCCATATAACCGTTACCCTGACCCCTTGCAGCATGAGGTGAAGGAACGCTTGTCAAATATTAAGGGCGTGCCGGAGGAGTGTATCTTTCTCGGTAACGGCTCTGATGAAGCCATAGACCTTGTTTTCCGCTGCTTCTGTGAGCCACGGAAGGACAACGTTGTGGCCATCTGCCCCACCTACGGAATGTATGAAG
>JALFNY010000112.1 GCA_022774105.1 Prevotella sp.
TCCTGCGGGGAGATTCATATATTATCATTGTGCGTGGCTCTTTGGCGAGTTCCTCCATGCGTGTCCTTCTACCCTTTTTCTGTGGCAGGAAGCCCTCGAAACAGAAGCGGTCGCAGGGCAGTCCGCTGCTCACCAGTGCTGGCACAAATGCTGTTGCCCCCGGTAGTGTCTGCACTTCTATGCCTGCTTCGATGGCTTCTCTGACGAGAAAGAAGCCTGGGTCGCTGATGCCCGGTGTGCCGGCATCGGTTATAAGGCACACGTTCTCACCGCCTTTCAGCCGTTCCACTATTGCTTTTGACGTGCCGTGCTCGTTGAATTTGTGGTGGGCCATGAGGTGTTTGTCGGTAATGTCGAAGTGTTTTAGCAGTATTCCGCTTGTTCGTGTGTCCTCACAGAGTATGAGGTCAGCCTCTTTTAGCAGCCTAACAGCCCTGTATGTCATGTCCTCCATGTTGCCAACGGGGGTGGGAATGAGGTGTAGCATGGTAGTTGTTTGGTGGTTTAGTTGTTTTGTTGTATGGTTGTTTGTATGTTTGTTTGTTGTGTTTTGTCAGGCACTGACGTGCCAGACACGGTGGTATCAGGTTGGTTATGAGTTTGTTTTTTGTGTTTCTTCTTCTTTTGTGACGTATCTCTTCCAGTAGGCAATGATAATGGTTGTGGCGGGTAGGGCTATTATCAGTCCTATGAATCCGAGCAATGCGCCCCATATAGAGAGCGATAACAGCAGCACGGCAGGGTTCAGTCCCATCTTATGGCCCATAATCTTAGGTGTCACAATGGCGTCTATTATTATCTGAACAATACAGAATACGGCTACTGCAGCGGCCAGAACCATCCAGTAATTCTGCCCTGTGTCAGCGGCTTTCATGGCTGCGAGGAAGGCGGTGGGTATTAGTGCAAAGGTGTGTAGGTACGGAACCATGTCCATTATGCCTATGAGTATTCCCAGACCGATGGCCATTGGGAAGCCGATGATGGTGAAACCGATGCAGAACAGTATGCCCATTGTCAGTGCTATCATGCCTTGTCCGCGGATATAGTTATTTAGTGCCTTCTCAACATCCTTCATAAGTTCTCGCCAGAAGGGGCGTGTCTTTTTGGGAAAGATACGCACCCAGTTTTCAGAGAGATACTCGTAGTCATGCAATATGAAGAACATATAGAGCAGTGTTATACATGATGCTATTATGCTCATCACCACATTCATCGTCTCTCCCAGCACGCTGAAGAGTTGTGGGGCGGCTTCTTTCAGTGTTTGTGAGAAGTTATCAGACTTCAGGTAGCGTTCTATCTCGCTGCTGTTCTCTGTTATCCACCACTGTATTGCCTCTGGAAAATTCTTGATGTGTGTCACGTGGTGCAGGTATCTTGTGGCGAGTGAGGTGAATTTGGTGAACTGTTCTACCATTGGTGGTATGATAAGCCACATCACTCCGCCCAGTACTGTGAGGCAGAATATCATAGCCAGCACTATGCTCACGGCTCTTATGCGCACCCGCAGGCGGTATTGTATGAATTTTACAAGAGGATATAGCAGGTAGGCGAACAGCCAGGCAACGAAGAATGGCAGCAATACTGCGCTGAGATAGTCCAGCACAAGCAAGGCTACTACTACGCCTCCTGCCACCAGTCCCCAGCGGGCGAGACGGTCAAATGTTATTGGTCCTTCTATCATAAGCAGGTGGTTACGGTGGTTTAATAGGTTTGTTTTCGAGACAAAGGTACGAAAAAGTTTCTTATTCCAAGCGAAATTAGTTAAAAATCTATAACATCACAACATCTTTTCACAATTATTTTGTAGTCTCATTTATTTTTAGGAATTTTGCACTCGCTTTCGAAAGGTATTCTTTTCGTAAGTCATGATACAAGGGTTGACCTGCTAGCTCAGTCGGTAGAGCATCACACTTTTAATGTGGGGGTCTTGGGTTCGAACCCCAAGCAGGTCACCATAAGAGCCGCGATAGGTTGCTTTTGCAGACTGTTGCGGCTCTTTTTTGTTGTCGGTTGGCGGTCTGGCACCGTGCAGGCGGCCGTGCCTTACAATGTAATCTGCACCTGATTGCAACGTAATAAGCACTTAATCATGCGGTAATAAGCATCTGATTGCAATGTAATCAGCACTTAATCATACGGTAATCCGTCCTCCCTCGTTGCACGTTGTGCTCCGTCACTTCTTTGTCTATGTGTTGTATGAACCGCCTGTGTGGTGTCATTCGAGGCACTTTCCCACTGTCGGAAAATGATAAAAAACGGTAAAAAATGGTGCTGGCGGTTGGAAAAACGGCTCTTTTCTTGCATATTTCCGGAAAACATATTACCTTTGCACTGTTGTGACGCGCTGTAAGGTGTGTCACGTCCATAGGCTGGTCTGATAGTTCAATGGATAGAACAAGTCTCTCCTAAAGATTAGATCCGGG
>JALFNY010000135.1 GCA_022774105.1 Prevotella sp.
CTCTCCATGTCCAATTGCCGTATTGTGCCTTTATGTCCTTCTTCGTTTGTTCCAACAGTCTCTGGCACAGTTCTTTTGAGTGTATTCTTTCCGCTCCGGCATCGAGTTTACCGTTGTTGAAGTCGGTGGTACATATTGCAAGAGAACCATATATTGATTCCATGTCTTTGTCAAATCCTGCGTCAGAGTGTATGGCGAGACAAAGGTCTATGGGGACGTTCTTTCCCTCCTTGCTTGGTGCATATGGTGAGCCTCCTGCAAGCCAGTTTGTCATCAGTGAGCGGCTGTTGATGTCATCTTTATAGTCATCTTCTCCCTGATACAGTGAGTAGAGTGAGTATGGTACTCCAGCCCATTGTGCGTAATATCTTGCGCCTTCAAGGCAGCGTGGCATACCGCTGACACTGCCTCCACGCTCTATGTTGCCCATGCCACCGCCAAAACGCACGGCGTCTGTGGTCACAACGCCCTTTGATGATGATTGTGCTGATACTTCTACACGGTTGTATGGGGAACTGCCAGCGTCAAATTCAAAGGTTCCAAGATATACCCATGTGTTGCCACCCATCTGCTGATTGACCCTGTATTCGGTGCGTTGCCCTTGATGATGTACTATGTATAGTGCGTCATCAACGCTGTTTTCTAATGTGGCATAACTGACATACACCGCATAGCGTCCTGTCCTCGGGAATATGGGTTGGTAGGATACGTTGCTGGCATCGGTATCTTTTGTGGTATGAATCTGTCTCACCGTTCCTTTTTCAAAGGGGTTATACCCATCGGTAATGCTACCTATTGGCATGGCAAAACCTGCTGTGGCAGCCGTCTTCCATCTTCCTGAATGTGTGGTTTCTTTATATTGTTGTGTGTTGTCATCGTTGTCAACTATCACCTCTGCCGTTTGCCAGTCTCTTTCTCGTGGCGTGAACACATTTGCTCCTGCCCGCTCCAGCATGGGTATGAGATATGGCACTACTATGGTCTGAGTGAACAAATCCTCGTTTGTGCAGAACATATTTGGCCGTTGCCATCGCCATTTACTCTTGCTACCATCATAAAAGCGGCCGTGACTTGCCCACAGCGAGATATGCCTGCCTTGCAGTCCGTTACTGATTGTGTGTGGTAATGATATGTTTGTTACCCAGGGTCTGCCGTCATAACTTACTTTACCCCACCAACCGTGTTTGCGTTTTTTCTTTGACTTGCTTCTTTCCTCTTCTTTACGTGGTTCTTTCGTGATGAGGTTTTCTATGGTTACTCCCCTTGTTATGATGCGAACATCGTAGTTTGTGTATTGTTTTGGTAGGGCTTTATGAACTTCCTTAGTGGTTTTACGGTATATCTTCCTGACACTCTTGTCCGTGAAGTCCTGTTCACTGAAACTGTCATCCATATATACTATTATGGTATGCGTGGCATCATCTATTCGTATGTCCTTTACGTATTTGTCGTAGGATACGGCCATTGCGGGCATACATAAACTGCATACCATTAGAATAAACATGAGAAACAACGTTTTTTGCTTCTTTTCTTGCGTCAGGATTCTATACATCTATATACCGAATTTCTCTGGGTATTTGCCTTTTGTCGTTGCAAAATACTGCTTAATCTCAGGCAATTCTTTCTCTATATTCCCGGATGGTAAGACACTCTTGGTGCATCTTATCAACTTCTTATCATAGTCAAGTGCATAGAGTAGTATGGGGATTCCTGCCTTCTCTGCAATAAAGTAAAACCCTTTCTTCCACTCAGGGTTATAACTTCTTGTCCCTTCGGGTGTTATAGTGAGGTGAAATACGTCTGACTTCTTTGCTGCTTCGGCAAGTGTGTCCGTCATACTTGTCTTCTGTTTGCGGCATACGGGTATGCCTCCCGTTTTGCGGAATACAGGTCCCAGTGGCCAGAAAAACCACTCCTCTTTCATAAGGTAATTTGATTGTAACCCCTCTGCCCTGCAATATAACTGCCCAAGGACAAAATCCCAATTGCTCGTATGCGGTGCAAGGCAGATGATATATTTATCGGGATGCTTCACCGTTATCTCTTTCTTCCAGCCGAGACAACGGTAAAGCAACCACGAGCATAGACCTTTCAGCATAGCCGTTTAGTGTAAGTTGTTTATCTGGTCAACGATATTGTTAACCTCGGTGGTAAAACTATTTATCAGACTGTTATAGTATTCTTTTGCCTTCATGCCCGGTTCTGGATGTGACACCCTCATTATGTAGTCAGAGTGAACGTGCATGACGGTTCTGAGTAATGTGTCAATGTTATCCTTATCACTGTTGGCATTATACAGGGAAACAGCAACACACTCTGCGAAAAGGTCGCTGCAAATATAGTTAATACCTCTTTTCAGACTTCTTTTGTTTGCCATAAGTACGTTTGTAGAGTTTTGTGGGTTTGTAATAATGTTTTAAGGTGGAAAGTAGTTTCTTACAACTGAAAGCACCTCCAAAGTTAAACAAAAATCCAATAATAAAAAAGCGAAAGACATATTTTTGTGTTTTTTTTCGTATTATAAGCACGTTTTATATGTTATCTCACTTATTTTTATTAATTTTGCACGCATGTAATCAAATGGAAAACTTTGTGCGATACACATATAACGTAATCTCCCCCAAGAGTAATCAGGTGCTCATTGTCATGTAATCAGGCCCTTATTGCATAGCAATCAGGGCTTATTTGCAATGTAATCAGGTGCTGATAGCAGACAAACCAGTTTTACCGATAAAGGGAAGAAGGGATTACCACCAATAATACATCATACAGAAGAAATAAAGGAACAAGACAGAATCATAATAAACTACAAATACAATAATGGCAAAAGAATTAAAAGAACTGACAAAACGCGCTGACAACTACAGTCAGTGGTACAACGACCTTGTTGTGAAGGCAGACCTCGCTGAGCAGTCTGCGGTACGCGGCTGCATGGTAATCAAACCATACGGATATGCTATATGGGAAAAGATGCAGCAGCAACTTGACAAGATGTTCAAGGAAACAGGTGCACAGAATGCCTACTTTCCACTACTCATTCCAAAGTCATTCCTTTCAAGAGAAGCGGAACACGTGGAGGGATTTGCAAAGGAATGTGCCGTGGTGACACATTACCGTCTGAAAACAAATGACGCTGGTAACGGCGTAGTTGTTGACCCCTCAGCAAAACTTGAAGAAGAACTCATAGTGCGCCCAACCTCAGAGACTATAATATGGAACACCTACAAAAACTGGATTCACTCATGGCGTGACCTCCCATTGATGTGCAACCAGTGGTGTAACGTTATGCGATGGGAAATGCGCACACGCCCATTCCTGCGCACATCAGAGTTCCTTTGGCAAGAAGGACACACTGCCCATGCCACACGTGAGGAAGCAGAAGCAGAAGCAAAGCAGATGTTGAAGGTGTACGCTCAGTTCGCAGAAGAATGGATGGCTGTGCCTGTAATGCAAGGAGTAAAAAGCGAAACAGAACGATTCGCAGGAGCACTTGACACATACACCATCGAGGCAATGATGCAGGACGGAAAGGCCTTACAGTCAGGCACATCACACTTCCTTGGCCAGAACTTCGCAAAAGCCTTTGAGGTAACATACCTTACAAAGGAAAACAAACAGGAATACGTATGGGCTACGTCATGGGGCGTTTCCACACGACTTATCGGAGCACTCATAATGACACACTCAGACGATAACGGCCTTGTGCTCCCACCACGCCTCGCACCATTGCAGGTAGTCATAATACCAATAGGAAAAGGAGAACAACAGGAACAAATAAAAGAGAAGTTCCAACCTGTAATAGAGACACTGAAAAGTCAAGGCATCAGCGTGAAGTATGACGATGCTGACAACAAACGACCAGGATTCAAGTTCGCAGACTACGAACTGAAAGGTGTACCAGTGCGCCTTGTAATGGGTGGCCGTGACCTTGAGAACGGTACCGTAGAGGTAATGCGCCGCGACACCCTCGAAAAAGAGACAGTAAACTTTGAAGGCCTTGCCACATACGTAACTAATCTGCTTGAAGACATACAGAAAAATATATACCAAAAGGCCAAAAACTTCCGTGATGCACACATTTACGAGTGTGATAACTACGAGGAGTTTAAGGAACGTGTAAAAGACGGAGGCTTCTTCCTTTGCCACTGGGACGGAACAGCAGAGACAGAAGCAAGAATAAAAGAAGACACACAAGCAACAATTCGCTGTGTGCCCTTTGCCTTTGAACAGACTCCCGGCATAGATATGGTCTCAGGCAAACCATCAAAATGCCGTGTGCTCATAGCAAGAAGTTATTAACACCCTGCCCTACCCTTATTATCAAATAAACAGAGTCACAAAAAACAGAGAAACGGTCTGATAGCAGAGATAGTCCTCACTGCCATATTCGTACTCGTAGTTCTCGGCACAACAGACGAGAAAGTGGGTGCCGGTAACTTTGCCGGACTGGCAATAGGTATGTCACTCGTATTGATACACCTTGTAGGAATACACTATACAGGCACATCTGTCAACCCCGCACGCTCAATAGGTCCTGCGCTGTTTGAAGGCGGTCAGGCATTATGCGAACTATGGGTATTCATCGTAGGACCATTCGTTGGCGCTGCCATAGCAGCAATAATATGGAGCGTTATAGCAGGATGTAAAAAATAACTACCATACATACAGATATATACAATAGTATTATTAACAAAGATGAAGAAACTGTTGTCACACATATCCATTATTGCAGCAAACCTGATATGGGGACTATACGCCACAATCTGTAAGGACTTTCTGTACAGTGGATATGTAAGCAGTTGGGCACTGTGTGGCATTAAGATGATGGGGGGAGCCGTGCTACTCTGGGGGCTCTCTGCACTGCTACCAGCAAGTGTTGCACCCAGAGAGCACGTCAGGACACGCGATCTGCCCAAACTATTTCTCGCCTCAATGCTCATCAATGCAGGCAACCAGTCATGCATCATCTTTGGTCTAAAATATACCAGCCCTGTCAGCGCCACAGTAATATGTAGCATGGCTCCAATATTCACCGTAGTGCTGGCAATGATACTATATAGACAACCTTTACGACCCGTTAAGGCGATTGGCGTATGTATAGGCTTCGTAGGAGCACTGTTGTTAGCCGTACCGGACATATTGACAGCAGGCGGTACAGCCAACACACTTATGGTAGGTGACAAACCCCTGTTAGGCAACGCCCTTGTTATTGCTTCACAGATATTTGGCGCACTCTACCTATTGCTCTTCACTGATTTGTTCACGAAATATAGTGCAGTGACACTCGTAAAGTGGCTCTTCATGCTATCTGCTCTGGTGCTTGCACCAATAACAGCATATGACATCATACAAACCAATTGGACAACATTGAGCACCTCACACTGGATACAACTGGGATATATAGTGGTATTTGCTACTGGAATTGCATACCTATTACTCATAATAGGACAGAAGAAGGTGACGGCAACATCAATTGCCATGTACAACTATGTGCAACCCGTAACAGCAACAATAAGTAGTGTGGCGATCGGAATAGTCACCATAACGACCCAAGACCTCCTTGCTGTGCTGCTATGTCTGGCTGGTGTGTACATAGTAATCAGAAGATAGTTATTTGCTCGACGGTCATAATTCCTTTGGAGATTTATGGATAGAACTTTCTCATGAGCCATAGGAAAGTTCACCGAAGAAATGAATGCTTCCGCTTTCCCATATCGCCACACCTTAGCAAACACGTCTGTAAAACATAGCGCAGATTGTACACTCACGCCATAGGTCTGTAAGCAA
>JALFNY010000018.1 GCA_022774105.1 Prevotella sp.
TTCATAGCACAACTCATGGGAATATCATGGGGTGCTCTGGCTGGAGCTTTCCTCGCTCCATTCATGTTAGGACTGTATTGGAAGGGCGTAACACGTGCCTCCGTATGGGCATGTTTTATCTGGGGCGTAGGTCTTACTGTAGTTAATATGATGTTAGGAAACGCTATCCTTAATCCTATCGACTGCGGAGCGGTAGCCATGGTAGGCGGATTCTTAGTTGTGTTTATAGTAAGTCTGCTGACACCAAAGATGGATCAAAGCAAGGTAGATAGCATATTCAACTGCTACAAGAAATAAAATTGAGAACAGACCCCATGTCAACACTAAAGCAATTTCTCAACATAAAGGACAGATTTGCCAACACCAGCGGTATAAAACTCACCGATGTACGTGAGGGATATGCACGTGCAGAGGTAGAAGTAGAGGTACGTCACCTTAATGCAGCAGGCGTCTGTCAGGGCGGAGTATATTTTACTCTTGCTGACCTTGCCTTCGCTGCCGTTATGAACTCGCATGGACAAGTGACCCTTGGAGTACAAAACAGTATCACATTCCTGCAATCTGCACGTCAGGGTGATAAACTAATAGCAGAAGCAGAGGAGGTATTCAACCATCATCGTCTGCCGTTCTGCGAGGTAAAAATCACCAACCAGGATGGTGATCTGCTGTGTGTTGTCACGGGTTCTGCGTATCGTAAGAAAGATACCTTTTTAGAGATTAATTCCTTGCAAAGCAAACCTTCAGAACCGAGCGATGAGTGATTGGTTCATTGCTTGCAAAGAACTTACAACACATAACATACACCTTTCTCCACAAAAGACAAAACAATAAAATAAATAAAACTATGATTCTCAATCGTGCAATGGAATGTATGGACCGTGAGTCCATGCGTAAACTACAGTCAGAGCGACTAATCAAAACCGTAACAACCTGTTATGAAAAAGTCCCTTTCTATCGTAGGAAGATGGATAAGATGGGCATTAAGCCAGAGGATATAAAGTCAATAGACGACATACACCGTCTGCCCTTCACCACCAAGCATGACCTTCGTGACGAATACCCTTTCGGCTTACAGGCCGTTCCACAAAGCGAAGTAGTAAGAATACATGCATCCTCAGGAACAACGGGCAAGCCTGTAGTAGGAACATACACAAAAAATGACCTCCACATGTGGGCAGAAGGCGCAGCACGCGTATTCGCTGCTGGCGGTGTAACAAAAGGAGACATCGTGCAGGTAAGTTATGGTTACGGGCTCTTTACTGGCGGCCTCGGAGCACACGATGCAGCAGGGTTGCTCGGAGCAGTGCAATTACCCACCTCTGCCGGTAACTCAGAGAAACAGATAATGCTGATGAAAGACTTTGGTTCCAATGTCCTTGCCTGCACACCATCATACGCCCTGCACCTCGCAGAAGTAATAGAGAAGAGCGACAGTGTGAAAAAAGAAGACCTAAAACTACGTGTCGGTTTCTTCGGAGCAGAGCCGTGGACAGAAGGAATGAGAAAAGAACTGGAAGAACGCCTCGGCATAAAAGCCATCGATATCTACGGTCTTACAGAGATGTGTGGCCCTGGTGTAGGTGGTGAGTGTGAGTGCCAGAACGGTACACACCTGTGGGAAGATATGTTCTTCCCAGAGATTATAAACCCTGATACCCTCGAACCATGTGAGCCAGGAGAATTCGGAGAACTCGTCTTCACTTCCCTTTGCAAGGAAGCCATGCCAATCTTACGTTACCGTACACGTGACCTCACACGCCTGATATATGACAAGTGCGAGTGTGGGCGTACCGCAGTGCGTATGGACCGCATCCTTGGACGCTCAGATGACATGATGATAATACGCGGAGTAAACGTCTTCCCAAGCCAGATAGAAACCTGTCTTACCGAGTTCCCAGCCTTCACACCTCAGTACTTCATTACCGTTGACCGCAAGAATAACGAAGATACCTTTGATCTTGACGTAGAACTACGTAATGAGTTCTTCTCACCTAATCCTGCAAAGCAGATGCCACACATCAAGCCCCTCTACGATCGCATCGTGTCAATGGTTGGCATCAAGCCTAACATCCACATCAAGGAGCCTGGCTCCATAGCACGCTCCATAGGAAAAGCAAAGCACGTCAACGACAAGAGAAACTTCAAGGGATAGGGAGATGATTGTTTAGTTGTTTGGTAGTTTAGTTGTTTGGTTATGAGTGAGGAGTAGTAAGTGATGAGTTATCACTAACTGCTTGCCTCTTACGCTTACCAAAGGTAGGAACTAAACCACCAAACAACCAATCAGCCAAACAACTAATCAACCAAACAACCAATCAATCATACAACAAAAAATGTCCACACCATTAGACTACAACACCGTCACAGAAGCCATCGAAGCCATGCACCTCGGTGACTTTTCAGAAGCAACAATACGTGACATACAAAGCCTTTCACGCATATTAGAAGAAAAGACTGGCGAACCAGTAATACATCTTGAGATGGGAGTGCCAGGCCTTCAGCCGTCACAGATAGCATTAAAGGCAGAACAAGAAGCCCTTGCCAGCGGCTGCGCCACTGTCTATCCCCCCAACGGAGGCATACCACGCATAAAGAACGCAGCCTCACAATTTGTTAAAGCCTTTATAGGAGTAGAAATAGATCCACTATGCTGCATACCCACAACAGGTTCCATGCAAGGCACGTTCGCAGCCTTCACAGCGTGGAAACACGCCTTCACCAGCAGTGCAGACAGCAAGGGAGAACCGACGGTCCTATTCATTAATCCTGGATTCCCTGTTCAGACAACACAATGTGACGTAATAGGACTGAGGCATACAGGCCTTGACGTACACAGTTATCGTGGTGAAACACTCATAAAGAAGATAGAAGAAATCATCACCCAGAACAACATCTGCGGCATAGTCTATTCCAATCCCAATAACCCCACATGGGTATGCTTCAACGAAGAAGAACTACAAGGCATAGGCACCCTCGCCACAAAATACGATATCATAGTACTTGAAGACCTCGCATACTTCGCTATGGACTTCCGCCGTGACCTCTCACACCCTTTCAGTGCGCCCTATCAAGCAACAGTAGCCCGCTATACCAACAACTATATGCTGTCAATCTCAGGCTCCAAAGCCTTCTCCTATGCAGGGCAGCGCATAGGTGTATGCTGCATCAGCAATGCGCTCTACCACCGCGAATATCCCACTTTGCAGGAGAAATTCGGTGTAGCACAGTTCGGTAACTTCTTTGCCAATCGCCTCATGTACACCTTCTCCAGTGGCACAACCCACAGCGTACAGCACGCTATGGCAGCACTCATGGAAGCAGCCTGCGACGGCTCCTATAACTTCCTTGCTGACGTACGCGAATACGGCAGGCGCGCCAAGTACCTGAAGGAAGTATTACTCACCAACGGATTTTACCTTGTCTATGACAACGACATGGGCTCACCACTTGCTGACGGTTTCTATTTCACCGTGCAATACCCTGGCATGACAGACCTACAACTCACCCGCGAACTGATGTATTACGGCATCGCTGTCTATCCACTCGACACGATGGGCTCCACACAGCAGGGCGTGCGCATCTGCACCTCCTTCTTCGCCGATGAGCAACGAGACCTCTTCCGCCAGCGCATAGAAACGTTCAAGGCAAACCATTAGCCCCTTCTCTTCAGAATACACTGACAAACCAAGCCCCGCAAGACAACGATACTTATTGACTTGCGGGGCTTCTCGCGTTTGGGAAAGGAATACAAGGTCTATGCACAAAGTGCTGACAACCGCACAATCAGTACCTTTTTACACCGCAATCAGCACCTTTTTACACCGTAATCAGCATCTCTTTACACCGCAATCAGCACCAGATTACACCACAATCAGGTGGCGATGCTGTGACATACCGCATATCCCGTCGCAGACAAGGTCTGCTCACAGCCTGTTTATCTGATGCTGATTCCAAGAAAAAGCCTTAAAGAACGTTAGCAAATATTTATGCAATCAGATTGCAAAAAAAATATCATAAATTTGCAGACAGATAACAAAGAACAGGTGAGAAGAACAATTTACATAACCATTCTGTCATTGGCATCATTGCTGATGTTGGTGGTGGGCTTTGTGCCCCATCATCATCATGGTGATGTAGAGTGCGTGGCAGTGGAGCGTTGCATGGCTGATGATGCTGTGAACGATGAACATACTTCACATCATGCCAGCGGTAGAGTGGGGGATTGCTGCCTCATCTCACACGTGATACCGCAGATAGCAGCATTACGTTCACAGGTTGTAGTAAAAAGTAACATACAGATTGATAGTCTGTTTCCTACCGCATATATTGAGGAGCAGGCAAGAGAAATAGAAGAATACCGTAGTTTATATGTCACGTACTATACCTGTCCTGACGGCAGAAGGGCAGATTCATTGCGGTCACCACCACAGGAGGATGTTTTAGCAGAATAATAACCAAAACATCTTCCATAACACAATGAAACAGAATAAACTTATAGCAGCATATATTTTTGCTGCCACGCTGTGTGTGTCCTGTGTTGACCCACACAAGGAACACAATGCCATTGCGGAGTCCCCTGCCCACATTGGTGAGATATACTTTTCACAAAAACAGGCAAAGGAGGCAGGCCTTGAACTGGAGACCGTTACTCCTAACGAATTCAGAAACGTTATAAAGGTAGGAGGACAGATACTTCCCACATTAGGAGGTGAGCAAACTGTCGTGGCTACAGCAGACGGCATAGTCTCATATACCGACGCTTCAGTTGCAGAAGGTAGCAAGGTGAGGGCGGGACAAGCCATCGTTACCCTCTCCGCAAGACATTTACAAGGCGGTGACCCACTGCTGAAAACCAAGGCAGAATATGTTGCAGCAGAAAAGCAATACACACGAGCAAAGGCCTTGTTTGCTAACAAAGCGATATCAGAGAAGGAATATGAACAGGTGACCTTACGTTATGAGACAGCCAAGGTAGCATATATGGCGCAAGCCTCAGGAGTTACTTCTGACGGTCTCAGCGTAACAACCCCTATTGGAGGATATATCAAAAATATTCTCGTCAAACCCGGTGAATATGTCAACGTCGGCACTCCGTTACTTACCGTCACACGTAATCGCAGGTTATTGCTGCGTGCTGATGTGCCAGAAACATATTTCAAACACCTGCCAAGCATCGTAAGTGCCAATTTCAAGCCTGCTTATGAAGACAGTGTTTACAGTATGTCAGAATTTAACGGGCGACTGGTTTCATACGGCAGAACGGTAGAACCGGGTGTTGCTTTCCTGCCTGTCACCTTTGAGTTTGATAACATTGGAACCCTCGTAGCAGGAGCATACACGGATGTATATTTGCAGTCATACCCAAAGAAGAATGTGTTGTCAGTACCAGTTAGCGCGTTGACAGAAGAGCAGGGCGTATATTATGTATATGTGAAGGCACCCCATGAGCAGGAGGTATATGTAAAACGTGAAGTTACTGTCGGCATGGACAATGGCAAAAGGGTTGAGATTACCCACGGACTGAAGGCAGGTGAGATTGTTGTCAAAAAAGGTGCTTACCAGATTCGGTTAGCGTCAACATCCACAACGATACCTGAGGGGCATAGCCATTGATAACAATCATCTTCCCTCTGCATACCTCTAAAAACGAACAATTATGCTAAACAAGATAATAAGACTCTCTCTTGACAATCGTCTCATCGTGTTGGTGGCATCTGTTCTGCTGATGATAGGCGGTGTATATACAACTTCCAACATGGAAGTTGACGTGTTTCCAGACCTCAATGCCCCCACCGTAGTAGTCATGACAGAGGCAAAAGGCATGGCTCCCGAGGAGGTAGAACGCCTTGTTACCTTTCCTATCGAGACATCAGTAAATGGTGCAACAGACGTTCGCAGGGTACGTTCCTCCTCCACCACAGGCTTCTCTGTCGTATGGGTAGAATTTGACTGGGGCACGGACATATACAAAGCACGGCAGATAGTGTCTGAGAAACTGGCAGCGGTGAGGGAGAATATGCCTCCGGGAGTGGGCACACCAACCTTGGGACCACAGTCATCCATACTCGGTGAGATGATGATTGTCAGTCTGACAGCAGACACTACCACCATGCAACAACTCCGCACAATCGCTGATAGAACCATTCGTCCTCGTCTGTTAGCCACTCGTGGTGTGGCACAGGTGACGGTAATGGGAGGTGATATAAAAGAATACCAGATACTCCTTGACCCAAATCGCATGAAGCATTACGGTGTTACACTTGGCGATGTCACTTCCGCTGTGCGTGATATGAACCGTAACACATCAGGAGGAATACTCTATGCGTACGGTAATGAGTACATAATACGTGGCGATCTCTCCGCTACCCAGACTGAGATGCTGTCTAAGGCAGTGGTGAAGAGTAACGGTGGCAATACCATTTGTCTTGATGCAATATCAGAAGTGAGGATAGGTAACCGTGAGCCGAGAATGGGTGTAGCGTCATATAACGGCAAACCCTCTGTGACAATGACTGTTACCAAGCAACCATCTGTAAGCACACTTGATCTCACTGCCGAGTTAGATACCGTGCTGAACGAGGTCAATACCTCCCTGCCCAGTGACGTAAAGATGTCAACAGACGTATATCGCCAGTCACGATTCATAGAGAGTTCCATAAAAAACGTAACGCGAGCCCTGCTCGAAGGCGGTGTGTTTGTTATCATTGTGTTGATAATATTCCTGATGAACGCCCGCACCACAGTAATATCTCTTGTCACTATACCGCTCTCTTTGCTCACTTCCGTCCTTGTTTTAAGGGCAATGGGACTAACAATCAACACTATGAGCCTTGGTGGTATGTGCATTGCCATCGGGTCGTTAGTAGATGATGCCATTGTTGACGTAGAGAATGTTTACAGGCATCTGCGTGAAAACCGCGCTTTGCCAGTAACTAAACGACGCAAGGTAAGGGACGTTATCTATGATGCGTCACGTGAGGTACGTATGCCAATACTCAACTCCACACTCATCATTGTAGCAAGTTTTGTCCCGCTCTTCTTCCTCTCAGGTATGGAAGGACGTATGCTTGCTCCCCTCGGCATTGCCTTTATCGTTGCACTTGTCTCCTCTACGGCGATAGCATTAACCCTCACTCCTGTGCTGTGTAGTTACCTGTTGGACAGTAAAAGGAAGAGAACAGACAATGAGGGGGGCGCAAAAGAGACGTATGTTTCCCGGAGTCTGAAATCTATTTACAACAAGGCGTTAAACAGGGCGTTGTCAAACGGAAGATGGGTTCTCTCTGTCACCGCAGAAATGTTTATCGGAGCAGTAGTTATCTTTTCCACCCTTGGACGCAGTTTCCTGCCACCTTTTAACGAAGGGTCATTCACTGTCAATGTCACTACGCTTCCTGGCATCTCCTTAGAAGAATCAGACAGGATAGGAAGACAGGCAGAACAGGCTCTGCTTTCTATCCCTGAGATAACCGTTGTAGGCCGTAAGACGGGTCGTGCAGAACTTGACGAGCATGTCCTTGGTGTGAATAACTCCGAGATTGAGGCACCTTTTGTGCTTGGCAAGCGTACTAAGGAAGAGGTGTTGGCTGACATACGTGCAAGGTTAAGGGATATTCCCGGAGCAAATATAGAGGTAGGCTCACCTATAACACACCGTATTGACGCTATGCTCTCAGGCACACGCGCCAGCATTGCCATAAAGATTTTCGGGTCAGACCTAAATAAAATGCGTTCCCTTGCCAGTCAGATACAGTCTGTGACAGAAGGCATAGAGGGCTTGGCAGACCTCAATGTAGAACAGCAGGTGGAGCGTCCGCAACTCCGTATATCCCCTAAGCGTGATATGCTTGTTAAGTATGGCATCACCATGCCACAGTTTTCTGAGATGGTAAGCCTGTTACTTGCAGGCGAGACAGTATCGCAGGTGTATGAGGGTGACAACGCCTTTGACCTCGTTTTGAAGGTGAATGACAGTAGCAGGGCCACCGCTGAGCAGATAAAGAACATGAGCGTAGATGCCGCTGATGGCAAAATACCCTTCGGTTACATAGCCGAGGTAACATCACAGATGGGTCCTAACACTATAAACCGTGAAAACGTGTCGCGTAAAATAGTCATTTCTGCAAACGTGTCAGGACGAGACCTACGCAGCGTAGTAATGGATATACAGCATAAAGTCAGCACACAGGTAAAGATGCCAGCAGGGTATCATGTAGAATACGGAGTAAGCACGGCAAAACGATTTGCGACGCTTTTCAAAAACGAAATGTGTTTTTCTCCACCAAAAACGAAATGTGATTTGAAAAGCATTTTATCAACAAAAAAAGCATTTAAGACACCAAAAACTCGTTCAAAAGCATCATAAAAAGAGCCTTGAAAATAATCACTTTCGAGGCTCTTTTTTTCGTCTAAAAACTTGCGTATTTCAAGGAATTTTCGTACCTTTGTACCTGTTAAGTTGATGCTTTATGTCCTCATACATTGAGGTCAAATTTCACGTTCTCATCTCCATTGAGCAAGTCCTTTGTCCGCTCGATATTGTTCTCGTAGATATGAACATTTCCGAGATTAAGTGTGATTGATTTCAAAGGCAAATCTATCTGCCGAGCCATGAGGTAGAGGTGGTAAATGTCAGCCGGCAAGCCTAAGTTCGCGTCGCTGCTTCGCTGATAAGCGGAAACAACCAGTTCTCCTTCATCTATCTGGAACTGCACGAGACTCAGGCATGGGGCTTGGTTACTCTCTGCACCAGTCTCGCCGAGGAATAGCACATAGTTCTTGCTGTTGCGCTTCTCGCGGTTTATCCTTGCAATGAGTGGGGGCAGTTTCTCAAAGTAGGTCGGGTAACTGTTCACCAGGACAGAACCGCAATAGTCCCACCAGTTGATGCCCACGTCGCGGTATCGTTCCACATTCCGCTCACCCTGCATAAACAGTTGCAACTCATTCTTCAGTTTCTTC
>JALFNY010000203.1 GCA_022774105.1 Prevotella sp.
CATCTCCCACTCTGCGCAAACATACGGACCTGGTCGTACTATGACATACATTCCTTGCTTTTGCGCCAGTCGGCAGAACTCTGCAACATCGTTGTTACCTGTCCAATCAAATTTCCCCTCCTCCTGCTCATGTTTGTTCCAGAAGATGTATATACAAATGGTATTCATACCAAGGGCTTTACACATCTTTATACGGTGCTCCCAATAAGGACGGGGGATGCGAGGATAATGCAGTTCTGCAGCCTTGACAACAAAGGGTTTACCATTGAGCATGAAACAGCCCTTCCCTGCCTCAAATGTACCTACGGAGTATTTTGCTTGTGCCTCCACTGGTAGCAGTGCAAGCAGGAACGCCATGATAGTCAGCAGTTTTATCATAGTTCTTTTATTTTGGGGTTACAATTAACCGTATTCTTATTCATTAGAGTTAGTCATTATATTTTGCCATATCTTTATTTGTCATAGCACAAACACAGGAATCTGACCACACGTTTTCTGCGGTTTCTATCATATCAATAATTGTAAAGATAGGGAGTATGATACCCATTATTCCAATAGGTGCTCCCTGTCCCACCATCAGAGACAACGTAAGGAAATAGCATCCCATGGGTACGCCAGCATTACCAATAGCGGAGATGACCGCAATGAAGAGCCATAGTATCATGGTTGAAATATCAAGCGTTACAGTGTGTTGCATCACAAAAAGTGATGTGACAAGTATGAAAGCTGCACAGCCATTCATATTAATAGTTGTGCAAATAGGCAGCACAAAGCGCGCCACTTCCGGACGGACCTTAAGATTGTTTTCGGCAGAACTCATAGTAACTGGCAATGTGGCTGCTGAACTTTTAGTAAATAGTGCCATAAGTATAGCAGGAGACATTGCCCTTAATACTTTAAGGGGATTCATCCCACGTGATATAAGGAAGAGAGGAAGAATTATAAAAAACTGTATTAGGTTACCACCCAGTATTACGGCAACATATTTTCCAAGCGAGCCTACAATGACACCTGCAGTAACCTGCGCTGCGAGTTGTGCCGCAAAGGCTACAATACCTAATGGTAAAGCAATGATAAGAGCGCGAATTAGAGCATAAAGCAACTCTTGTAAACCTTTGACAAACCGCATTACCACCGCCTTATTGTCCGTCTGTGGCATAAAGGCAAGAGCAAGTCCCACAGCGGCAGCAATGATGAGAATACTTAATACATTACCGCTGGCGAATGGCTGAATCACATTATTAGGTATAACACTGAGGATATGGTCATAATATGATAAGGCTTCAAGGTTTTGGTCAACATCTGCATTTCCCTTAGCAACCATCTCCTGCGGAAGCGTCTCTGGGGATATAAGTATAAACAACAACAATCCCACGGCTGCTGCTGCAATGGTTGTGAGAAGTGTGTATGTTATAGTATGGACAAAAATTCTTCCGGTATTCTTTTTTGTTCCAAGTTCTGCAAGGGTGGTTATGACAGCCAACGCTATCGTAGGTACTGCTACAAATTGAAAAAGACGGGTATATATCGCAGCAATAAAGTCAAATAGGTTGTTCAACCATGCTATTCCAAGACAGCCCAATATTGCTCCGCCTACAAGTGCCGATACCCATACAATTACATTCTTCATCGTTTCGTTTAGGTCTTTTTGTTATTGTTAATCTTATATTTTATTCTCTCTTTTTACTGTATTCTATCTCCTACTTCCCCTCTATCATTGGGAGTATCAGGACAGAATAATACCCTGTGGTAATACTCCACATTATTATATTTCCACACTATAGTCACGGGAGTAGCGCATCATTTGCTGTTCGAGCGTCTCAGAGAAATCAAGTTGAACATCAGTAATCTCGCCTGATGTATCAAATACTGGTATCATTCTCGGATTAAGAAAACCTTTATAAGGTGCAATATTGAGTTTTCTGTAACGTTCTAATATTTCTGAATGTAGTGTTCTATCAATTTTCACGCCATAGGATTCAACAAGTTGTTTAGCCGATTCATAGTCGCCCTCACTCTTTATACGCTGTACCTCTGCAAGGAGGGTTGCAAAAAGTTGACGCAAACGAGCGTAGTCATGTATAAGTATATATGTCTTTTCATTCCTATTACAGAGTTCTATACAACCATCTGCATGATCATAGCACCACCATGCTATCAATGCACGATTGCGCATGTGAGCCTCTTCTATGTTTGCTCCAGGAGCAATACGGACGTTTTGTGTAAGCATACCATTCATAATATAGGTATAATAATGAGACTTATGTGCGTCCATATCAGGCAAAAGACCCAGTTCAAGCATTTTAGGATCTGCAATATAGTATAGTCCGAAAAGGTCGGCACGTGCCTCTTCAATGGTATTTCCGTATGCTTTCAGAGCATCTGGATCTGTATTAGGAAGAAGTTGTCCGCTACCATGTCCAAGACATTCATGCAGGTCAGTGTGTAAGTCATCACAGACGTCACCGTACCTACGTATCATCTCAACGGTCTTTTCATCGCAGACAAACTCTTCGAGAAACCCATTACCTTGGGCCGCCTTATTATATGCAGAGGTAAAATTTGTTATAGTAACACTTTTTGACCCATGCTGTGCCCTTATCCAGTCAGCATTGGGTAGGTTAATGCCTATGGCTGTAGAGGGATATTCTTCTCCTCCTATCATGGCTGCACAAATGGCATTTGCCACCACTCCCCTGACCTGCGGTTTACGGAAACACGGAGAGACAGGTGAATGGTCTTCAAACCATTGTGCGTTGTTGCTGATAGTCTGTGTGCGGCGACAGGCTTCTATATCCTTGTATTCTACGATACCTTCCCAACCTGCCTTATATCCGAGAGGGTCTCCATAGACCTCTATGAAACCATTGATAAAGTCTATGCGTCCATCAAGTTCTTTGAGCCACTCTATGAAATAATCATCAAAGGTACGCAAGTTGCCTGTGGTGTAATAATCTATTAGCAATGATATGAGCGTTTTTTGTCGTTCGTTCTCTGCGTACTGTTGTGCTTTACTAAGAGCATTAATGATACAACCAATGGTTTTTCCATACTTTCCTCCAATATGCCATACATCTTCCACAAGTTCTCCGTTACTGTCCTTGCGAAGGGTGGAGTTGAGTCCGTATGATGGGGGGCAGAAGTCATGGTCATCCTTCATCGCTGCATAGTATTCCTCTGCTTCCTTTTGAGTTACACCATCGTAGAAGTTGCAAGCAGAAGTGACAACAAGATCTTCCCCCGCTGTTTTGTTTACACGCTTTGGCAAGACACTTTCATTGAACATTACTGGTACAATAGTATCCAGTATTGCATCTGTCGGCATAGGCAGTCTTTCAACAGGAACACGTCGCACAGAGTCTATAAAGAACTGTTGCGAGAACTCAGGTTTGAACTTCTCGCATCCATAATGGTGGTATATACCATTAGAAAACCATACTCTTTTTAGGTATGTAAGTAGTGCATTGGCCTGACTTGTATCATTATTACCTGCTTTTAGGACCTTCCAAACCTCCTCCAGTGTTTTACGTATGAGTAGATTATAACGTCCGTACTGATCAAAAATTATGTCTCTGCCCCATAGTGTTGCTTCTGAGAGATAGTATATGTACGCTTTTTGCTTTGCTGTTAACTCTGCAAAGCCTGGCATTTCATAGCGTAACATCTGTATATCCGCAAAACGTTCCATTGTTTTATTGTATTTATAAATATATGTTTTTACTACGTACGGCGTGTGTCTTTTGGTAACTCTCCGTACTCTGCTTTGTATTTCCGGTTGAATGTCTGCACACTTCCATATCCTGACACGGTAGCGATATGCTCCATAGAGAACCTTCCATGGTTAAGCATGACAAGATGGCGAGAATATCGCAGTCGGCAGTTATTTAGATATTTATGAAAGGTAGTGTGCATCTCTTCATTGAGAACCTTTATCAAGGTAGAACGCGCCACACCAAGTGCCTCTGCCACCATCTGTAGTGTAAGATGAGGGTTACGAAAATTACGCTCTTTCTTTATATATCTCTTCACCTCGTCAGCAAGTATGGCTTTGTCTATCGGCTGATATCTCATATGGACAATGTCTTTTTACCAAGCATATCTATGTCGATATTAACGCGGTAATTGGTATAACTGTCAGGTATTGAGAGTACGGCAATGAACCTAACTCCTCGTTCTGTAGCGTTATCTACGAGAATTTCAGATAATACGGCCTGGTCAAGGTATGCCTGTGGTACCATACCAGCGAAGTCAGCCTTAGTGATGTTGCTACCAAATACTTTTCGCTGACCTTCATAAAGGGCAATATATACAATATTGTCATAATATAAACTCTCTACTCTTAAACCATCATTATTGGTTGTCTGTCGATATACCTTATATGTAGTAGGATTTACCTGCGTATATGCGTGGTAGTGTTTGTCTTTATATATCATTACAGTATCGTTCTTTATCTTTCGCCTTTGATTAAGTGTTACCGCTCCTTTATACTCTCCGCGTGCAAGGGGTATAACGTCTTTGCCTGCCCTCACAAGAGTTGTCTCATCTCCTTCCGAATTAACAAAACAAAGTTCGGTACTGTCGAGTTTCTTTATAGGATATGCCGTTAGAGGATGATTATCTATGAAGAGCGTATCGTGATATACATGAAAAGTAACTGGGGTAGATAGGGAGTCGTCATAGAACACACTGTCTCCTCTAAAATAGAAAACAATGTTACCTTCTATATCATTAACCCATGTACCCTGCAGTTGTTTCTTTGCCTGTATATCTTCTACCCTATCATGTTTTGTCTCAACCTTGCCATTGCATGCGTATATGCTGAGCATAAGTACCAAAGAAATTAAAGGAAGTGTGTATTTCATTAAGTATTTCACATTATACATTTTGTTTATCCAGCAAATATTAAGCGCATTGACATACTTGTTATTAATTTGCCTTATGCTGCTTACATTATGCAAATATACTACCTTTTTTTCTAATAAGAAAGTTGTTGAGTATTTTTTACAACAATTTTTGAATATATTTTGGTTTCTCAAAAAAAATGATTACCTTTGCAACGATTTCCCCCTTTTCGACAGTTCTACGTAAGACGTTTAACAGTGTTGTACATTCCGTCACATTTTTCGTCAAACATAGTTCTGGGTTGTAAGACAATTAGATAACAAATGAATGAACTTTCCCGACATATAGAGATACTATTGCTCGATAACGAGTGTGTTATTGTGCCAGGCTTTGGTGGCTTTATGGCACACTACCGTGCAGCGGAATATATAGAAGAAGTGGGAATGTTCTATCCTCCACAACGCACCTTGGGCTTTAACCCACAGTTGCAACTCAATGATTCTCTGCTGGCACAAGCATACGTAGAGGCATACGACATCAGTTACCCTGAGGCTGTGCAACGTATTGATAGCGAGGTGGAAGATATAAGGCAGACAATAGCGGCTGAGGGATCATACGAGTTCCATGGTATTGGCATTATAAAACTTTGTACCACCGGAATATATGACTTTGAGCCATGCACGGCAGGGCTTCTTACCCCTGAGTTGTATGCCTTAAACTCGTTCAACTTCGACAAGATTGAGAAATCAGATATCATTGCAGAGGTGAAGACAGGCACACATCACGTGTCAAGATATGAAGAAGGAAGTGCAAACGGTCCTACAACTTCAACGAAAGAACCAGAAACAACAGAACCTGTACATAACAACACCATAGAGATAAGACTGCACACATTACGTAATATATTGGCGGCTGCCATGGTGTTGCTCCTTTTTGTTTTCTCAAGCATACCTGTGGGGATTGGCAGCAATAGATTTATCACCTGTTCTGTGATAGACACAGAATTTCTTACATCTTTTATGCAGAACAACAATTATGTAGGAACGCTGGCGAATGTAATTATAAACAAAGACAAAGCGAAGATTGTAACCGACAAAGCAAAGTCCAACACCTTAACAACAAGAAATGTTGCTAACACAGATGGGGCCATAGAAGGATATACCATTGTTCTTGCAAGTAAGGTATCAAAAAAAGGGGCAGAAGCATTTATCGCAAACCTACATAAAGCGGGTTACAAAGAAGCAAGGATATACGAACGAGGTACCATGCGGAAGGTAATATACGGCCGTTATGCCTCAGAAACAGCAGCACAAGAGAATCTTCATGCTCTACGTGAATCTGACAATATATTTGCCGATGCATGGATAAGCCATAACTAAGTAATATGTGTTTATGTGAACTCGTTGTTTAATTTATTCTTTACTGTGGCAAAGCAGCATAGTTGAATGTTTTTGTTATTTATGAATTCTTTGCAAGCAAAGCGGCGAAGCCGAGCAATCACTCTTCGACAATCACTCATAACCAAGCAACAAAACCACCAAAGCACAAAATAACTAATACAATAGCAACATGAAACGAGTAAGATGTCCCAAATGTGATAACTACATTACCTTTGACGAAACGAGATATAAAGATGGGCAGTCCCTTGTTTTCATGTGTCCAGACTGTGGTAAGGAATTTGGCATACGTATAGGTGTTTCGAAGTTACGCAAACAGCAAAAAGACGAAAACCCTACCGCAGAAGAAAATGACGAGGGAGTAGGAACTCTTATAGTAATAGAAAATGTGTTTCATTACAAGCAGGTATTGCCACTACGAATGGGTGACAACATAATAGGTCGATATATGAAAGGTTCCAAATGCAATACCCCGATAGAAACCAATGATCCATCCATTGACATGAATCATTGTATAATCAATGTGTCAAGAGATAAGAAAGGCAAATTAAAGTACGTGCTACGCGACGGCCCAAGTTACACGGGGACCTTCGTTGACAACCAGATTCTTGCCGACAAAGAACGTCGTATAATAGATAATGATACACTATTTACCATTGGTGCTACATCAATAATTCTAAAAGCAGCAAAAGAAGAACAGTGTTGACAAACGTCAATAAATCACACTGTTACATCATCTATTCCCGCAAACTGTTTGCGCACACAGTTTTTTATTACTACCTTTGCACACGAAAAGGTAGAATGTATGCTTTTGTGTAAAGCATTACAATCTATTTAATTATGAACAGGAAGTCGAAGGTTGATGACGTTACACAACAAGACTGTATTGTAGGAATAGAGAAATAATCTTCATTTTATACACTTACACAAGTCTTGTACGCCACTACCTTCTGAGCGGTGACAAGACCATCTGTCTCACATTACGTTGCTCCGCAATAAGCTAACGTAACTCAGCGTGCAAGGTTGAGAAGGAGTACAAGACGTCATAAGTCACCTTGGCACATACAACAGTAATTGGTTTTGAGTGGTATGTGATGAGTGAACAGTTATTAGCGCTGGCTCATAACATATAACCCATAACTAAAAACATAAGAACTGTAACGTGCCCTTTGTTCTTACAATGACAAGCTCATACTTCCCAAAAACTAACATTATGTTTATATCAAAGATTGCAAAGGTAGTATTTATTACATTGTTTATGACAACATTCTCCGTAATAACAAGTGCAAGGGAAAACGGAGCAAAATCATTTGACTGGGGTCCACTGATGGATGCCATAACACAAGTAGAGAGTGAAGGAGATAGTCGCGCTATAAGCGGACAAAGTTGCGGAGCGATGCAGATTACTCCGATACTGGTAAAAGACTGTAATGCCATACTGAAAAAAAGAGGAGAAAAAAAGAGATATACCCTTAATGACCGCTTCAGTGTGAAAAAGAGCAGGGAGATGTTTGTACTCATAATGAGCCACTATAATCCCACAAATAACGTAGAACGTGCCATCCGACTATGGAATGGTGGTGTAAAATACACAACTAAAGGCACGCAAAACTACTATAACAAGGTTATGAAGATATACAGATAAACTCGACATAATAATAATACAAGACCGAACAGATACAAGTCTTAGAAGTATGAACACTAAGTGTATGGGGATTACATTTGTAACTCCATACACTTAGTTGCTTTATTATAATACACCTTTATCTACTCCTTATGCTAAAAAAAGTTTAACAACAGAAAAAAAACATTGCTGTCATAGTGTAATCAAAAATATTATATGTAAATTTGCATTATAAAATACAATTATTGACAAACCAACAAAAAACGTAAAAAGACTATGAAAAAGTATGTATGTGACGTATGTGGCTATGAGTACGACCCAGAGGTAGGTGATCCAGATAACGGTATTGCACCAGGAACAGCATTTGAGGATCTTCCAGAAGATTGGGTATGCCCTCTCTGCTCTGTGGGAAAAGACCAGTTCAGTGAAGCGTAATCAGTAAATAACAAAGCATAAGAGGCAAGTCATGCGAATACATAGACTTGCCTCTTTTTTCTTGTTACTGCCATAATATATCGTGAGTTACAATGCGTATCGTGTAACCCCACAACATAATGTAAATTATAATCCCTAACAGGTCATTAGACTGAAGATTCATCACTGTGGTGTTTCTGCTTCTTTGCGCTCCTATATGCGCCCTCCTGCGCCCCACTTCCCCTCGACATCGCCTGCAATGCCTTCGATGAACCGCGACACAATCAGGTACATAGATAAACGGAATGGTCTGAAACTTATTAACAGACTTGGGACAAAAGAGGTGCTGATTACACTGCAATCAGCACCTCTTCACATTGTATTTAACGGCAGATTGCTGTACCCTATAATGCAAGTTCTGTTTTTACCCGATTGCACCCTGTTCAGATAATGTTCGCCTTTGTTGACTTCCTGCCCATGCACTTCTTCTTCTTCGGCATAAGGGAGTGGCTGTCTATACGCCCTGCTACGGGGCAGGTTTTAGGGTTTGACACAGTGCCTTGACGTCTTCAAATAAATTATAGGTATGATAAAGGCGTTTAACAAGGTAGAGGTGAACAGGCCTCCGAGTATCACCTTTGCCATGGGGCATTGTATCTCACTACCGGGTAGATGCCCGCTGAGTATCATAGGTATCAACGCGAGTGCTGATGACAGGGCCGTCATAAGTATAGGATTCAGCCTGTCAGCAGAGCCCTGGATAACACTCTCTAATGGCGACAGCCCCTGTTTCTGTAGGTCATTGTAACGTGTGACAAGCAACATACCATTGCGTGTGGCAATGCCAAACAGAGATATGAATCCTATTGTGGCTGGTATGTTTATCTCACCGCCTGTTATCCACAGTGCCAATACCCCTCCTATCAGTGCCAAAGGCAGGTTGAGGAGTATGACCATTGACTGCTTTACGCTGCGGAACTGACTGTATAACAGTAGGAATATCACCAGCAACGAGAGTAAGGAGGCTATTGACAGCATGCGTGACGCTGCTTGCTCGCTCTCTATCTGTCCTCCTAATGGGGGCAAAACGAAATGTGGTAATGGAGTGTGAGAGCCTTAAATCAGTGAAAGTGTTGGAAACAAAGGAGTTGGGAGGTGTTGAGGCTTGGAGAGAATGAGACAAAAGGCAAAAACGAAATGTAACATTGACTTTACGTTTGCTTTACGTTTGATGTGCTTTTGAATGGTGTTTTAGAGGGAAAATGTTACATGGCAGCTCAAAAGGCTGCTTTTATTGTGTCTGGACGATACTGTGGTGGTACATGGTCATTCATCAGCGTGAAGGTGACATCAGTGCAGTTGGGGGGTGTTAGGATGCCTTATTCCTTGTGTTTATGGGCTTTCTGGGGCATTTGAGACGCTTTGGTGTGTGTCGGTAAGGAAGAGGCAGGAAAAGGCTGCCAGTGGCGTGTTTTTTTATGGATGTTATTATGGATAAAGTGCGTGATGAGGCTTTGAACAGTGCGTTCAAGGCATAATTGTGGGGAGGCTGCTTGCTTCCCCTTTTTTATGTCTGAAAGTGGGGTTAGGGTGACAGTTAGGGTGACGTTTAGGGTGACACTTTGGGCTTTGCAAAAACGAAATGTGATGAATAGCGTGACATTTAGGGTGACACTTTTAACATTTTTGCAAGTTCTTTTTGGGGGCACTCTGTCCAAATAGCATAGGAAAAACGGCTTTTTTCTCGTTTTCAAGGTGCGAAATTCAAGGAAAAAGACCGTTTTGAGGGGGCGGAATTCACAAGAAAGTGCCTATTTATGGGGGTTTGCGAGGAATAGCGTGAAATTTGGATGCGCGTTTGGTTTGATAATCCTGCGGAAAGGCGCAGGACACAGTGGTTTATTCCAGGCGAATGATGCCTATGACGAGTGCGACAGCATGTATTTCCGAATACGGCAATTCAAATGGGTCGTACTGTTCGTTGTCGGAGACGATGAGTACGTGCTGCTTGTCGGATCCTGGCTTGATGCGTTTGATGAGTGGTCCCTGTGCTGTGTCGAGCACATAGGGCTTGTTCCATTGGAAGAAAAGACCAGCCATAGGTACACGCTGGCAGGCAACGATATCGCCAGACACATAGGTAGGTGTCATGCTGTTGCCTTTTACGGGTATAAGGAAGTCAGCCCCGTTGAACGCTGGTACCACATACCTCTCGCACTCATATTCGAGAACCGTCTGTTCGCCTGTAAGTGCCCCTGCCATAGCGCTGAGCGGAATGAGTGGAATGCCTTCTTTAGGGCTTGTGGTATGATGGGCCACAGGTAACTTATTCCCATTGTTAAACATTGTACCCTCGCCTGTAAGGAGATATGAAGCCGAAATATTGTATTCGGAACACAGCAATGCCATCATATCAGCACCTGCCATCATGCGACCATTCAGAATTTCTGAAAATTTTGCAGGC
>JALFNY010000004.1 GCA_022774105.1 Prevotella sp.
CCAACGCGCTTGCAGAATCTTTCAATGCCAAAATTAAACTCTTCCGAGCCAATCTTAGAGGGGTAGCTGACAAGAAATTCTTCCTCTTCCGTATGTCCAAATTATATGCCTATCCCCACCAAATTTCTACTGACCCGTAAACACCCAGACACACCATAATCAGCACCTGATTATCCTACAATCAGCCCCCGATTACTTGGTCAGGAGGTGCTGATTGCAGGGTAAAGAGGTGCTGATTACGATACAGTCCCTTTTTGCATAGCCTTACGGTGAAGCCCAGTGTCACTTCCCGCTGATGTAATCCAATATCTGTTCAGCGTGAATCTTTGTCTTGATCTCCTTCGGGAGGAACACCTTCTCAATCACTCCCTCCTCATTGACGAGGTATGTAGTGCGCAATATCCCTACTGACTTGCGTCCGCACATCACCTTCTCGCCCCAGCAACCTAACTGTTGCAACACCGTGGTTTCGGTGTCAGCAATCAGTGGAAAGTCCAGGGCAAACTTGTCAGCAAACTTCTTTTGCGCCTCTACCTTGTCCTTGCTGATGCCTATCACCGCATATCCCGCAGCCTCAAGTTCCGCCTTATGCTGCTGTAAAGAGCACGCCTCGGCAGTGCAGCCCGGTGTGTTGGCCTTAGGATAACTGTACAGTACCACCTTGCGACCCTTGAAGTCGCTCGCCTTAATCTCACGTCCGTTCTGGTCAATGCCAAGAACCTCAGGTATTCTGTCTCCGATGTCCATAAAGAAAATGTGTTTAATAAAAGTAAAAAAATATACTGTTGCAAAGTTACTCCTTTTCTTTCATTCCACCAAGAGATGTGCGTAAATAAACATAACAGTATAATCTCTTATGACAGAGGATGCCCTTCGGATTGCATTGTCATAGAAAAATGTGCAAGTATCCATTCTGAAACAGCTTTAAGATAATCCTCAAATGTATCGCATACTGTAACATTACGTTTTTCCTTGGCATCTTTTATAGCTTTCAACGTTTTCTTTTTTGTATTAGACTCGTATGTCTCAACTTGAAAAACACCAAGAGAGAGCAAAAAATCTATTGTCTTTTTTGCTAATTTGTTCTTTTCATTGTATGTTAATGATATTGTAGTCATAAGCTATAATAATTGTAATTAAAACTGATTTCACGCCGCAAACATACCAAGAAATATTGAAGCCACCAAACTTTTGGAGGGAAAAAATGAGCGGGGACACGAACAAACACAATAAACGGAATAATAACTGTGAGTCTGTTCGAACGTCACCAATTCGCTGCGCACAATGATACCCTCCAGACTTTTTTTGAAGATTATCTACTATTTGTTTGGTCATTATAATTTTTATATATATCTTTGCGGCAAAAATGGATTGCAATGATATATTTGAATCAGTTTCATCAGGAATCGACGGAAAGAAAACTCCGGAAAATGGAGGAATGGAAGAAATCTCCAATGAACTCCATAGACGCTGCAAACTATATGAAGAAGAACTTCGAAATGGCAAAAAACATGTAAGTCACTTTGAGGTTGAACAACGTATTGCAGAATCGTATGCTAAGGAACACGGATTGTGGATACCTATGGATGATGTTTTCAACTTAGGTGTCCCAGGTCCTTCTGGCAATGAAAACGATACATATGTATCAGACAATGTTATATACAAAGTAAATAACTTGTTGAATTCTGGTAGCATTGCAAAACTCTTAAAAAAAAATCATATTACATAATCAAACCTTTCCAGAAACGCAATACAAATTGTACGGATTTGCAGGTTATGACAGTAGAAGTGTATGCCCAGTTTTAATGCAAGGATTAGTTAAATATGCCTTACCAGCCACACAAATTGAGATTGATATGTTTATGGCTGCTTTAGGATTTAACAAATCTGATATAATTGGTAAATATTTCAACAATAGAATTGAGGTGTGGGATATCGTCCCGAGAAATGTGCTGAAAGACACATATGGAGATATGTATGTTATTGATGCTGAAATAAAAGAAATCTTCGCTTCCAGTCAAGGAGTTGTTGATAAATCTTTATCTTCATTGTCATAAACAATTACACCTTTCTGAGAAAATCAGCAAGAAAAGACAACAATAATTTACCAATAATTAACCCTTTGCCACCACATAAGCCATAGTCCAGGCGGCCTGAGGATTAAAACCGCTTTCCCAAGGCAACCATCATACGAGTACAATCCGATGATATTTCAAATGACAGACCTCTTACTTTATTCTAATGTATATTCATAGAACTCACGTTAAGAATAGGTGTTTTCGTGTCAAATAAGGAGTAAAAATAAGTCATTTGACACATTTTCCTCGTTAAATATACTAATTTATCAAGATAAAGTGTTAACTTTGTCGCAGTTTTTCTAACTGTGCAAGAACCATTTATTATTATACTTATATCACTAACTAACAAAAACAATGAAGACAAGTACCAGATTAATTCTGACGTTGTGCCTGCTCATAGCGGGTACAATGATGTCGTGGGCAGGCTTCAAAAACTTCAGTGCCATGGTTAACAACGAGCCAGGTACGCTCCTCACCGCCGAAGAGCAAGTGGAGGGTACCGCTGTAAGTTTTGGAGTAGCCGTTGACGATGCGGGCAACACCACACGTGTTGCAGCAGACGATGCTTCCGCTGTGGCTACCATAAGCGGAAATTACCACAGTGAACATGGCATGACAAACCTTGTCGTTACCGTCCCCGTGGACGGCAACGTGAAGATTTCTGTCGGTCAGTGCACATACTCAGGCAATGACATCGTGGTGAAGAACTCTGCCGGCGAGAAAGTCGCAAGCAAGACACCTGTGAAGGATTGCTGGAAGGGTGGTCACACCAGCATTGCCGAACTGTATTACACTGGCGATGCCACCACGCTGACAATAAGCGGCATGGGCTACTGCCCTTACATCGCCGTGGAAAAGACTGAAGTTGTCTTGACAAGGTATGACATCACCTATTCCCTCGGCGACGAGACCGCGGCAGGCAAGGTTCCCGCCGCAGTGACATGGACAGAGGGCGACACATACACCATTCCCACCAACTTCACCTTATATAAAGAGGGCTACACCCTGACGGGATGGACCGACGGTACCAATACCGTAAAGGCTGGCGAGCCATACACTCCTACCGCTGACGTAACGCTGACACCTATATTCACGCAGAACACCAAGACCCTTGCTGACCGAAAGGAGCCCGTGACACTGAAGTGGAACTTCCGCAGAGACCAAGGCGCAGCGGTCATAGAAGTGGAGGGAAGCGGCAACGGCATCGGCGTATGGGTGACACAGGCAACCATAGACGGTGAGACAATAGACGTGAAGCTGGACTATGACGCAACGTCTGGAAAAATAAACAACGCCAGCAACACCGACTGGGCGCAGATGGTCAAAGGCACCAAGCTGACCATACCGTCAGCAAAAGGCGCGGTGGTAAGCATGGAGGCATACAACGCCATCACCACTACCACCATTGACGGACAGACAGATTACACACCCGGAAAGACCATATCATACAACATAGCCAACACTGCCGAGGCAATAGACATCGTTATCGGCGACGGCGGATACTATCGCTACATACAGACAGTGCTGCCTCTCGTTCAGGAAGAGACCGGCGGAAAGACATACACCAACGAGCCGGTATCGGCTGTTTGGCCGCTGAATGACGCCACAACAAGCAACACCAAGCAGCCGGAAGACGCATTCGCAACAGTCGCAATGGACCTCGGAGACAACGTATCAATTAAAGGTACAGGCACAGGTCAGGCTAAATACCCGAACGGAGGCGCTGTGGTTATGACTAAGTTGCAGCCGGCAAACGGCGTGTCTGACACTTTCAGCGCCAATGTTAAGCCTGCGGCAGGACTGACATTCACACCTACCAAGTTCTCTTGTTACATCGCACGCTTCGGCACTGACGCACAAAGCGGCGTGAATGTTACAGCCAAAGCCAACAATGAAACCATCAAATTGGGTACATACACCGCACCGCGCAACAACAAGACACAGGCAGAAGACAAGTATGGCAGTAGCGCTGACTACACCAACCAGATCGTCATCGAGCTGACAGAGGAACAGCAAGCCAAGCTGGCCACAACCGATATGTTCACCGTTTCACTCACTGTCGGCGTAGGAAACACCAGGCAGGCCGGATTCGGCGAGCTGACAATAGAAGGCAAGGTGAACGGAACCATCGCGGCAGTAAACAAATATACCGTTGAACTGGCAGCCGCTCCCGCGGAGGGAGGAGAGGTTTCCATCTATCCGAAGTCTGACCAATACGTCGAGAATACCGAGGTGACGCTGACCGCAAAAGAGGCTTTCGGCTACGACTTTGTCAACTGGACAGACAAGGCGGGCAATGAAGTGTCAACCGAAGCGAAGTTCAAATACACCGTAACGGCAGACGAGACACTGACGGCCAACTTCAAAAAGGTGAACACTTATGCGCTCGACATAAAGGTAGAGGGCGGCGCTAACGACTACATGGTGACCCTTTCACCTGCTCCAACGGTGGTTGAAGGAAAGAATATGTACGAGGAAGGCACGAAGGTTGTCATCTCCGCCGCCTCAAACAAGATACTTACCTTCACCAACTGGGACAATGGAGAGACAGCAGCGGAGATGCCTGTCACCATGAATGAGGACAAGGCGTTCACCGCTTCATACTCCGCAATAGACTATATCGTAGGCTGGGACTTCATAAAGTCAGGCGGCGCAGGCCGCGCGGCAGACTTCTTCGCTGCCGACAATGACGCCGTGAACCTCGTGCTCCGCAACGAGGCAGGAGAAGAATCAGGCTGGCTTGACAAGAGCCAACAGGCCGCTGGCGGTTACGAAGGCCGTCCGGCAGCAGTGAACTGGCGCACCGGTTCCACCAACGGTGACGTGGGTCACTGGTACTGGCAGACCATGATTAACGCGTCAGCGTTCACCGACATCAAGGTAATCACGTCCATGGTGTATAACTACAACGCATATACCACACAACTCGTGGAATACTCTCTCGACGGAGAGACATGGGAGACAGTGGGCAAGGTGAACCTTGAAGGCGCGAAGAAATGGGCTGATGCCACGTTCTCATTGCCTGCAGCAGCCAACAATCAGGCAAAGGTATATCTCCGCTGGATAAGCGACAAGACTTCAACTGTTGCCGGAACGGCTTCTCCTAACGACGGTATCGCCCTCGGCGCAACGTTCATCACCGGCGCTGCGAAGCTCATTGACGACGGCACAGCACCGAGACTCGTAAGTTCCGTGCCTGAGAACAACGCCACAGGCGCATCTGCCAACGGCAAGATTGTGCTGACATTCGACGAGAAGGTGATGCTGACAGAGAATGCCAAGGCAACCATCGGCAACGAGGTACTCACCCCAGCAGTGAGCGGCAAGACCGTAATCTGCGAGTACAAGGGACTGTCTTACTCTTCTGAGGCGCAGTTCGTGCTCTACGGAGGCTCTGTATCTGACCTTACAGGAAACACCCTGGCCGAGGACATCACTATCAACTTCCAGACCAAGGTGAAGCCAGCAGTGGAGAAAGCACTGTATGATTTCGTGGTAGGCACAGACGGCACACTGTCTGAAGCCATCGCGGCAGCCAACGCCAAGGGCTCCAATAACACCGCACGTTACCGCATCCTCATCCCGGCGGGCAACTATGTATTGCCGGCAGGTGAGGCGGAAAAGACCAACACGATAACGCTTCCTGACGAGAGTACTATAACAAAGAAATTCAAGGACCCGACAACCTACATCACCGCAAGCAACATCTCGTTCATCGGTACAGGCTACTCTGAGACGACGATAACCAACTCTTGCCCGACAGAGACAGTCAACGGCAAGTACGGCGAGGCAAACATTTCGGAGGGTATCGGCATGGGTGACGTGCTCAGCAACACCGGAACACAAAACTACTTCCAGGGATTGACAGTCAAAACGTCAATGGGCGACGCGCGCGGACGTGACATCGCACTCAACGACAAGGGTAACAAGACCGTCTTCAAGGATGCTTGCCTGTGGGGTTATCAGGACACCTACGTGTCAAACAACTCTAACGGTAAGTTCTACTTCGAGGGTGGCGTACTGCGCGGACGCACCGACTACCTCTGCGGTAAGGGTGATGTATATTATAATGGCGTGACACTGCAGCAGTGCGGTGGCGGTGGTTACCTCGCTGTACCGTCACAGGCGAAGAAGTACGGCTATGTATTCAACAACTGCTACATCAAGAAGGAGACCTCAGACGTGACCTTCTACCTCGGTCGCCCATGGGGCAGCGGCACACCGATAGCATGTTTCATCAACACCAAGATGGACGCAGCACCTCTTGGCAACGGCTGGGCTGACATGAGCGGAGGCTGGCCTGCACGCTTTGCAGAGTACAACTCATACCTCACCAGCGGCACAAGCCTTGACCTTTCAGGCCGCCGCACCTCATGGACAGGCAAGGACGGCAACGAGCATCCTAACGATCCTATCCTGACACTTGACGACGTTAAGGCCATGAGCCTTGCCAACGTGATGGGTCAGGACGACGATTGGGATCCGACAGCACTCACGGAACAGGCATCAGCACCTGCCAACGTGAGGATTGATGCCGACACAAAGACCATGACATGGGATGACAACAACTACGTGCTCTGCTGGGTTCTGTTCAAGAATGGCGAGTATGTTACTGCTGTAACAACCAACACCTACGAAGTTGACGACACCTCTGCCGCATGGACAGTGCGTGCAGCCAACGAGATGGGTGGCCTTGGCGAGGCAACGACAGCAACCGTCTTCACAGACGTTAACGAGGTGAAGGCTACGGAGACTGTCGCTGACGAGACTCTCTACAACCTCGCTGGACAGCGCGTAGGCAAGTCTTACAAAGGCACAGTGGTAAAGAACAACGTGAAGTACATAAAGTAATTTCACCATAATGCCCAGCGTGCCGACGCACGGAAAGGGGCAGAACAAGAACTGCGGGACATTCCCTTAAACGGGAAATGCCCCGCAGTTGCTGTATTACAAAAACCAGTACTCAAGGACGTAGAATTGCGATTACAATCCACTTGGAGAGTTAATATAGGTTAAACACTTGCTTTCGCCCTCTTTTTGTTGTAACTTTGTAGCGTAATTGCATGATTATACACTTTTACCAAGGCTTCCAGAAGACGGAAAGCCGTGGTTAAACATAACTATATGTCAACAAAAAAGAAACGTAAACAGGGTGGCGGAGGACGCGGATTGCAGGTGGTGACACTGTGTATCAGCACCTCGTTGGTGCTGATACTGTTGGGATTGGTGGTGTTCACCGGTCTCACAGCCCGCAATTTGTCAGCATACGTAAAGGAGAATCTCGCCGTGACGGTACTGTTTGGAGATAATGTCTCCAACCGTGAGGCAGCAGTGTTGTGTAACAAGATGCGTAAGAAGCATTACGTCACAAGACTTACATATATATCACGTGAGCAGGCTTTGAAAGAGCAGTCGAAGGCTTTGGGCACGGATCCGTCGGAGTTCCTTGGCATGAACCCCTTTGTGCCGTCGGCGGAGTTGCATCTGAAAGCAGACTGTGCCAATGCCGACTCAATGGTGTGGATAACAAAAGACCTGCGGAGGTACAAACAGGTGGCGGAGGTGAGTTACCAAAAGGACCTGATGGACAGTGTAAACAAGAACCTTAGCAGGGTGACGCTGGTGATGCTTGTGCTGGCTGCTCTGCTGACATTCATATCCTTCTCGCTTATCAACAATATGGTGCGTCTGGGAGTATATGCACGTCGCATCACAATAAACACCATGAAACTGGTGGGCGCACCATGGTCGTTCATACGCCGACCGTTCATCAAGATGGCGGTGGTGGAGGGCCTGATAGCCTCGTTCGTGGCGGATGCTGTGCTGGCGGGGATAGGCTATGCACTGTATGACTTCGAACCAGACATAACGGAGGTTGTGACATGGGAGGTGGTAGTCATAACGGGAGTGTCAGTGCTACTGTTTGGTATAATGATTTCCACCGTGTGTGTGTTCTTGTCAGTGAACCGCTATCTGCGTATGCCAACGCGGAGGTTGTACCGCGTATAATATATATAATAATAAGGTGTAAGCGCAAGATGATTGTCGTGGCGGAACTTACGGACGAGTTCACAGATGGCAGGACTTGGTATCACTGTAGCCAAGGAGGAACAGAAAAGAAATAATATAAACTATATGGACAACAAAGACTTTGCATTTGGCAAGACCAACTTCGTGCTGATAGGCGTGAGTATGATCATTGTCGTTATTGGCTTCCTGCTTATGACAGGGGCAAGTTCAAGCCGTGAGGCGTTTGACAGCGAGATATTCTCCGCATTGAGAATAAAGGTGGCACCAGTCATTTGTTTCGTGGGATTCGTCTCTATCATCGCAGGTATAATGTATAAGCCCAAGAAGAAATGAATTCAGTAGAGGCATTAGTATTGGGGCTGGTACAGGGACTTACAGAGTATCTGCCTGTCAGCAGTAGCGGACATCTCGCAATAGGGTCGTATCTCTTCAACGTAAACGGTGAGGAAAACCTTGCCTTCACGGTGGCGGTACACGTGGCAACGGTGCTGAGCACGTTCGTGATACTATGGAGTGAGATAGCGTGGATATTAAAAGGACTGTTCAAATTTGAATTGAACGATGAGACAAGATATACTCTCAATATCATCGTTTCCATGATTCCCGTTGGAATAGTCGGCGTGTTTTTCAAGGAAACGGTGGAGAATATCTTCGGGTCGGGTCTGCTGATAGTCGGCATTATGCTGCTGGTGACGGCTGCACTGCTGACATTCTCCTATTACGCCAAGCCCCGGCCGAAGGAGAAGATAAGTATAATGGATGCATTTATAATAGGTGTGGCGCAGGCATTGGCTGTGTTACCCGGCTTGAGTCGTTCGGGTTCTACCATTGCCACGGGTCTTTTACTTGGTAACAAGAAGGAGAGGCTGGCGCAGTTCTCGTTCCTTATGGTTATCCCACCAATCCTCGGTGAAGCCCTTCTCGATGTGATTAAGGTGGCGAAGGGCGAGGAAGCCTTTGGCGGAATAGACACACTGCCACTTACAGTGGGATTCATTGCCGCGTTTGTCAGTGGTTGTCTGGCCTGCAAGTGGATGATAAACATAGTAAAGAAAGGTAAGTTGATATACTTCGGCATATACTGTGCCGTGGTGGGTATCATAACAATAATATGTAATTTCTGCTAAATCACATGGATTTTCAGCAAGGAGAGATACTGCATATCAACAAACCCTATGGGATGTCAAGTTTTGGTGCGCTGGCCTATGTACGCACTCGCATATCCAAGGCGGCGGGTGTTAAGCGCATAAAGACAGGTCATGCCGGCACGCTTGATCCCTTGGCAACGGGGGTGTTGATACTGTGTACAGGCAAATGTACCAAGGAGATACCGAACCTGCAATACCATTCAAAGGAATATACCGCCATGTTGCAGTTCGGGGCAACAACCGCCAGTTATGACAAGGAGCACACGGTGAACCATACTTACCCCACGGCGCACATAACGGAAAACCTCATACGTGAGACCCTAAGACGCTTTGAGGGAGACATAATGCAGGTGCCGCCTACATATAGTGCGGTAAAGGTGAACGGAAAGAGGTCATACGAGTTGCGGAGGAAGGATAAGGAGGTAGCGTTGCAAGCCAAGCCTATCCATGTGGAGGAGATAGAACTGTTGTCATTTGACAAAGAAAAGATGCAGGCCTTCATACGTGTGGAATGTGGCAAGGGCACGTATATACGCTCTCTCTGCCGTGATATAGGCAGGGCGTTGGGTACTGGTGCATATCTAACATCCCTCTGTCGCACGCGTCTTGGCGATGTGAGGATAGAGGACTGCATAACCCTCGACGACTTCCCCGCATGGCTTGAACAGAACTATAAGAGGAAGACAAGATAATAACAAATAATACAATCAGAAGCAAGATATATGAAATTATCACAGTTTGACTTTAATCTGCCAGCCTCACAGGTGGCTCTATACCCACACAATATAGAGCATACGGTGACAAATGACAAGGGAGAGAAGACGAAATTCTCAGTAAAACGCCCTGACGAGTGTCGCATGGTGGTGGTTCATAAGAAGTCACAGACGATAGAGTTTTATAAGACAGACGAGAAGGGAAAGCCACTTAAAGGCAAGCAATTCCTGACACTGCTGGATATATTTAAGTATTTTGACGAGCATGACACTTTCATATTCAATAATACGAAGGTGTTTCCCGCACGTCTATATGGTACAAAGGAGAAGACAGACGCAAAGATAGAGGTGTTCCTTCTGCGTGAGTTGAACCAGGAAATGCGCCTGTGGGATGTGCTTGTAGAGCCCGCCCGAAAGATAAGAATAGGAAACAAACTATTCTTTGACGATAGTGGTTCGCTGGTAGCAGAGGTCATAGACAATACTACATCACGTGGCCGCACACTGCGCTTCCTATATGATTGCCCGCATGAAGACTTCAAACGGGACCTTTTCGCCATAGGCCAGGCACCATTACCACGTTATATCATAGACCACAAAGGCAAGAATGGGAAACTGGACAGACCAGTGACAGAAGAGGACTTTGAGGACTTCCAGTGCGTATTTGCAGAGCATGAAGGAGCGGTAACAGCACCTTCAACAGGCCTACATTTCACAAGACAGATGATGAAGAGGCTCGAAATACATGGCATAAACACCGCATTCATAACAATACACTCAGGTCTTGGCAACTTCACTCCTATCGAGGTGGAGGATCTCTCAAAGCATAAGATGGATTCGGAGGAGATGCATATAAACAAGGAAACGTGTGACCTTGTGAACAATACGAAGAAGTCTGGACACAGAGTGTGTGCAGTTGGAGCAAGCGTATTGAAGGCTACGGAGAGTAGTGTGGGAACAGATGGATTCCTGAAAGAGGCTGCGGGGTGGACAAACAAGTTCATATTCCCACCTTATGACTTCGGACTGGCCGACTGTCTGTTGGTAAATCTCTACCATCCTATGTCCACTATGCTGATGTCAACATGTGCGTTCGGTGGCTTTGAGGTCGTTATGGAGGCTTACAGGCAGGCTGCAAAGAACGGATATATGTTCGGATGCTTCGGTGATGTGATGCTGATCATGAACGACTAAGTATGCGAAAGGAGCACGTTGCGTATCTTGCCATAGGTACAAACCTTGGTGACAAGGAGAGAAATATAACTGAAGCATACCAGAGGATAGAGGGAAAAGTGGGGCGGATAGAACGTAAATCATCGCTTTACCATTCCAAACCGTGGGGATTTACATCGCAGAATGACTTTGTGAACACGGTAATATGTTGCAGCACAAACCTCACTCCGCGACAGTTATTGGAGGCAACGCAGAGCATAGAGCGTGACATGGGTCGCACGGTAAAGTCTAAGTGTGGGGAGTATCAGGACCGTATTATAGACATAGATATAATTCTCTACGACAAGATGACTGTGGAGGAACCGGACTTGCACATACCACATCCCCTGATGAAGGAACGCCCTTTCGTAATGATTCCATTGGAGGAGATATATAAAGAGGAACAAACTAACGACAAGTGACACAACTAAACTTTCATATATGAACTATCTACTGACTATCATTGCGGCGTTGTTATTCCCGATAATGGCTTCTGCTGCGACAAAAAAAGTCACTGTTACGGTGACGAATCCATCAAATTACGGACGCAAGGCGGTGCCGGTGGTGATGGAAGTTGATGACGACGTGCGTACAGCCGTTGTAAAACATGATGGCAAGGAAATTCCTTGCCAGTTGGATGACCTTGATGATGACGGTGAGTTCGATGAACTTGCGTTCCTCACAGACATGCAAGAAAAGGAGCGACAAGTGTTCACCGTGGAATTGTCAACAGTGGGAGAGCCTCGTAATTACGCTGCGGTAACATACGGTTACCTTGGTATTCGAGACAGAGATAAGTCTGCAAAGACGCTGAAGCACCAGAAGATAAAGTCTGTAACATTCCCAAAGGAGACTAATCCTTATAACTACATCTTCCCGCACGGCGCTGTGATGGAGAATGATATGGTAGGATTTAGGGTGTATTGTGACCACCGTCAGTCGATAGACTATTACGGACACCGCGAACTGAAGGCTGACATCGCAGAGACAGGCTTCTATCCTTCCAAGGAGCAGAAGGCCGCGAACTCAGGTGATGACGTGCTATACACTGGCAGTACGTATGGCTGCGGAGCGTTACATGGCTGGAATGGCAAGACGGCGGTGATGTTTGAGAACGTCAGAAACCGTACACAGACAGTAGTAACAGATGGTCCTGTGAGGACTATACTTGACATAACCAACAAGGGTTGGCAACCTATGGAGGGTATCAAGCCAGTGGATATAACCACTCGTTACATCCTTTATGCCGGTCATAGAGACGTGAAAGTTGAAGTAAGGTTCTCTCGTGACGTGGCGGACATCCCCCTTTCTACGGGCATAGTTGACATAGTTGAAGGGTCAGAAGAATTCTCTGACAAGGCAGGACTGCGTGGATGCTGGGGTACAGCGTGTGCAGGCAATAACCCGAAGGTGTATGATACTCACACGGTAGGATTGGGAATCTCCGTGCCCAAACGCTTCTATAAGGGCGACAGTCATTTCACAGACGGGAAGGAGAGGTTACCTAATCAGGCTTATGTACAAGTGATTGCTACAAGAGGAGATGAGGTTGACTACTGGTTTACTGTCACTTGTGACATGGAGACATTTGGTTTCAAATCTTCAAAGGAATGGTTTGACTATTTGAAGGAGTGGAAGAAGCAACTTGACACGCCTGTCATTATAAAGACAACGGATTAAGCAAACAACAACAATATAACAACAACTTAATATAAAGAACTACTCAATGGAAGCAGTATTTTCGTACATTATCGGTCTCGGAGCCGCTGTTATGATGCCAATCATCTTCACTATTCTTGGTGTTTGCATCGGCATCAATTTCTCAAAATCCCTAAAAAGCGGCCTGTATGTAGGCGTAGGCTTTGTTGGTCTCGGCGTGATAACAGGACTTCTCACGTCAAGTCTCGGTCCAGCGCTTGCTCAGGTGGTTGAGATTTACGGTCTTGAGTTAAAGGTTTTCGATATGGGATGGCCAGCAGCGGCATCAGTTGCATACAACACAACGGTCGGAGCGTTCATTATCCCTGTGTGTCTCGGTGTGAATCTCCTTTTGTTGCTTGCAGGATGCACACGTACTGTCAACATAGACCTTTGGAACTACTGGCACTTTGCGTTCATCGGTGCAGTGGTATATTTCCTTACTCACAACATAGGGTGGGGCTTCTTCGCTGCTATAATATGCTATATCGTGACGCTTGTCATGGCTGATCTCACGGCAAAGAAGTTCCAGAAGTTCTATCCAGGCATGGAGGGAATATCCATACCACAGCCTTTCTGCCAGGGATTTACACCGTTTGCAATTGTCATTGGTAAGGTGTTGGATAAGATTCCGGGCTTTGACAAATTGAATATTGATGCTGAGGGCATGAAGAAGAAGTTCGGCTTGTTTGGCGAACCGCTATTCCTTGGTGTGATAATAGGCATCATAATAGGTTGCCTTGCATGTAAGGATTCACAGGAACTCGTTGACAATATACCGGCAACACTCGGTCTTGGCATAAAGATGGGAGCCGTGATGGAACTCATACCTCGCATCACCAGCCTCTTTATAGAAGGTTTGAAACCAATATCAGAGGCCACCCGTGAACTCATTGCCAAGAAGTTCGGCGCAGATAAGGAGTTCTATATCGGAATGTCACCAGCCCTTGTAATAGGTCATCCCACTACGCTCATTGTCAGCCTTCTGCTCATTCCCGTAACACTTGTATTGGCAGTTGTGCTTCCTGGTAACCAATTCCTGCCGCTGGCATCACTTGCAGGAATGTTCTATGTCTTTGTGATGGTGCTACCATATACCAATGGTAATGTTGTAAAATCATTCATTGTCGGACTTGTTGTTATGGCGATAGGCCTTTATTTCGTAACCCTTATGGCAGATAACTTCACTTCTGCTGCCCATGAGGTATCTGCCGCCCATCCTGACGACAAGGCTGTCCAAGTGCCAGAGGGCTTCAGCGCCGGAGCACTTGACTTCGCTTCCTCACCCATAGCCTTTGCCATCTACGCCTGCATGAGGTATCTTTCATATATCGGAGCAGGCATACTCACCATCTTGACCATCGCACTTGTTGCATGGAACCGTGTGCGCATCAACAAGAAATAAATAAATAAAGTAAGACAAAACCAACACTATATAGCAATGAAGAAAGTATTAACCATCGCTGCATTGGCTCTCGCAGCACTCAATGTATCGGCACAACAGAACGTAAAGTTTCAAACAGCGTGCCATCCTCGTGACGTAATGCACTATGACACACAGACCCTTCGTGACCGTTTCGTGATGGAGAAGGTGATGTCACCTGACGAGATTAATCTCACATACTCACAGTATGACCGTTTCATCTTTGGTGGAGCGATGCCTGTAAGCAAGGACCTGAAGATAGAGAACTTCACCGCCCTCGGCCTCTCTGTTGACAAAACCATCAAGGAGCCCTACTTCCTTTACAACCGAGAGATGGGTATCATCAACTGTGGACAGGGCGAAGGCTCCGTCATTGTTGACGGCAAGGAGTATGTCCTCGGTCCAAAAGAAGCACTATACATAGGCCGTGGACATATAGACAAGGACAAGGACGTGAACAAGGAAGTCGTTTTCCGCTCAAAAGACGGTAAGAACCCAGCCAAGTTCTACATCAATTCCGCTACCGCACACAAGCACTACAAGACACAGTGGGTTACCCTTGACGGACGCAAGGGCTCGCTCAAGGCTGCCGTATGGGGACCAGTAGGAACAAAAGAGGAGGCTAACGGCCGCACAATCTATAAACTTATCGTTCGCGATGCGTTGCAGGAAGGCCCCTGCCAATTGCAGATGGGACTCACACAACTGGAGCCCGGAGCAGTGTGGAACACCATGCCGCCTCACACACACGGCCGTCGTATCGAGGCTTATTATTACTTCAACCTCCCGGAGGGACAGACCATTTCCCACGTTATGGGTGAACCACAGGAGACACGTAACGTATGGTTGCACAACGAACAGGCCATAATGTCACCAGAATGGTCTATACATGCAGCCAGCGGAACATACTACTATACCTTCATATGGGGTATGGCAGGCGAGAACCTCGAATATAACGATAAGGACGTGGTGCCCGTTATAGATATCAGATAACGCACAACAACCAACAATATAAGCAGTGGAGACCTCAGAATTCATACGTAAACTGACAGGCAGATACCTGTGGCTTAACCTACTCGCCATGGCATTTGTCGTTGCACTGATGATTATCGGTGCAAATGTGGCAATGAACGTATATACGCATCACGGTGAATCAATCACCATTCCCGACGTGCGCAAACACTCATACGAAGCCTCCCTGAAAGCACTCACGGCTCTTGGCATGGACGTTGTCATCAATGACACCGGCTATGTCAAGAACCTTCCTCCGGGAACAATACTCGACCAGTTGCCGCAACCAGGCACTATGGTAAAGAGCGGAAGAACCATTTACCTCACTGTCAACGCCACTGACTCCCCCACGCTTGTGCTGCCAGACATTATAGACAACAGTTCCCTGCGTGAAGCAATGGCACGTCTCTCAGCATTAGGCTTCAAACTAAACCCACCGCAGTATGTCTCAGGCGAGAAAGACTGGGTGTATGGTATAGTGGTTAACGGCAAACACGTATCAGCAGGAGACCGCATATCCATAGAAAGCCGCCTCACAGTACAGGTAGGCAACGGGCAACGCAACGCAGAAGACTCCGTCTATATGACAGATATGCCAGAAGAATACAGTACAGACGATTACAATACCTCTGGCAGTGAAGAACTCATAATAGAAGAAGTGGGCGGTAGCGGCGACGACTTCGAGATAATAGAATAATGCGCACAGTGCAGGGGACGCCAACAATCACAACAGCCCGGCAGGCACACAAAAACACCATGCCATCACAAAAAGCCCCACTTTACAAATCCCCGGACACACCACGTAAAAATAATACGTGACATAGGCAAAGACGACTGAATAACACCAGTAAGGCAACACCATTGCCACATATATGAAACATACATACGACATAGAAGAATTAGAAGAACTGGAAATAGACGACGAAAACCCGCAAACGACGGGCGATGAAGCCCTTTACGAACATTTCCGCTGTGAGGTAGATTCGGGACAAGTTCCAGTACGAATAGACAAATACCTTTTCGAGAGGATGCAGCACTCGTCTCGCAACCGTATTCAGGCGGCTGCTGAGGCGGGTTTTATTTATGTCAACGGGCGGACAGTAAAGTCAAACTACAAGGTAAGACCGTCAGACGTCATAACACTAATGCTGCATCAGCCCAAGCATGACACCACCATATATCCCGAAAACATACCCCTTGACATAGTGTACGAAGACGATGCCCTCATGGTAATAAACAAGCCAGCAGGAATGGTAGTACACCCAGGAGCAGGAAACTTCAGCGGTACACTAATCAATGCCGTGGCATGGCACATGAAAGACGTGCCCGACTTTGACCCAAACTCACCAGAAGTAGGCCTTGTACACCGCATAGACAAAGACACCAGCGGCTTGCTCGTAGTAGCAAAAACACCAGACGCAAAGTCCAGTCTCGGCAAGCAGTTCTTCAACCATAATACACACCGCTCCTACAACTGCCTCGTCTGGGGACACTTTACCGAAGACAGTGGGCGAATAGAAGGCAACATCACACGTGACCCCAAAGACCGTCTGCGTATGACAGTAGCACCGCCAGACTCGGGGATAGGCAAATCAGCCGTCACACACTGGAAGGTAATGGAGAAATTCGGATATGTAACCCTCGTGGAGTGCATACTCGAAACCGGTCGCACCCACCAGATACGAGCCCACATGAAACACATCGGTCACCCACTCTTCGGCGATGAACGCTACGGAGGCAGTGAGATACTGCGCGGACAACGTTCCTCCTCATACAAAGCCTATATACAAAACTGTTTCAACCTCTGCCCACGCCAGGCACTCCACGCGCGCACCCTCGGATTCATTCACCCCGTAACAGGGCAGCAGATGGACTTCACCAGCGAGTGGCCAGCAGACTTTGCTGCACTGATCGAGAAATGGCGGAAACTGACACAGAACGTGGAGATACAGTAATTACAGCGTAAACAGAGGGCCCTACGGCAGGGATAATCAGGCTCAGTAGTGTAGGCATCATGTCGTCCACGTATAATATCTACTGAGCCGAGTTATCTGTCGCCCTCTATATAGTTCTCCATGAAAATGTGTTCTCCGTCAAACACGGCGTAGGTGAACTGCCATATCCAGTCACCGAGTATCATCATTCTTGTCTGTTTTGTGAGTAGCAGGTCCAATTCTATGTGCCTGTGACCGAAGAGGAAGTAGTCTATGTCAGGGTGTGTGCGCAGGTATTCCTTTGCAAAGAGCACAAGATGCTCCCGTGTCTCGCCCATGTATGGCGGTTCCTTACCGTCCTTTCGTTTTAGTCTTGAGTGCTTTGCCCAGTTCATTCCTAATGCCATTCCCCATCGTGGGTGTATGGAGTTCAGTGCTTTCTGGCATAGTCTGTTGTGGAAACACCATCTGAGCAACTTGAACTTCGGGTCAGGGTCGCCCATGCCGTCACCGTGTGCAAGGAAGAATGTCTTGCCGTGCAACTCCACGGTTGTGGCCTTTCTGTGTAGCGTCACGCCACATTCCTGTTCCAGGTAGCCGTAGGTCCACAGGTCGTGGTTGCCTACGAAGTAGTGAACCTCTACACCCATGTCTGTCAGTTCTGACAGTTTTCCGAGGAATCGTGTGTACCCCTTGGGTACAACGTAGCGGTATTCGTTCCAGAAGTCAAACATATCGCCGAGCAGATATACGGCCTCTGCCTTGTGTTTTATCTCGTCAAGGAATCTCACGAGCCTCCGTTCCTGTGTGCGGCGGTGCTCTATGGCGAGGGAGCCGAGGTGTGCATCGGCAAGGAAGTATATGCTTTTGCTCGTCGTGGGCTCGTCTTTGCGGGTGGTATGTGTTGCGTGTGGCTGTTCCATGTGGGTTATATTCTACTGTTTTCTTATTCAAATCCCAGTTCTACGCGTGCCTCTTCGGTCATCATGGACTTGTCCCACTCTGGTTCAAAGACCATGTTTACTGTGGCGGAGGTCACTCCTTTGACGGCTGATACCTTGGTGCGCACGTCTTCAATGATGAAGTCTGCCGCTGGGCATGACGGTGCGGTGAAGGTCATGTCGATGTCGAGTGTGCCGTCAGTGGATAGGTCTATCTTGTATATCAGGCCCAGGTCGTAGATGTTTACGGGTATCTCCGGGTCGTAAACGGTTTTTAATACTTCTATGATGCGTTGTTCTGTCTGTGCTTGTTCTTTCTGTGTCATTATTTCGTTGTTTGTTTTTTTTGTTTTTCTATTGTTTTGTTCTTGGCTTGACCGGGTTGTTATCCTGCTGTTGTCATAGCCTGCCTTCTTCTCGGTATGAGTAGTATCCTCCGTCGGTTACTATGAGATGGTCGAGCAGGTGTATGCGCATTGTGTTGCAGGCGTCTGCTACTTTTCTTGTTATGTTGTCGTCTTCGCGGCTTGGTTTGGTGTTGCCGCTGGGGTGATTGTGTGCGAGTGCTATGACGGTGGCGTTGGCTTGGAGTGCTTCTTTTATTATTACTCTTACGTCAACTGCTGTCTCTGTCAGTCCTCCGTGTGACAGTCTGATGGTGCGTATGTGCTTTAATGACTGGTTCATCAGCACTATGTATGCTTCTTCTACGTCCAGATCTCTTATTTTCAGGTACAGGTGTTCGTAGAGGTCTGCTGGGTTTCCGAGTGTTGTCCGTATGGGTTTGTCTTCCTGTTCGCGTCGTCTTCCGAGTTCGCAGGCTGCGAGTATTGTTATTGCTTTTGCCTTTCCTATGCCGTTGTAGCGTGTTAGTTGGTTGAGGTTCATGTGGCTTAGCGTGGCAATGCTGTTGTTGCAGTCGCTGAGTATGCGTTTCATCAGGTCAACGGCGTTTTCTTTTTTGTTGCCTGAGCCTATTAGTATGGCTATTAGTTCTGCTGTGGAGAGGGCTTCGGCACCGTGTGTTTCGAGTTTTTCTCTTGGCCGGTCGTCTTCTGCCCACTGTGTTATGGTGAGGTTTTTTGTGTTTTTTTCTTCTGGTTCGGCGTTGTAGGCGTTGGGTTGTGGGGTGTTGGCCTCTGTGGCTGTTTGTCCTGTCATGGGTGTTGTTGTGGTGTGGTGGTTATTTGTAGAATGTCTTTTCAAAGGCGTGGAACTCGTCTTTGCCAAGCAGACATCGTTTCCACCATGCTTCTATGAATCCGCTGCCGTAGCCTGTTAGTTGTACGAAGGCGGCGGCAACGCTTATTGCTCCTATTTTCAGTGAGCGGTTTTGTATTGTTGCGTCAAGGCATATCATGCTGGAGTATAGTAGTATTGGCAGCCAAGGTGCGGCGCATAGCCAGTACCAGCGGTGTGTGTCGTCATACTCCATCAGTATTCTTCCTGCTGCCGAGAGTAGTATCAGGCCTGCTGTTCCCACGGTGAACAGTGCGGGGAGCAGGTGTACTGGCTTCATTGTGCCGGGGTGACGCTTGGTGAGATTGATGCGGGCTATGCCGCTGTTATATACTTGTCTGAAGAATTTTCGCAGGTCTGTGCGCCGTTTGTGCCACACCCACGCGTTGGGGAAGAGGCGTGATGTGCAGCCGGCTTCTATGATACGGTATGAGAAGTCTATGTCTTCGCCGAAGCGCATGGGGCTGAATCCTCCGAGTTCCTGGTATGTCTCACGGCGTATGCCCATATTGTATGAGCGTGGATAGAATCTGTCCAGTTTCTTCTTTCCGCCTCGTATGCCGCCTGTTGTGAAGAAACTTGTCATGGAGTAACTGATGGCTTTCTGTACTGGTGTGAACGAGGGGTGTGCTGCATCGGCTCCTCCGAAGGCGTCGCATGGCTGTGCTGACAGTTCTGTTTCTACGGCTTCGAGGTATTGGTCGGGCAGCACCACGTCGCTGTCTAATATAATAAGGTATTCGCCCTGTGCTCTTTCTGCTCCGTAGTTACGGCTCTGTCCGGGCCCGGAGTTGGCTTTTTCGTAGTATGACAGCGGCAGGCGGTCTTTGTACTTGTCGCACACGCTGCGGCAGGTGACCTCTGAGCCGTCTTCTACTATTATTGTCTCAAAGTCACGGAAAGTCTGGCGCGTGAGGCTTTCCAGCAGTTCTTCTACCTCATCGGGGCGGTTATATACGGGCACTATTATGCTGTATCTCATCTTGTCTGTGTGTTGTCACGGCGCGGGCTGCTGTGCCTGTCGCTGTGAAAGGGTGCTGATTAGGGTGTAATGTGGTGCTGATTAGGGTGTGAACAGGTGCTGATTGCTGTGTGAACAGGTGCTGATTGTACGCCTGCCCGTTTTTTCTTGCCCTGCGACAGTTGCTTGGTGCTGTGGTGACAGGGGCTGTATGTGTCTTGTTGCATACTGTTGTATGCGAAAAAAAGTGAAGAATGAGAAGTGCGAAGCCTGCTCTGCCGTGCGCTGTCTTGCCAGCGTATGGCCTGCTTCCGCCACTTTTCGTTCCTCACTTTCCGTGTATCTTACAGCGGTATTATTCCTTCATGCGCTGCAGATAACTGCCGTCACGTGTGTCAACCTGCACGAGTTCGCCCTCGTTTATGAACAGTGGCACGCGGATTTCTGCACCTGTTTCCAGTGTGGCTGGCTTAAGGGTGTTGGTGGCGGTGTCGCCCTTTACTCCTGGCTCAGAGTGTACTACGCGCAGAACCGTCTTCACTGGCATCTCTGCATAGAGCACTGTCTCGGTGTCAGCATCGCTGACTACTTCCACGATGTCTGACTCCTTCATATACTCCACGCCTGTAACGAGGTCAGAAGGGATTGGTGCCTGGTCAAAGGTCTCCTGGTTCATGAAAATGTAATCGTCACCCTCCTTGTAGAGAAACTGGTACGGACGACGCTCCAGACGAACGTCCTCAAGTTTCTCGCCGATGTTGAAACGGCGCTCCAGAACGCGCCCGTCGCTGGCGTTCTTCAACTTTATGTTCATGATAGTGTTGCCCTTGCCCGGCTTACGATGCTGGAAGTCGATGCAAACCCAAATACCGCCGTCCATGCGGACAGCTACGCCTTTCTTAATGTCTTGTGAGTTAATCATTGCTATTATATTTATAATTTTACGCACGTATATCGTTGCAAAATTAATAAAAAAACTCCGAAAAAGCCCCGTCTGTACAACATTTTAGCGTTTTTACACACTAATTTCTTTGCTTTTCTTGCGTAATTGAAAAGAAATGAGTACCTTTGCACCCTGAATTGCGTAATGTGCCCACGTTGCAGCAGCCGCAGGGCAGTTGCGAGCGTTGCATTATCGGGAAGAAATCAATAGTAAAAAATATAAGATATCTTAAACAAAAATGAAAAGAACGTTTCAACCACACAACCGTCGTCGCGTGAACAAGCACGGTTTCCGTGAGCGTATGTCAACAAAGAACGGTCGCCGCGTGCTGGCTTCTCGCCGTGCACATGGCCGCAAGAAACTCACAGTAAGCGACGAACACCACGGAAAGTAAGGCACGACGAGCCCCGTACAACGGAGCAACAGCCAAGCAACCGCGATAAAGCAGCCAGCCATCTCCCAAGGGAAACGGCCAGCTGCTTTTTACGTATGTCACCACATAAAATGACAAAAAACAAAAAATGACCGTACGGTAAGCAATACTTCCGTTTGTGAAAACATTTTTTCCGTGAAACACTTGCTTGTTAACAGAATTATGATTAACTTTGCACACGAAACAAAAAAGCACACGAAACAACACCACACATGGATAGTGTAATAATAGAAAACAATCTGAATAACTTGGCAAACAAGGCATACGCTGACTATCAAGCGTTCATCTACTGCAGCAAAGGCACTTGTGTGCTGACCTACAGCGAAGGCAAGCACGAGATGGGAAGCGACAGTTGCGCCATGATTCTAAACAGTAAGTTCCTAAAAGGGGTAACAACATCACCAGACCTTGAATGTAAGGTCATATACATCAAGGAAAGTTTCCTGCGCCAGAGCGAGCCACGTAATCCATATATAATACAAGGCATGCTCGCATTGTACACACATCCCGTAATGACATTGACCGAAGAAGAAGCAGACCTGTGCAAGGCACTGTTCCATAACTTCGCATTACGCCTCGAAGACAAGGAACACAAGTTCTATGAAGACATACTGCGCACATCAGCACACATGCTCCTCCTTGACCTCTATGACTTCCATGCACGCATCAATCAGAGCAGCAACACCGTGCTCAGTGCAGCAAGCATCATGGCAAAATTCATAGAAATGCTCGAAGAAAAAGAATACCGCAGCAACAGAGAAGTAGCATACTACGCAGAGAAACTATGCGTAGTACCCAAGTATCTGTCAGAGGTATCAAACAAAGTAAGCGGTTTCTCAGCATCATATTGGATAAACAGATACGCCTCACAAGACATCAACGAACTGCTGAGAGAAAACAAGATGACCGTAACGGAGATAGCACAGATGTTCCATTTCACGTCAACCTCCTACTTCAACCGCTACGTAAAACGTAACCTCGGAGCATACCCCTCAGAACTAAGAGGACAATAACACAACGCCCGCAACACCCGATGACCACACGAACAATGCATTGGCAGACCCTCATATCAAACAGAAGACTCGGACAAACACACCATACCAACAGCGGAAACGGTGCCGACAGCGGTGAACATCACCCCGAACGACATGACGAACGCTCCGAGTTCAAACGTGACTATGACCGCCTTATCTTCTCAGCACCGTTCCGACGGCTGCAGAACAAGACACAAGTATTCCCCCTACCCGGTAGCATCTTCGTACACAACCGCCTCACACACTCACTCGAAGTGGCAAGCGTAGGAATGTCATTAGGCAGTGACGTAGCACGAGATGTAATACGACGCAACCCAGAACTGGCAGGAACACGCATCGAAGAATTAGGAACCATAGTATCAACAGCCTGCCTTGCCCACGACCTTGGCAACCCACCGTTCGGCCATTCAGGAGAAAAAGCAATACAATCATTCTTCACTGAGAGCGAAGGAGCAAGACTTCGCGACAGAATCACAGACGAATTGTGGAACGATCTGACACACTTTGAAGGCAATGCCAATGCCTTTCGCCTTCTCACACACCGCTACTCAGGCCGCAGGACAGGCGGATTCGTGATGACATACTCCATGCTCGCATCAATAGTCAAGTACCCCTTCGCCTCCAATTACGCCGGGGAACACGGCAAATTCGGATTCTTTAACTCTGAGGCAGACACCTTTCGGACTGTTGCAGACGAGTTGGGAATGATACGACTATCACCAGACGGCGAGCCATTACGTTACGCACGCCACCCATTAGTGTACCTCGTAGAAGCAGCAGACGATATATGTTACGAGATAATGGACATCGAAGACGCCCACAAACTGAAACTATTATCGTATGAAGAGACGCGGAATCTACTGCTGGATTTCTTCGATGACGACGTGCAGAGGCGCATATTGGAACGTATTGAGGTAGAGAACATAACCGATAAGAACGAACAAATAGTCTATATGCGTGCAAGTGTCATCGGAAAGTTGGAGAACGAGTGTGTCGCAGCGTTCCTTGCCAACGAACGTTCCATTATGGATGGCACGTTCAAGAGCACCCTGATAAAGAGCATAAGCCAGCGACAAAGGGAGGCATACAGACGCTGTTCCAATGTGGCTTACGATAAAATATACCGCTCCAAGCCCGTACTTGACGTGGAACTTGCTGGTTATCGAGTGATGACAACGCTCATGGAGCAACTAATTGACGCTGCAATCAATCCCAATCGCTTCTATTCCCAGCAGTTATTAAGACGTGTCAGCAGTCAATACGAGATTGATTCACCAGATGTAGAGACACGCATCATGGCGGTAGTAGATTTCATTTCCGGTATGACAGACGTTTTTGCGCTGGACTTTTACCAGAAACTCAACGGCACATCACTACCTATTGTATAACCGGAAGACGGTCTTTGACCACGTGAGAGATGCGCAAACGGGATTTTATGAATATGAGTTATGACGACAGGCGAGGCCTGGCCTTCATAGTGGTGATACTTGTTGTCACGTGCATAACATATGGAATCCTGTCTGACAAGAACTCCGAGGTGGCGCAATATAATAAGGAGAGCCATCGCAGCAACACTCGCCGCGGTGGTTCTCCTTATGTATATAAGGGAGAAAAGGGTGGTTCTTACTATGCGCAGGAGGACATAGGCTATGGTGATGGCTCTGTCTCTGCGCCCGAGGGTGGTATTGCTGACCGCCTGTTCCCTTTCGATCCGAATACTGCTGACAGTACGACGTTGTTACGACTTGGCCTTAAACCGTGGCAGGTGCGCAGCATATACCGTTACAGGGCGCACGGCGGACGCTTCCGCCGGACGGAGGATTTCGCGCGCCTTCATGGTCTTACGCTTGCTCAGTACCGCCGTCTTGCGCCTTATATACGTATTCGTAAAGAGGTGATGGCGGCTGATGTAGTGGGCAGGGAGGACGCTGT
>JALFNY010000006.1 GCA_022774105.1 Prevotella sp.
CTATACAAAAAAAATGCAGAAAAACTTTTATTTTTCTACATTCTGATGTATTTGTTATGTGTGGCTACTGTAATTTGCCGTCTTTCGCTGCGTGAAAGGCTATTAATCACTGTCTGATTTGCCGTTGTTTACATTGTAATCAGGTGCTGTTTGTTTCATACTCTCGTTTTCTCAATATTGTCATGGATTTATATTACATGGACTGACAATAAATGATAATACGTCAGACTACTTCTTTTGACTGTTTATATATTCACGGGGTGACATGCCAAACCTCTTTCGGAAGCACTTGCCGAAGTAACTTACGTCACTGAATCCTGACTGGTATGCCACCTCTGTAACGTTGACACTGCTTTGCTTTAACAGTTCAACAGCATGGTTGAGTTTGTAGTTCTTGACAAAATCACTTGGCGTTTCACCCGTGACGGCTTTTAATTTCTTGAACAGGGCACTGCGGCTCATGCCCATGCTACGTGCTATGACGTCTATTTCAAAGTTATCATTGGTCAGGTTTTCCTTTATTATTGCACCGATACCGTCAAGGAATTGTTTGTTCTGTTGTTCAAGATTGTAATTGCGCTTGTATTCAGCGAGTTTCGTTTGTAGGTAGATGTTATTCTTCAACCTTATCTGATATCGTGCATAGCGTATTATACCGTACATTGCAATGATAAATAGTACGGCATAGATGAGGTATGCCCACCACGTTTCCCACCACGGCGGTAGTATGGTGATAGCAAGTTGTCGGCGGTTATGAAAGGCGGGGTCAGAGTAGTCTTTCGCCTCAACGGTAAAGACATATTTACCGGGAGGCACATTGGTATATGAGGCTATTCGGCCAGAACCTACATAGTGCCAGTCACGGTCAAAGCCATCAAGGCGATAACGGTATATCACACGACCGGAATTGGTGTAACTGAGTGCTGCATACTCCAATGTAAACATTGACTGTGAATGTGTCAACTGCATACGGTTGGAGTACACTATGGAACTATCAAGTATGGGCCGGTCAATGTAGTTGCGTATGTCCTGATTGTTTACTTCTCCACCTATTATATATATTGGATTGTGTTTTGGTGAATCGTGTAAACGCTCGGGGCGGAAGGCTATGATGCCTTCCTTGCACCCCAACCATATTTCTCCGTTATAATTATATATTGATGAGCCTCCTTCCACGTAAACATCTGGAAAACCGTCAGTGTTGTCATATTTCAAAACGCTCTGGGTCTTAGGGTTAAGGCATGAGAGGCCGTTGGTGCTTACAAGCCACAGGCGTCCGGATTTATCCTCTAAAACGGTGACAATGACATCGTTTAATAGTCCCTCCCGCGCCCCGAAGCGTTTTAACATGGGCAAATGAGTGTCTTGTGTAAGGCCCGTTAGTTTGCACAGCCCACCACCAAAGGCGCATATCCATATATTCTTATATCGGTCCTTGTACATGGTATATACGTCACTATTGGCTATGGTGTTAACCTCCTTGGTGCGATAGGTCTCAATTTTCAGGTTGTTAAGACGCTTGAAATGTGTATCGAGCGACATAAGTCCGTCTATGGTGCCCACCCAAAGGCGACCGTTAGCGTCCTCAGCCATATTGCGAACCTCCATATACAGTCCGTACGCAGGGTAGCGTATGCCGTTGTATTTGTGGTGGAAGGTAACTTTTCCGTCTTTCTCACGCATAAGGTTGAGACCGCCATCCAGCGTTCCTACCCAGAAATTGCGTTGAGAGTCTATGTAGGTCATATATACATTGTTGCCGCTGATGGTGCTACGGTCGCTTTCGTCGTGACGAAAATGTACAAACCTATACCCTCCCCTCTGTGTATAGTCTGGTATGACCTTCACCAGACCATCGCCCTTGGTGGACAGCCACAGCACTCCTTTGGAGTCCTGCATCATGTAATATACACTGCCAATGCCGTATGTGGCGTAGTCATAAACGTGCTTTATCTTACCTTGTACATCAAGTAGATAAACGTCACGGCTACGTGTTCCTATCCATACATCGCCATTTGCTAACTGAAACATTGACTTTACACCGTCATTCTCTGCAAGGGGTAGCGTGATACGGCGGAACTGTGTCTGGGGGAAAGTGATTTTATAAACTCCGTTGTCGGTGGAGGTGAGCCATAACAATCCTTCCCTATCAAGTGTCATACTGAAGAATCTAAGCCTGCTCCCTACATCAGAGAACTCACGACGGTCTGCAATATTCTCACACTCCATAGTGTGGGGATTGACATGAAGAATGTATCCTGTTGCCGCAAGGAAGAAGTATCCGTGTTTTGGAGTGGCAACAAACTGTGGATTTGTTATCTTGCCAGACATTGGCAAAGGGTACTGGCGATGGAAACCGTTCTTGTTGTTGGTACACGTCAAGGTTCTTCCGTCAGCACTGACAGTCCATACATACCCTCCAGGGGAGTGATATGTATGGACAGCAGCAGACTTCTTGGCAAAATAGTTCTGCCAACGCTGTTGTGAACCCTTACCCATCATTGTACGCCCCATAACAACGGAATATATCTGATAATCCTTACCAACATAACTGGCGCGATATCCTCCCAACTTAGTATGTGACAACTTGGTAACGTTGATTTTCAAACGATCAGTGTACTTGTCAGTATAACGGTAACCATCTACAAGACGAGTTATCTTGATGCTATCATCGCGCGTAGTTGTCGCAAGGAGAAGGTTCTTATCCTTTGTAAGGAGCAGCACCTTGCCGTAAGCATCTGATTGTATCTTTATTATCTGTATATTGCGAGAGTACGGCTTCAACTCGTCATATACATCTTCAAAACGTTCTTTTCGTTTGAATAACACAGACAACTTCCAGTCAGAGGTCTTTATCCACAGATTACCTTCACCGTCCTCAACAACAGCCTCTACCTTACGTGGACGTTGAGCAGAGGATTGGCTTGCAGAGTGAGAGAATATCTCAAAACCATATCCGTCAAAGCGGGAGAGACCATACCACGTGCCGAACCATATAAAACCGTCCTTAGAATTAAGTGAGCAGTTAACCGTATTATGGGGCAGACCGTCCTGCTCTGTATAATGTGAGACAAGGAATTCTGTTTGCCTTATATCAAATGGAGATTTCTGCACAGCACGCCCATGAGCCGACTGTACAAAACCCGCCAGAATAATGAGCGGTAGTAATATAACTATCATATTATTCCTCATTAAGTCGGTGGAATAATGGATTAACAGGTTAAGTCTTGGCATAGCATAACTATTGAGAAGGTTAGATGTTTGGCTATGCGGAATTCTCACGAAGCGAAGTGATGTTCAATAATTTGGCTAACCACTCTCTGCTCCTGATGCTTCAGCACCATACGAGCCACGGCTCAAAAGCCCATAGCAACAAACTTAGTCTCCATGCAAAGGTAAGGTAATTTACAGACAACGCAAAGCAAAACAAGGGAAAAGTTCATTTTGTTACGCCAAATTCTGCCTGCTGACGCTCTACTTCTCTCAACACACTCGCCTTCTGCTCTGGGGTAAGCACTGTTTCTTTATCACGTGGGGATATTGTTGAAAGGCCAGATGCAGCGGTTTTATGCTTGCCTCCAATGCCATCAAGGAACTGCCCATCGTATGGAACACTACTGAACTCTAACTCCGCAGATGTTGGAGCATGGGTGCCAGGGAACTGTACCGAAGCATACACCTTTATCTTTCCCGCATTACGAGTGCTCCTGACAAGAAGTGGCGCTGTGCCCCACTCAACGGCACGAGGGTTGGCACCAATAGAGGAGTCACCTATTATTTCTCCTTCTCCTTCAACAGAAAATACAATATTCTCCTTTGCTAAACGGCGGATATTACCACTATCATCAGTCACTTCACACACCACGACAACAAAATCGTTACCGTCAGCAACAAGTTGATGGCCCATCTCCTCTACCCTCAACCGCAAACGAGTGCTGCGACGCGAGGGCATCTTCTTCTCTCGGCATACTACCCTGCCGTTAATTATACCCTCTGCCACCATATTTACCTTCTGCCAATTCTTCTGAATATAACTATAATCACGCGCCTCCCAGAAGTTCCACACATTCTTAAAGATGACTGGAGCATTGTATTCTGCAACATGTTGTACTGGCATAATCCATGATTTACTGCCGTCATACATACTGAGCCTTACGGAATCACAGTTAGAAAACACAACGACATCACTATCTGAGAACTGCGTCAGTTCGTGGGCTATAAACACCATAGGCTCACTCTGCGCCGCATCCCTCTGTGATGCAAACATCCATGCCGCATACTTGGGCTGACGGAAGGCGTCAAAGTCACCACCCCAATATGGATCTGGGTGATAGCCACGCTGGTGATCAAAGGGATGCCACTGCGCACCGCCGATGAATTGTCCTGTGGTTCTGTACATATCTCTTGTGGTGGAAGACAACGACAGTGCCTGTATCAACTGCGGACGTTCTCCCCATGAACGGCTGGCGCGGTTAAGATTATTATGGGCATACCAGTCATCAACGTATTCACCATACTCACGCGTAAAGATACATTGCTTAGGTTTGTCTGCCTTTTCATCATCACCAGGCCAACCATATACCACATCATAATTCTCCCTAACACCCGCAGAATGTTCATCAGCCACGGCAACTGGGCGGTAAGGATAAGGATATTCGTCCTTGGTAATCTGCAAGGATTTCAAAGCAAAGTCCTCAGGGAAACGTGTCTCGTTAAGTATTGGCTCCCACATCAGCACCGAAGGATGGTTTCTGTCGCGACGAATAATGGAGCGTGTATTTTGCAACACCCGTTCCTCAAAAACCTTTTGATTCTTGTTCCAGTATTGCCAACCCGGTGTTGCAACAATAATAAATATGCCCAGTTCATCACAGGCATCCATAAAGGAAGGGTCCTGTGGATAATGGGCAGTACGTATTATATTGAAACCACATTGCTTTAACCGTAGCACGTCACGCCACTGCTGAGAGTTAGGGACAGCATTGCCAACGTAGGCAAAGTCCTGATGACGGTTTGCTCCAACGAACTGACGGTAACGACTACCATTAAGCCAAAAGCCTTCCTTCCCCCGGAAGGCAAAAGAACGTATGCCTACCTTTGTCATACCACCATCAATAGTCTTACCATCCTTTAATATACGTGTTACGACCTTATACAGATAAGGTGACTCCGGAGACCATAAATGTGGGGAATTTACCTTTATCTTCTGGCAGACTGTATTGGATGCACCAGCAGATAAGGTCACTCTGCTACGCCTTTTGCCAACAACTACATTGTCAGCATCAAGAAGTGTGTTCTCAAGCACATAAGTAATAGGACTTTCCTTAGTATTACGCCTTTCTATATCTACATCTATATAAACATCTGCTGTCTTCTGAGAAATATTTGAGTAATGCACGAATACTCCTCCACCTGCCGTCTTCTCCTTCTGTACTGCATCAGTTATATATGCCTCGCCCTTAGCAATAATCCATGCATCACGGTATATACCACCATGATAACAGAAGTCAAGAGCATACTGTGGCTTGCCAGGAGGAAAGGATTTATCATCAGAGTTTTCTGCCTTTACATCTATCACACATGTATCTCCTTTGTGAAACTTATCAAGACGCAAAGTGATAGGCAGATAACCACCATAATGTTTTTGCACAAGTTGCCCATTAAGGTAAAACTCCTGCTTACCCATTATACCCTCAAAATGTATTTCTGCATAATCTTCTGGCACCACAAACCGTTTGCGATACCATGCAATACCCTGATAATTGCGTCCGCCACTGGCTTCTGCGGGTACTAACTTCACAGAATGGGGAAGTGAAACAGACTCCCAAGAAGCATCTTCCACAGAATTACTGCCAACATTTTCCACATCTCCCAAGTGGAAAAACCACCCAGAATTGAAGTTCCAAACCTTCCTTCCTTGATTGTCTATCGGGAAGAAACCTGCTACTGAGGTCTCCTGTCTGGCACACAATAGGCTACAGCAGAAGACAAAAAGTAAAAGAAATGTCTTTCTCATAATCACCAATCATCTGTTCTAAACGAGCTTACAGGCAATCCATCGTGCATCAAATCACCCTTTACCCAATTCTTAAAAGCATATCTTACTGCCACCGGACTTTTCACATTATCACTCTTGACATAAACTTTATTACGATTCACCCATGCTTTTGCAGGATGGAACACACGGTCTTCCCCTGCGACTTCAAAGAGTTTGCTTTCTGGACCATCATTGAAATAAACCCACTCCTTACTACGGTCAAAGGAAACTATGGCTGTATCATTCTTGAACTCAACCCTGCTAAAGGTGGCAAAGTCCGGCAATCCCTTTATGTTATACGTATTACTCAATGCTAAGAGTGCCAAGCGCTGCCCGGCCTCTCGTTTCGTTCGTGGGTGTATGCCATATTGTAAACCAGCATCCATCAGCACAGCCATACGTACACCATGCAATAATTTCTCTACCTTCATCTGTTGTTCACGTAGCATGGCACTGTTATAGTTCCATCCGATGAGACTGTAATCATATGGAGCTATCTGGCAATAGTAGAAGGGGAAATCACCCTGCTTCCATTCCTTACGCCACCCTCTTATCATGGTTGAGAATAGTTCTGCATAGTTACCACTTCTGTTCACATTATCTTCTCCTTGATACCATATAGTGCCACGGATAGTAAAACCTACTAAGGGATTTAGCATAGCATTATAAAGTGCTGTGGGACAGCGTTGCTGTAAGGACTTAACGTCAGACAATGTTATCTGCTGTTTTACTGATGGAAAGGCTTTTAGCCAATCGCTCTGCATCCAAGCCTCACACGCACTGCCTCCCCATGCTGTGACAATAAGGCCTACGGGGACATTAAGAGCCTTGCGCAACTGTTTGCCAAAGTAATATGCGGTAGCACTGAAATTGCGTACTGTCACTGGCTCTGCCTCTTGCCACTGCCCTGATAGCGTATCCACCGCCTGTAGTGTTGCATTTCGCTTCACGGTGAAAAGGCGCAGAGAACTGTCAAAAGCCTGCATCAATTCTTCCACAGCACCTTCTACTGGCTGTGCCTTAAAGCCCTTCATTGGCATTTCCATGTTTGATTGTCCACTGCACAGCCATATCTCTCCTATAAGTATATTATCAAGACGTGTCTCTGTTCCGTCATTGAACGATATGCTATACGGGCCGCCGCTCGACGGAGTGTTAACCTTCAATTCCCATCTGCCGTTACTATCTGTTTTTACCTTATATATATGTCGGTCCCATGACGTACTGACCTTTACCTCTCTTCCTGCATTTGCAGTACCCCATAGGTTACACTCCGCCTGCTGCTGTAATACCATATTGTTGCCAAATATGGCTGGCAAAGTAACTCTTGAATATGCGTATGTTGTTAAAAGTAACAACATTACACTCATTATACTTCTGTTTATCATTTGTTCTTATTTCATTGATTGATGGATTCGGTGTCTTGTTTTGTTATGCTATTCTGTCGTTATGTTGTCTGATTGATATATTATTATCCTCTCATTATGTCACCTACGATTGATAGCAAGCAGATGACTAATAACTAAACCAACACATGACCTATCTACTCCTTAATGCTCAACGGCCCTAACAATCCTGATGGTAACAGTGTTTTTTCCTTCATACGATATTTGGCATTAGTCCATATTCCCTCAAATGGAGGATTGCCTGTCTCCGCCCCAAGCAATGCGTTACGCCATGTGTTTACCAACACTATGCGCAATTCATTCTTTCCTCGTCTCACTGCGCGTGTGATATCCACCTCGTATGGAGGCGTCCATGCTGTACCACAATCCACATTGTTGACATATACATGAGCGATGTCATTAACCTTACCGAGGTTCAACAACGTACGTTTCGGATTCTTACACGCAATTCTGAACTCTGACGAATACACCATCTTGCCACTGTAATACTTCACCTCTGGTATCTCGCTCTTAGAAAGGTCATACAGGCTGTCAATCCTAATGCTCTTTCCTGTTGTCTCCAACTTAACTCTCCACTCTTTCACCTCAAGTTTCTTGCTTTTTAATTTGGGGCGTTGCGCAAGTTCTTTATCTCTCATTGACGAAAGAATCTCCACAAACACGGAACCGTATGGGGGTAATGTTACAGATACTTCTGTTCTTCCGCCTTTTACGGATGCCTCGCTTGGCAGAAAGCGGCAATCATTAACCGGGTCATATATAACCACCTTGCCATTCCTTGCACAGCGGAAAACAGCATTAAAACTACGCTCTGCGTCAGTTTGATTTGACAAGAAATATATGTCTCCCTCACTGCTGTCATACCGATGAGTGTAGGCAATGCCGTCAGGCAAGACAGCGTCTGGTGCCAGTCCATATTCCGAAAAATCACTCTTGGTGTATGGTTTGTCAACGACCACCACACCAGCCTTCCGGCATCTGTTGATGAAATACTCTACCTCTTGTGAATAACCCTTGAAAGTAGGATTCATCTTTGTTACTCCTGGAAACACTATCACCCTGTATCTTATTCCACCTGGCATAACAAGACATCCACTGTCTATCTTAGCGACATTGAGCAGAGCATCACGATTCATTGAGTCATATTGGTAGCCATGCAAAGCGTTTGTCCAGTCTTTCAAATCAAGTATTCCAGCCGAATGTCTCACGCCTACCGGGCTTTCCGTCATTGGCTGCGCTACATTGGCAAGCCTACGGCGTTCTGACTCTACCCTGTCCTGCCCGAAAATACCCGGCAACAGGTCCACCACTCGGTCTGGTGTAAGTGCTCGACACGGCACCTCTTCTCCGGTAAAAACTGCTACATCCACTACCGGCCTACCCCATTGGAGTTTCTTCTGACATCTGTTCACGTAGTCCACAAAGGCCCCTGCCTCTCCATACCACGTATTATCACGCTGAAAGAACAGCCCTATGCCGTCCAATGTCATACCCGGTCTGCGGTTCAACCATGGGTTATGTACATTAACATGAAAGAACAGTCTGTTCATACCCAATGCAAACTGGCGGTCTAAGAGGGGTTTCAGCATCGCCGGAGTCTCGTTCCACACCCCTCGTACCTCTGTAAATCCCTCTGCCTGAATAACATTTTTCCCATATATATGCCCACCAGATATAGCGTCAAGCATATCGTTGGGCTTGTCATGAGTGGGTGAATTAAGCCAGAACTCACCCATCGGCAGGTCTGACATCTTATAATGTTCCATTCCATCAGCCACAAATGTCGGGGCTATGCTTTCCTCTGACACCTGCCTGCCATACTGATGCGCCAACTGACTTATCTTTGTAAAGAACACATCATGCACAAGTTCGTTCACCGTGTAACGTATATCCCTGAGCACTTTCTCACTTTTCTCTATGCTCTCCACTGGCACTCCGGCATATAGTAACATATATGGGACGAGGTCATAGCCCCTCCTGCGTTTGAACTCACTGGCAAAGTCATGTCCCCAGTTTTGCGTTCCACACTCCCACGAATCTACATGCAAATACTTCACCACGGAGGAGTTGGGTCGTTCAATGAACCTACGATACCAGTTATCAAATAGTTTTTTCACCGCAACAGCGTTGAACTTGTCTATTTCCAGTCCCTTTCCACCGCCTGCCGTAGCGTTTTTCTGCCCTGTGGAGGTATGTCCAAAGCGATATATCCTATACAATCCATCACCCTCTGGCACTGCAGACACTACCCTGTCGTCTTCCAATCGCAACTGTATCATGTCGTCCATGGCAAGGCAATCAGCCTCACTTATTGCGTTATCAGGGATTCCTTCCCCCACTCTCCATGACAAACCCGTCTTGCCTTCCCATTGCTCTATCCTCGCTTCTGAGGACAGTATTATGTCTTTTACCTTCAACGTTGGTGTCCATTTCGCTGCATCGAGGTCTTCCGCACCAGGCTCCGTCCCTTCTGGTGTCCATTCAAGGCGTATGTAGCGTGCTGTTGTCTTGGGGATGGAATAGGTAAATGCTGGTCCACTGCTCTGCCATCCCTGTCGACATGGCCTTAGGTGTCTCACCGTTTTGAAAGTCTTTCCGTCGTCAGATGCCATTATACTTATGCGCTGTGACTGGATATTATTGCCGGAAGGGACTATACGTACTGAGCGAATTGTCTGCACACTGCCCAGATCATACTCTCTGCTGTCTGCCTCACGTGTACGCCATTCGCCAACGTGATACTCAAACGGCACAGCCTGTTTCATCGCAACAGCGTAACACGCTATATCCTCATAATATCCCTCCACGGCTTCTGGGCGACGCAGGCTGGTTCCCTTTATCTCCTTTGCCATAACTACGGTGTCCGTCCATACCACCTTTTGCATTGACTCCTCTGCTGTTATTGACGGGTGCCCAGCAAGTGCAAAGCCGTCACATATATGAATACCTATCTCCAAGCCTAACGAGTCAGCCTGCGAGAAGGCGTAGTCAACCATGTCCCAGAACTCAGGAGACAACTGCTGCGCTTTACCTTCATAGTCCGGACGGTCCTCTATTCCGCGTATGGGCATAAGGTAACAGCCTCCCAGTCCCACATTCTTCATGCTCACAAGGTCTGCCTGTATTCCCTCCTTGCTCACTGCTCCGTACATCCAGTACCAGAAAGTGAACGGGCGAGTGCTGTCTGCCCCTTGTAGTGTAAGGACAGACAGCACCGCCATGAGTGTTATAATATACGCCTTTCTCATTCAATTCTCAGTGTGAGGTTTATTGTTTCCTGCTTCCCTGTCATCCACGTAGGCTGTGCCGACGGTCCGTTGAGGTCTGTGGTGTTCACCTTGTTACGCACCGCTGGTATTACCTTTAACACGGCAATGCCCGTCTGTGGCAGTTCGTAAAGTATATGATCTCTGCCGTCACGCGGCTGATACACGCCCACATAGTTGCTTCTCTCTCCGTTCCACAGGCATATACTGCCTTCTTCCGTCTCCATGCGCATCCAGTCAACATCGGCAAAATATCCTTTGAACTCTGGGTAGTCCCACGATTCTCCTGGTATAGGGTCATTGTAATCATTCTGCCAATAGCCATACTGTGGGCCTTGCTGTCGGTTCTGCCACACACGATATGGGCCGTTACCAACCCAGCATTTCCTCTTCATCAGCGTTTCAGGATAGTCAAAAGATATGCCCATAAGATCTACTACACCTCCGAAATGGTAGTGAGCAACTATCGTCACCCGGCCGTCAGACAAGAAAGTCCACGTCACCTTGTCCAAAGAACCATGTTTGTATGTTGCCGTCAGCATACCGTCCTCCATACTGAATCCGCAGAATTGGCCTTGGTCGGCATATAGAGAGTATTGTGTTTTTTTCTTCTCTGCGTCCTTATCGTCATGGTTATAGAACTGGTCATAGGAGCGGTCACTGCGTCTGGCTGCCACGAATCGCGGTCCACCAGAGAGTGAAATGCCACGGTTGCCTATGTTTACGGCTGTCAACTGTCCTGTGTTCTTGGAGAATTTGTATTCTCGACCAGCCGAACTTACGGTGAGGGTTTCTGCTGTCTCCGATATATTCGCTGCCTTGTCTGCATCCATATTCTCGGCCACAGTACGCTCTGTCAATGGGAAACACCACGTGAATATCTCCTCTCCATTACGGTCATAGGCCGCAACTTGCAGGGCGTCGCTGCCTACGGGGCTTTCTGGCAGGTGCATCTTAATCTCGCTGCCGGGCTCACCCTGTGGCCGTAGTTCTTTCTGTAACAGCGTCTTTACGCCATCACCGTTGTCAGGCTTTGGCATTTTAAGATATGTGCACAACAGCCGAACGGTGTTCAGATTCAAGAAATCATAATGGTTTTTTATTTTCAGTTTTCCTTCGATATACTCTATTTCTACTGGGCTCCACACTTGCTTTATGGTGTAGTAAGAGCCTTCACGCTCAAAGTGTGGTCCTACTATTCCGTCTGCACCAAAGTTACCCATGCAGTCTATAATGCCGTCCTTGTCGGTTCTCACAACGCCCTCATCGGCCAAATCCCACAGGAAACCACCTGCACAACGTGGGTTGGACATCATCATCTCCCAGTAGTCTTTCAGTCCGGCACCGTGTCCGCCATCATATAGTCCATGCAGGAACTCCGTAGGCATAAAGATTTCCTTCTGTCGCATATACTCCTGCGTCTCACCCCACGAACGGTAATGCTTTGTCTCAAAGCCGTTACGATTAGCCCAGGGATAGAGTACTACACGGTGCTGAGGGTCCCAACGTACGAACTCTGGTTCCAACTCATAGTTGAAACCACCCTCGTTGCCGTTGCTCCAGAATATGACTGACGGATGGTTTACGTCTCGCGTAACCATCTCTTTCACCAATTGCTGCCCGACAACAGTCTCATGTGCCCAATGCCAGCCACTCAGTTCATTTTCTACATACAAGCCCAACGAGTCACAGGCATCAAGGAACTCTGGGTCAGCAGGATAATGCGACAGTCTTACTGCGTTCATGTTCATAGACTTTATGAGTTTCACATCCTCTATGTTCTTTTCTTTCGACAGTGTCCTGCCGCTCTCTGGCCTGAAAGAGTGTCGGTTTACTCCCTTGAATATTACCTTGCTTCCATTGATATACACGCCGTCTCCCTCACGATACTCTATGGTGCGGAAACCGAATTTCTGTCTCTCGCAGTGCAGGGACTGGCCCTTAGCGTCAGTGAGTGTGAAGGTTGCCTCATACATCTCTGGCGTTTCTGCCGTCCATAGTTTCGGGTTAGCAACCGTGCAATCTATCTCTGCCATGTCACCCCTGACGGGTGAAACAGACTTTGCTACCCTCTTACCAGCCAAGTCTTTTATTTCTACCATAACGTGACTGCCGTCCATGGCACGATTCAGGAAGCACTGCGCCATGAAACGCCCCGTCATACTTGCATCAATAGCCACACGTGCAATGTTACGCACAGGCTTACGCTGTATGAACACAGGACGTATAATGCCGCCAAAGTTCCAGTAATCTGCCCTGCGCTCCGCCATATTAACCTGAGTATTGGCACTCTCCTTGCTTACCTTTACCTCAAGGAGATTCTGTTTCTTACCGAAGTATATACGGTCACTCACATCAAAGGAAAAACGATAGAATCCTCCCTGATGCCTACCTGAGCCAGCCTTCCTGCCGTTGATAGTTACCTCTGCATCAGTCATCACCGCCTCAAAGACAAGTTCTATCTGGCTGTCACGCCACTCCTCTGGCAAATGGAAACGGTATTTGTATTGCCCCACCTCGTTGGCAATACCCTCAGGAGTTGGTTTGCCGTAAAAACGCATACCGTACTGGTATGTACCAAACCCCTGCAACTCCCAGCATGAGGGTACACCAATAGTAGTCCATCGACCGCTGTTCATACCATCACTGCAATGGAAGTCCCAATTAACCATGTCATCACAACCGTGACCACTCAGGTACATACGTTCCGTATTAACAGAACCTGCATCTGCGACAATAACACCCACAAAGAGCAGGAGCAGAGTATATCCGAATATCTTCATAAGTATGTTTCTTTTATAATGAAAGACGCACAAAAACACTTTTTGTCCTCAAAAATATAGCGGTAAAGCATAGGCAAAGCGAGAGAAACGGGCCCTTATTACGACATCTAACAGGGTAACCAGAAAATGCATACATATCATACATACAAGGATTACATTGCAAAGTGGTGCTGATTGAACAGTAAAATGGTGCTGATTGCATGGTAATTAGCGGCTGATTACATGATAATTAGCAGTTAATTGAAAATGTGCAGGGAATACTCTTCCCTTTTTTGAATGTCAAACAGTACTACCATCTGACAGCGTGAGGTAGGTGATATTGCTGTCTGGCTATGGCAAGAAGTACGAAAAAGAGGATATGTCAATATACCTGACATACCCTCTTATATAGTTTTTAAGAAGTGTAATGGATTAACCGTTAACCTTCTTCATGTGTGCTATGAGCTCGAGAACCTTGTTAGAGTAACCTATCTCGTTGTCATACCAAGACACAACCTTTACGAATGTGTCAGTAAGAGCTATACCAGCCTTTGCGTCGAAGATAGATGTACGAGTGTCGCCGAGGAAGTCAGAAGAAACGACAGCGTCCTCAGTGTAACCGAGTACA
>JALFNY010000035.1 GCA_022774105.1 Prevotella sp.
AATGACAACTGCTCATTGAGCAGGTAGCGGATATTTCCTTTCTTGTTCGTCTGGGTCTTTCCTTTCTCCAGAACCTTGCCCAGTATCTGGTAGTATTTGTTCATCGTTCAAACGGTATTTGAATGTTGTACTCCTTGGCAATCATACGCTTCTGTCTATGGAAAGGAAGCGGTGCCGATAGATATTGCTTTCTCATTGTCTCAAAATTTGGTGCTGCAAAGGTAGCAGCCTTATTTGAGACGAAAGAAAGTTTACCACAAATCACACTGCACCAGCCGTGCAGTTAGTCTCAAACTTCTTGATGATGTTGTACACCTTGCGCTCGCTCACCTTGTACTTGCCAGAGAGCAGAGTCACGATATACGTCACTTTCTCTCCACGTCCGTGCATCTTCAGATAATCTGCGTAAAGTGCCACGTAACGGCAGTCGTCGGGCTTAAAACCGACCGAAATCAGCCTGTCTATAAGTTCTTTGTTAAAGTTTAATATCTCAAATAATGTCATTTCAAATTATTTTTGTACCTTTGTACCGCCAATCATTTATTTCGCATAGAAAAACCCATACAGGGGAGCGAAGGGCATAGGCCCCCAGCTGTCTCCTGTATGGGTGCGTTGTTAATAAATGATTGGCGTCTATATTAACAGGCTGGGGGCTTTTTTATGCCCACCCCCAAGGGCTTCCTTCAGAGTTTATTCATCCCGATAGTCTTCCGGGTTGAACGCGTCTTTCTTCTGCCACCGTACAGCGTGTTCCGAACCGCTTGACATTACTGTATATCTTTCTCTCACTCACATTAAAGGTATTTCAGCCATGTGTAGCGCTTCCTGTTTTTGATGTAACAAGGGTTTCTTTCGCCCATATAGGCCTCCTTCTCGAAGCCTATCTGACGGTATGCCTTGCGACTGTCGCCATGAAACTTCATCCACAGTATAAGCCACTCTATCATGTACCACAGGTAAAAGAATATGACGAGCATCTCCTTCTGCTGCTCGGTGTGTATGCGTTCGTGGGTTGCGTCAACTTCTGTTATCTTGTCACTTTCCCCTCTGTGGCAAAAAATTATGCCACAGAGGTTTATTAGTTTGTAACCCTTGAACGGCACGAGGTGGTTCTCTATAAATACCATCCCGTGTTTCATTACTATTTTCATCAGTCTTGTAATTATTATTTACAACACCTCTTACTGTACGGTAACCGTCTTGCTCTCCGTGCCGCTCGGTGCACCAGTCGTTCCGCCCGCATGATTGGCCACGGCAACACCTGTAGTTGTACCAGTGACGTTGACTGTCTTGGCGGTGCCAGTGAATGAAGACTGGAGCATCTCCGCAACTGTTGGGAATGTGCTTTCAGGGTCTCCCCAGTCAGCCATGTTTACCACCCTAATCGTCTTGTCAGTACCAGCGGTGGCAACGGTGACAGCCTGTCTTGTCGGAAGCGTGCCTGCTGACTTCATGCTGTTCACAGAAATAGCCGTGCCGAGGGTGGGAGCACTGCCTGCTGTCAGTTTCAACGTCTCGCCGACAACCTCAGCCTTGAACATCACCCCAACACTGGTCACGTTCGGAATATTCTTCGTCTCGGAGGTCGGCAGCGTACCCACACCCGTCATGCTCTGCACAGATGTCGTGCCGCCCACTGGCTTTATTGTCACGTCCCATGTCTCATAGTTGGTAAGTATCTTGGTGCCTTGTCCTATCCTTTTTATGGCGGTTTGTTCACTAAATCCTCCTCCGCTTTCGTTTTCGACTGCGCAATTAATGTCTGTACAGTCCTTGATAGTCACCGTACCCTCTGGCGTATAACTTCCGCTTGCTGAGACGCTACCCTGCGTAACTGAGTGCGAAAGAGAAGGTGTGGTATGCGTGTGGGTTGTCGCAGGTATCGTCACCGTACCACTCGCACTGTCCTTGAACGCCAAAGCACGGAGACTGCTGCCGTCACCAAATTCCGTCCATGATGAGCCATTCCAAATAAACTCCTTCGTGCCATAGAAAACAACATCACCTACTGTGAATCCTGTTGTTTTAGTTAATGTCTTACCTTCAGCAGCCACAAGAGTGGAGGTTGTTGCACCGTCCGTTAATGCCGTAGAAGTGAATCCGATGAAACTTAAAGCATGAGTAGAAGCTGATATAAGGGTGTCTAACTTCGCCTTGTCTGCCGCACTGAGCAGACCAGAAGCAACCGCTGTAGCAATAGGAATGGTTGTCGATGTTCCCGTGCTGCCATCAGCATACTTGGGCGCAATCGTGCCACTGCTCGCACCCATGCTTACGCTTAACTGTGAAACCTGCTTGTTTCTCGCCACCGTGTCCTTTATGTCATACTCGGTGCCACTGAGATTAATCTTGCTTAATTCTGCCATAATTAAAAAATTTTTGTTTGACAATATAATTTATGATTACTATTAAATAGCCGTAAAGTCAGACTTCGATGCACTTATCAGTCTATATGATGTAAATGTAAAACCATCAGGGCTCAAAAAGTCATAGTATGCATAAAATTCGACAGCGATTACAGAACTGTCATCACTGTAATAAATCAATGGGTCTCCCCAGACGGTGAAGAAAAGGTCTGAGCCATCCCATGCCCATGTCGTAGGGTGCAGGCTCGCGCCATCAGTGCCGCCCCATTTTATGTATATTACTTTCTCTGAGTTAATTGCAGCGGCTATCTCAGCCTTTTTCGTGTTTATGCCGCTGTATATGTCACCAGCACCCGAAACATCTATGACAACAATTCCGTCAAGTTTCTTCTTGTCTGCCGCACTCATCACTCCGTTCTTCGTCTGTGTGGCTGGTGTGAGACTGTTCCTCGCCACAGCGTCCTTCACGTTGTAAACCGTAGTTCCAACTTGCACTTTACTTAAATCTGCCATAATAAAACTGTATTTATTTGTTAGTCATTGTTTAACATTATGCTTTCTTCTGATACCTCACCAGTCAGATACCCCTTGTCATTCTCCAACTGTGATACCTTGGTAATGCCGCCAGGCAATGTGCCGCCAACCTCGTCAAGCACAAGCGTCTCCTCGTCAACCCTGTTCAGCACCAGCATCTCCGTCTCCTCGTAAACAGTAGCACCGGTGAAGACCACAGTGTCTCTCATCTCGTCAAGTTTCTTCTTGTCCTCTGCGCTCATCACGCCTGCCTTGTCCTGCGTAGCAGGCGATATTACGGCACCAAAAAGCCGTGACTGACCGTGCAATAATGAGAGCGACACGTTATTCTCAGAATAATCCGTGCGAATCCCGTCCGCTATCGCATTACCTATCTCGTCAGAAACTCCCTGCGTCTGCCATTCTGACCATACTCCGTCCACATATCTGCGCTGCAGAATAGAGAACCCTTCCGAAAGACCCAGCCGACCCTGACTGTCAATGCTGATGGTACCTTCAACTATCTGGTGGAACTTCATCCTCTCCCAGTTGATAACAAAGTTCTTCACCTCGCATAGCAAACCCCATAACGACACCCGGAAAAAGCCTGCCTTACTCGGGTCTCCACTCCCATCAGTAGTATGCAAACTGTCAAGCCAATCATTAAACTCTATAAGATAGTTGCTTCCTTGGAATAGGACATATTTGAAAGGGTCATAGTAAGGCATACTGTCCTCAGAGCGTCCCTGTATTCTGAGTAGCAACTCGGCATTAGCCTGTGTTACTGCCGCCTGCGACATCACCGAAGACGTATTGTCCCCATACCCCTGCACCACTGTCGTTCTGGTAGCACCAGCCTCCATTTCGTCAAGTTTCTTCTTGTCCTCTTTCGACATAAAACCCGACTTCTCTGGCGATGCAAAAGGTATCTCCGTAGAGCCGCCGACAACGCCACCGTCCCTGCCAGTGAGTTTCACCTCTATATAACCGTCCTCCAAGTCCTCGTACACCTTATAATCCAGACCCATGACCGACAACTCCTCCATAGCCTCAGTGGACAAGCACGACCGCCATGCGCTCCATGTACCCGCAGCAGGAGTCCCAGAAGCGTCTATGCGGTACTGCCGCATGAACTGGAAAATCTTGCTGCTGTCATGCGTGCCACCAGTGTAATCCACTGCAAGGTTACAACCGCCAGTGTATATCTCCGTAAACATACTACCGTCACGACTCGTATAAACGTCAACAATGCCGCACACATAACTGCTCGTCTCCGTCTCGTACTTAACAGCATACCGTGTGGGTCTATGACCTTTCAGTATCTCAAGAATGTCATCAAGCGAGAAGTCCATGCCATCAACGCTTATGACGCTCTTGGAGGCTTGCAGGGCCAGAGCGTCTAACATAACCTTGTCCCCTGCACTCATCACGCCTGCACTTTTATTCGTCGCAGGCTCGATGGTGTCGCAGAATAATTGCTCGTCATTTCTCTCTAAGTCCAACGAAACGCCATCATCGCTATAATACACGCGCAATTCAGTTGGGACTGTTGATTCTAACTCATCGATTTTTTCCTGCAAAGCGGCGTCAAATTTGCTACGGTTTAGTTTTTCAGAGTTTAATTCCTTCTGTATCTCGGCATCTGCCAGCGTTACTGCTGCCTGCGACATCACAGCCTTTTCATCTGTACCATGCTCCTGCAATACGATAGTCTTGTTGGCCTCGTCCTCCATGCCATCAAGCCTCGCCTTGTCCTCCTTTGACATGAAACCCGACTTCTCCGCCGATGCAAAAGGTATCTCCGTAGAGCCACCGACAACGCCACTGTCCCGGCCGGTGAGCGTCACCTCTATATAACCCTCATCCTTGTCCTCGTACACCTTATAATCCAGCCCCATGGCGTACAGTTCCTCCATCGCCGCAGAAGACAGGCATGACCGCCATGCGCTCCATGTACCCGCCGCCGGAGTGCCCGCCCCGACTATGCGGTACTGTCGCATGAACTGGTAAATCCTGCCGCTGTCGTGCGTGCCGCCGGTGAAGTCCTTTGCGAGGTCGCAGCCGCCGGTGTAAATCTCCGTGAAGATACGCCCGTCACGGCTTGTGTAAGCGTCAAGGATGCCGCACACATAACTGTTTGTCTCTGTCTCGTACATCACCGCATAGCGTGTCGGCCTATGGCCTTTCAGTATCTCAAGAATGTCACTGTGCGTGAAGTCCATGCCTGCGACTGTTATGACGCTCTTGGCGTTATACAGGGCGAGTGCATCCAACGCGGTCTTATCGGCGGAAGACATTACGCCGGCCTTGTCGTGTGTCGCCGCATTAATGTCCGCATTGGCAATGGGAGTATTGTTGTCTTTGTCCGAATAGCCGTATATTGTCACGCTCTCCTCTTCGTGTGAAGAATCCAGCGTAGACAGAGATTTATCCACACGGGCATTTATAGCCGTGTCTGCCTCCTCACGTGCCTTTTCTTCTATCGCCAATTTATGCAACAGAGTGTCTATCTTCATTGAGAATTCATGTATTCCCTTTATATTACCCATCAGCAGCCAGGCATCCTCTCCCGTATTACCCTTCTGCCAAGCATATATATTCCCTGTCTCTGGTTTGGTATTATCCGATGCGTCATATATAACCACTAACTGACCGAACCGCAATGGCTTCTTGTTGCTCCCGACTGGCGCGGAGGCATCTGCCACCATTTCGTCATAACTACTATATATGCCATGTATGCCCAAACCTTCTGCATTCTGTTCCATATCGGCAAGGTATTCCAGCACGTCAGCCTGTAGTCCGAAGACATCTTCCGGGCTAATGCTGGCTGTTTCTGTAGCAGTGCGAAGAGTGCCGGCTGTTTGTTGTAACTGGTATATTGTCTTCATGCTGTCAATTCGTTATTATTCCATCATTATAATCTTTTCTCGAATAAAGTTTCCAAAATTTATTATATAAGTTTACCACGACAGTACTAATTGTGTGAGAGGAGTAAAACTCTTCCGATGCTTCCGGGCGTTCTGTTGATAACACGGCATATTTTCTTGACACGCAATTCACTGTCTCGCCATTATCCAACGTCCGTAGGTCGTCATCTCTCGATTTTACAATGACAAAGAACTCACGGTCCTCCAATCCACTATCGCTGAGTGTGGTCCTTTCATATTTCAGCATCTCTCCTTTGATATATACATATCCAGGAGCGAGGGTAACAGTATGTGGATGTATTGCGCTTGAATAATTTTCTAATTTTAGATTCCAAAAGAATCCATTTTTTGGATTAAGAGAACCGTCTGTTTTTATCCCTATATTCCAATATGTGTAGAAATTACATTCAGCGACTTCCCAGGTAGAACGGTTAAACTGAGAATAACATAATAAATCAATAAAAGAACCAATCATATCGGCAAACTGTTCCTGTAGCATCTGTAAGTCGTTTAGATAAACGGGCTGCCCGCCCTCATGAAAAATCAGTTTATTCATAATCGTATAGTTCTATGCTGAACGTGCGCCCAGCTGGTTTGTATATATGTATTATATTTTTGATGACTGCAAGATACCTCCAACCGTATTTGTCTTCTTCCTTTTTCTCAACAGATGTGCATAAGAACGTTGGGACCCATACGACGAAGTTCACCTTCACCCTGCTCTCCCCCTTGTTTGTCAGAATAAAGCCCTTTCCCTCGGTAAGGAGATACATAAAGTTCGGGCGCTGCAGTTCTGATGAGAAATAGAAGGAAGGCGTTTTCTCTTCTGCTGGCGTTGAGAGAAAAATCTGCCGTTCCTTCAGATAGAAGGCATCGTTCAGAGCCTTTTCTAAATTCAAGACATTGCCTGTAGTGCATAGACGGCTATCCACGGTATTCTTTAGTGTATCGAATCTACCGTAGATATAGCGTAACGGAACAACCATCGCCCTCAGCATTGCCCTTAGGAGTTTGCTCCTCAATACAGGTGGCAGCAGTTGCGCCACCAACCTGTCAAAGTCAATTCTGTACCACATATTCCAAGCCGTTTTTCAGGTCATCAGGGATGTAGCTACCACTGTTGCCAGTGTAGTTGTTGCCGCTCATAACAGTGTACGATTGTGCTCCTTCCGCCTTGTATCTGCATTCCATGAGTTCTACGTCTTCCACGCCATTCACAGCCTGTATCGCATCCACAAGCTTGGTCTTATTGAAGGTCCCTCCATAGACGATACCTTTCAGATGGTTTCTTATGGCATCCTCCACAGGTTTGCTGCCATCGGAGATTCTTTTCCCCTCCTCGTTCAACACCAATGGGTCTATGTATATCTTTGCTATTATGATGACGTGGTCACTTTGTTTGCTTGTTATGCTCAATATCACGCCAGCGACCTTCACTCTGTTCATGTACTGTTTGAACACCGTTAAAACATCATCTGAAAGCGGTTTTGGATAGCCTCCCTCGTCAGTGCTCACCAGTATGTGGACACTTGTTCCTTTGTCGCGAACCGCCACATATTTTACAATCTTCTTGCTCTCATCGATGGAAGCGTACCTGTATTGCTGTGTCTGTTCATCCAGAACAAGACTGTCACCATATTGAAAGGCGAGTGCCATCTTATAGTACCAAGGGACGCTCGCCACTACAGCCATCGAGATTTTTTCTTCCACATCAGCTTTGTACTGGTCAAAAAGAACTTCCAGAACGTGACAGCAAGCCGCCACGATGAAGAAGAGAATATTCTCTACGCTAACACTGGAGAACTTGTTGCTGAACGTGTCTTCCGCACTCAGACCGTATTTCTCCCTGATGGTCGCATCCGCCATAAATGCGTCCGTCATCGTCTTCTTGATTTCCGCTACACTCCTTGCCATAGTCTGTTACTTGAAGGGTTCGTTAAATTCCTTATCAAAGATGCGCAGGCGAACATTGCCCTGGTCGCGTGCAGTTGCTGGACTCACGTCGTTGTTCTTGCAATAGTTCTGCATGGTGCGGTTCCATGAGGCATCCGGCATCGCCAGCTCTGTTCCTGCATTAGGAACCTCCGTCATGCTCAGATTGTTTGCCCTGGCAATGGCGATCATATCCTCCCATGATCCGTATTCCTGTATGGCTACGTCTGCCAGCGTCTGCCCGTCTTTGACTGTCTGTTTCATCGTCTTATTACTTTTAATATGATACATCCCAACATTAGGAGGCTTGCGACTATTCCCACGTACCAGAGCCAACGCCACGTCTTTTTTTTTACCACTGTCACTTCGTTCAGAATACCGCCGTTATAGGTAGAGTCACTCGTTTCGGTGACGGTTCCCTGGCTGGTCACCTCGCTTTTCTCCTGACGGTTCTGCTGTTGCTGGGTGAGGCTCTTGCCCCTGCCTTTGTAGCGCTCAGTTGTGCGCTCTGTCTCATGTATCAGCACACGACCGCTGGAGTCCGACACAATGCGCTCACGGGTCTTTTCCACAAGGCTGTCGCTCCATAAGCTCTGTGTGGTCTGTGCTGTAACCGTTGCCTGGCTTTGGCTGTCAGAACTCAGAGATGATGTCTGTGTCACCTCATCCGTAACATGGGCTGTATCTGTCATCCGCTCCGTCACTTTTTCCTTGGTCTTGCACCCAATCAGG
>JALFNY010000027.1 GCA_022774105.1 Prevotella sp.
CAAAGATGGCAAGGGCGATGATACCACACCATGTGCAAGAGTTTATTGTCCAACCACAGGCATAGAGTTAAACGTATATACAACAGAACCTGGCATACAAGTTTACACAGGTAACTTCCTTGAAGGAAAGGTAATAGGAAAGAAAGGTATCAAATACCCACAACGTGCTGGTATATGCCTTGAAAGCCAGAAATACCCAGACTCACCAAACAAGACACAATGGGTATCACCATTGTTGAAGAAGGGTGAAACATACCATAGCCACCTTGTATATGCGTTTGGAGTAAAAAAATAGAATAAAGCTACACCCCATAACCTAATAATTAAAACAACTAAATAAAAAAACAGAAATGAGCGTATTAGAAGCGTTAAAGAACAATGGATTTGAAACAATAGACTATGCAGTATTTGTTGTCTATATTATCATCCTTGTAAGCCTTGGAGTATTCCTCAGCCGTGGAAAAAAAGGCGAGGAAAAATCATCAACAGACTACTTCCTTGCTGGTAACACACTGACATGGTGGGCTGTCGGTGCATCACTTATCGCAGCAAACATATCAGCAGAACAGTTTATAGGAATGTCTGGTTCTGCATTTAACTCTGGCATTGCAATGGCAGCGTACGAATTGATGGCTGCTGCTACATTGCTGGTTGTAGGTAAGTTTCTCTTACCGTTGATGATAGAGAAAAAAGTATTCACTATTCCACAGTTTCTGCGTGACCGTTATAATGATGGCGTAGGCTTGTCATTCTCAATATTCTGGCTGTTCCTTTATGTGTTCATAAATCTGACCTCAGTAGCATGGCTTGGTGCCCTCGCTATCAAGCAGATACTTGGATTGCCAGCAGTGATGGGAACGATGGCTGGCATGAGTGTTGATTTCACACTGCTTACCATAATACTTATCCTCTTCCTTGTGGCAGGAGTTTACTCTATCTATGGTGGTCTTGCATCAGTAGCATGGACAGACGTGATGCAGGTGACATTCCTTGTGGGTGGCGGACTTATTACCGCTTATGCGGCATTAGACGTCATTGGCTCAGAATTGAATATCGAAGGAGGAGCATTCGGAGCTTTCTCTGAGATATATAGCCATTTGGGTAGTATAGAAGGGGATAAGCACTTCAATCTTGTTGTAACACGTAACGAGGACTTATACCCTGTAATCAATGGTGTTAAAGATGCCACTGGGGCATTTGTTCAGAAGCCAGACCCATATTTTGATATACCAGGTATTGTAGTTATTGTTGGTGCGCTGTGGCTTACCAACATGGGTTATTGGGGCTTTAACCAATATATAATACAAAAAGGACTCGCAGCAAAATCGCTTTCAGAAGCAAAGAAGGGTATGATATTTGCTGCCTTCTTGAAGATACTCATACCATTCATCGTGTGTATCCCTGGCGTATGCGCTTATTATATAATGAACGGTTCTTATGATGGAACTCCCGTAATAGACTTACTTGGTAATCGTCTTGCTGGTTCTATAGAGCGTTCCGATGACGCATATCCATATCTTATCCGTAACTTTACACCAGTATTCGTTAAGGGTTTGTCATTTGCTGCCCTTGCTGCGGCAGTAATATCTTCTCTCGCATCAATGTTCAATTCAACCTCTACCATCTTTACGATGGATATATACAAGCAGTACTTGAACAAAAAAGCATCAGAGAAGAAACTTGTAACAGTTGGTCGTATTACATCTGTATGCGCTCTACTGCTTGCTCTCATAGCTGTATATCCTATTATGGGTGGTGCAGATCAGGCATTCCAGATCATACAAGAGTATTCAGGTTTCGTATATCCAGGTATTGTTGTTATCTTTGGCCTCGGACTGTTGTGGAAGCGTGCGAGTGGTGCAGCTGCCGTTGTTACAGCAATAGGTACTTTCGCTTTCTCTATCCTTTTCAAACTTCTGTTGCCAGAGGTACCTTTCTTGCTTAGAATGGGATATGTATTCTTCTGCCTGATAATACTCTTCTTTGGCATCTCTTTCTATTCAGGAAGAACAAAGCCTGCGGAAAAGTTGGCAGAGAGTGTAGTGAAGACACAGATGAAATATGCATATATCT
>JALFNY010000100.1 GCA_022774105.1 Prevotella sp.
CTTCACCTTCCACAAACATCATATTCTCAAACCCGACTATACACAGCCTATGGTGCCCTTTGGGGAGATGAACCGCAACGTGATTATCTTCTCGCTCTTTCCCGGCATTCAGGAGAGTATTGTGCGCCATGTGTTGGAAACACCGCAACTGAGGGGTATCGTGATGAGAAGCTACGGCAGTGGCAACGCCCCTCACTATGAATGGATTACACAGAGTTTGCGGGAGGCAACGGAACGAGGCGTGGTGGTAGTGAACGTTAGTCAGTGTGTTTGTGGACGCGTGGAAATGGGTCGCTACGATACGGGTTACCAGTTGCAGGATGCAGGCGTTATTTCTGGACGCGACAGTACGGTAGAGGCTGCAGCAACAAAACTGATGTATCTGAATGCCCGCTATCCGGATGTGGCGCAGGTGCGCCAGATGATGGAACGCTCTTTGGCGGGCGAAATTATGGAGGACTGAACAATGGAAGAAAACTTATTCTCGTTTACCGAGGAGGAAAGGAAGGAGGCTATCCAACTGATGGTGGCCTTGCGGCAAGAAATTGGTGACTCATTGCGGTCGGATGACGAGCAGAAGATAAAACAGCACATGCAGCAGGCTTTTGACAACCATAGGCTGCAACGTGATGTGTTTGGCTTGAACCCGGTGCTCCATGCCTTGCAGACTGCAGACCTGGCGGCTCGGGAGATGGGACTGAAACGCGATGGTGTGCTGGCCATCTTGCTTTGCAACAGTGTGGTGGAGGGATATAAGACCATTGAGGACATTCATAAGGAGTATGGTGACAGCGTGGCCAACATCATTCATGGAATATGCAGGATTCACGACCTCTATAAAAAAAATCCGGTGATAGAGAGCGAAAACTTCCGCAACCTGCTCCTCTCGTTTGCTGAGGACATGCGGGTGATTCTTATCATGATAGCCGACAGGGTGAACCTGATGCGGCATATTCGCGACACACAGAACGACAAGGCGCAACGGCAGGTAAGCGAGGAGGCCAGCTACCTGTATGCTCCACTGGCACATAAGTTGGGACTCTACACACTGAAGAGTGAATTGGAAGACTTGAGCTTGAAGTATCTGGAGCACGACGCTTACTACATGATTCGGGAGAAACTGAATGCCACAAAACGCTCAAGAGATGCTTATATAGAACGCTTCATAGGTCCTATACAGCAACGATTAGAAGAGGCAGGGTTGAAGTTTCACATGAAGGGTCGCACCAAGAGCATACACTCCATCTGGCAGAAGATGAAAAAGCAGAAATGCCCATTTGAAGGAGTGTATGATTTATTCGCAATTCGTGTCATACTTGACTCAAAACCAGAGAGGGAAAAGATGGAATGTTGGCAGGTATATTCTGTAATCACAGATATGTATCAGCCAAATCCCAAGCGACTACGAGACTGGTTGTCCGTGCCTAAGAGCAATGGTTACGAATCATTACATATCACGGTGCTTGGTCCAGAGAACAAATGGGTAGAGGTTCAGATACGAACCGAGCGCATGGACGAGATTGCAGAGAAAGGCCTTGCTGCGCATTGGCGTTACAAAGGAGTGAAAAGCGGTGGCGGAATGGACGAGTGGCTCACCGCTATTCGTACAGCATTGGAGGCTGGTGACGGTATGCAGGTAATGGATTCACTACGTGGAGACCTGTATGAGGACGAGGTATATGTATTCACTCCGAAAGGAGAAATACGCAAGTTCCCAAGAGGTGCAACAGTGCTTGACTTCGCATATCATATACATTCACGCATAGGTAACCAGTGTGTAGGAGCGAAAGTCAATGGAAGAAATGTCTCTATGAGGGAGATTCTTCACTCAGGAGATACTGTTGAGATTACTACCTCTGTCACACAGAAACCTAAAAGAGAGTGGTTGACATTCGTAAAGAGTTCTCATGCGAGGAGCAAAATACGTCTTGCCCTGAAGGAGTCACAGGCAAAAGAGGGACTGTATGCAAAGGAACTGCTTGAGCGTAGGTTCAGAAACCGTAAGGTAGAGATGGATGATAGCCTCATGCAGCAACTCATTAAGAAGATGGGTTACAAGGAGGTATCAGATTTCTACGTGGCGATTGCTAATGAACAACTTGATACTCTCACCGTGATTGAGCGTTATGTGGAACTGCGCAATTCACTCAGTGCCACATCATCTTCATCTGCTGGCGAGGGTAACGTGCCGCGTTCTGCCTCTGAGTATGTGATGCGTGAGAGTGATACACCCACGGCACAGATGGAGGGGACGGGCAAGTCACCGTCTGATGTGCTTGTGATAGGGCGTGATTTGAGAGGTCTTGACTACACTCTTGCACGTTGTTGTAACCCTATATACGGTGATGACGTTTTTGGTTTTGTAACGGTATCTGGTGGAATAAAGATACATAGACAGGACTGTCCTAATGCTTTGGAATTGAAAAAGCGTTTTGGTTACAGGATTGTTAAGGCTAAATGGAGCGGAAAGAGTGGCGGACAGTATGCCATAACGTTGCAGGTGATAGGCAATGATGATATAGGTGTGATAAATAATATAACCTCAATAATATCTAAGCAGGAGCATGTTGCCCTGCGTAATATACAGATTGACAGTGATGATGGCATCTTTCATGGCACTATAACAGTGTTGCTTGACGATACAAACTGCCTTACTGCGCTTGCGAAGAAGATTCGTAATGTGAAGGGAGTGAAAGGGGTATCGAGGTTATAATGATGATATTGTACAGTGTCCCAGGGGTATTTCCCTGGGATTGTTGTATTCTTTCTATTCTAATGTGGGCTTGTGTGCTTTTGTGTTATATGTCGTTTATTGTGTGATGGAGTACTTATGGTATATCTGTCCGAATGCGAACTGCTCATGTTCGTATTTGAATCCAAGGGCGGTGTATAGTTTAATGGCATTGGTGTTTGCCGGGTCCACGAGCAGTGTAGGTCGCAGTCCGAGGTTGTCGGCCTCTTTAACAGCGTGTGACAGTAGTTGTTTTCCTATGCCATGTCCTCTGTATGATGATACAACGGCAAGGGAGTCGATGTAGTATTCGCCTTCTCCTGCCTCGTCTTCTTGTTCTAACAATGACTTGTTGTATTGGGATACTGATTTCCCGTCACGGCATTTCATGGTGAAGGTTTTTACTTTTCTTGTGTGATAGTCTTTCGCATCGTATGCCAGACATAGTCCTACGCATACGTTATTGTCTGTGGCTATGTAGCAGCGGTGCCATGAATATAGTGTGTCTTCGCGCTCGGCAAACTCTATGATATGCTGGTATAATTCTGTGTTGTGCTCTTTTTCTATGTGTAATGCCTGCATAATCATGCTGGCAATGAACGGTGCGTCTGTAGTTTTTCCTTTTCTTATTGTTATCATTTTCATCTGTTTTGTGTATTTCCTGTTATGTGTGTTAGGGTTCAGAACGTAAAAAAAAAGGATGCACGTTGTGCGCATCCTTTTTTCTCTTTAATACCTTTTCTTTACTCTCTTAATACCCTAAGTTAAGCTATTGAGACTGAAACCTAATTGTGACTCACGTCAACTTTGTTACATCAATGCGCTAATATATGCTTATTATCAGCCAATATTAGTGTTGTTTTATTCTCTTTTCTTTATGCAAAGTTACTGTTTGTTACCGTACACACCAAATATTTACATTAAAAAGATGTTGTTAGTGTAAAGTTTTTTGACGTAAATCAAAGGAGGCTCTTGTGTCGAAGTATGAGCCATGAGCCTATGCTGACAATGAGTGATATTATCAATGCTATGGGGAATCCCCATTGGCTTGATTCCATTCCGTTTACGAGATTCATTCCGAAGAGTGAGGATATGAGTGTCGGGAACATCAGTATGATGGAGAATGATGTCAGGGTACGCATCACGGTGTTCATATTATTGTTGATGATTGACGTGTATGTGTCCATTGTTGACTCAAGGATTTCTGCGTATATGTGTGCTGTTTCACGTGCCTGTGACATCTCTATGTTCACGTCTTCTATAAGGTCTGCGTCTAATTCGTCTATTGGTAGTTTGAATTTCAGTTTCTGCAACAGGGTTTCGTTGCCTCTGATTGAGGTGATAAAATATGTCAATGAGTCTTGTAGTCTTGACAGATTGACGAGTGAGGTATTGTTCACGCTGTGGTCCATGGAGCGTTTTGCTCTGTCAAGCAGCATGGAAATCTGTTTCAATCGTTTCAGATACCATACGGAAGAAGAGAGGAACAGGCGGAAAATCATATCTACATAGTCTGTGAATCCTTCACCGCGACGTTGTTGATAACTGACAAAGTCTATCATCATGTCTGTCTCAAAGTAGCATACGGTGATAAGGATGTCTCCCTTGTGTATTATTCCTAAGGGTACAGTGGTATATGGGGTACGGGAGCGTACCTCCTTCATGTATGGAATACGGATGATTATTAGTTGCCAGCCCTCATCGAATTCGAAGCGGGCTCTCTCGTCAGCATCGGAGATATCAGAGAAGAAATACTCTGGAATCTTATATTCTTTCTCGAGTTGCTGACGGTCTTCCTCTGTGGGGCAGGTAACTTGAATCCAGCAGTTGGATTCCCATTCACTGATTTGGTGAATGCCATTGTTAATGTTCCAAAATCTCTTCATTTGGTTGTCCTCGTGAATTTCACAAACAATTATGGCCTGTCTGCGATGAGGACACCAGCCCTGGCCTGTCAGAGGTGTTTGCGGCCAGCAAGGATGGATGCCTCGCGCAGTGATATGTCATTATTGTTTTCCGCGTGATAGTCGTCCATTTATATTGTACTTTAGTTCTTAATTACGAGTTGAATGCCGTTGTTTTTGTTGTGGGCAAGCCTCGGTTTGTTGTGCATTAGGGAAATGCCGCGTTGGCATCTGATATTATTATGATGGTTGTAATGCGCGTGCAAAATTACAAAAAAAAAATGATATACAGGCATTTTTGGCGTAGAAATGTAGTTGTTTCTTGTAAAAAATGTGCTCGTATGCTGTTGGCTACCTTGTGTTTTTATCTGAAACGGGTTATTGTGATTCTGTTTCTTTTCTATTATTTTGTCGTGGTCATGGTGCGTTATGACAGGGTTAGGCGTGGTGTAGGGTAGTGTCTGGAAAAACGTAGGGTAGTTGAAAAACGGTTGTTATAGGGCAGGGAGAGTCGTCGGTGGTCTATTGAACGATTTGGGTTTATGTTATCCAGATGAGATCTGACATCACGTCATCGCTGACATAGAGCCCTCGCCTTGTCAGTTTAAGGTGGTTGTTAGTTATTTCCAGCAGTCCGTTGTTGATGCTCTTACGCATATTCCTTATTATATAGTCATGTGCTTGTGGAGTCAGTGACTGCAGGTCTATTCCTTCGCAGGTGCGTAGTGCGGTTGTAATCATGTCGTTGTATCTTGTTATCTCGTCGATGTATTCTTCTTCCATGGGGATAATTCCTGACTTTATGGATTTTATGTATTCTGTCAGGTTATTCACGTTCCATTGTCGTGTCTTTGTGTTATAGGAGTGTGCGGCAGCACCCAGTCCCATATATTGTGTTCCGTTCCAGTAAGCGGAGTTGTGCAGAGAACGGAATCCTGGTCTGGCGAAGTTGCTTATCTCATAGTGTTCGAAGCCGGAGGTGGAGAGTTTGTCTATCAGTGTGTCATACATTGTCACGTAGTCCTCTTCGCCTTTTTCTTTTATCTCACCTTTTCTGAGCATATTATAGAGCGTGGTGCCCTCTTCATACATGAGTGAATATGCTGAGATGTGTTCTGCTTCCATGCTTATGGCGAGGTCAATGTCATGTTTCCATTCAGCAATGCTCTCGTTTGGGAAACCAAACATCAGGTCTATGCTGATGTTCTTTATGCCTGCTTTGCGTAGAAGGTCAATGGCGTAGGGTATGTGTTTAGACGTGTGTCGGCGGTGAAGGAAGCGTAGTCTTTCGTCAGAAAATGTCTGGACACCCATTGATACTCTGTTTATCCCTACTGAAATCATGGCGTCACAGAGTTCTGGTGTTACGTCGTCAGGGTTACACTCCATTGTAAACTCCTTTATCTTACCCATGCCTGCCAATCTGTTTCCGAGCCTTTTAATATTTGCAACAGAGAGCAGAGAGGGTGTTCCGCCTCCTATGTAAAGCGTTTCTATCGGCGTGTCACCAAGATAATCCGCTCTGAGGTGTAACTCTTTCAATAAGGCTTCAACGTATTCGTCCTGCGTGTCAAGTAGGCCTGTGGTGGAGTAGAAGCCGCAGTAGATGCATCTGCTTGCGCAAAATGGTATGTGGACATATATTCCTGCCATTATGTTCGTATGCTTTGGTGGTATGGTCGTGTGGTCGGACGCTTAGTAATCAGTAGCAGATTACTTAGTAATCAGCACCAGATTATGTTGTAATCAGCACCGTTTTATAAAACAATCAGCACCTGATAATCTAATGGTCCGCTTTTCAAGCCTCAAAGTTAATGCTTTTATTTCACTTTCGCAAGGATATAGTGGTAAAAATAACACTTGATCCTCCCATGACACTCACAACACTATGCCGTGTGAAAAGTTCAGGAGGCTTGTTAGATATATGCCCATTTTCGCTTATAATAAGGTGAGGATAGTTATCGGTGCCTTAATGAACAATTCTGTATTATGTCATCATTGTCCTTTTGTATAAGAACAAAAATAGGTGCAGCAGAGTATAAATCTGCTGCACCTGTGCTATGTCTTTTGTTGTGCTGTGTGCGATATTCTATACGCAAAGTTCTACAATCTTGTCAATGGCAGCCTTCAAGCCTTCTGCGTTCTTGCCTCCTGCCGTAGCAAAGTGAGGCTGTCCGCCTCCGCCACCTTGAATGAGTTTGCCTGCCTCACGCACTATCTTGCCTGCGTTCTTGCCAGCAGCCACAAGGTCATCAGAAAGGGCTACCGCTATGTTGGGTTTGCCTCCGACTTCACAACCTAATGCAACGATGAGGTTCTCAGGGAACTGTGCACGCAACTGGAAGGCAATATCCTTGACATTCTGTGGGTCAACAGGACAGATGCCCGATATTATTTTGATGCCGTTTACGTCGTTGGCTTTGCTTATTAGAGCCTCTTTGCACTGCATAGCCTTTTGTGCCTTGAACTCGTCCACTTGTGCTTGCAGTTCCTTGTTGTCATTGATGGCTTTCTCGATTGTAGCCATCAGGTTTGGAGCATTGTTGAAAAGGGCACGGAGGTCATTAATCATGTCTTGGGCGTTATCCATCATTTCCTCTACCGCCTTGCCTGTTATGGCCTCTATGCGGCGCACTCCAGCAGCGACACTGCTTTCTGATGTTATGCGTACCATGCCTATCTGGCCAGTGGAACTGGCGTGGCAACCGCCGCAAAATTCTACGCTGTTACCGAATTTCACAACGCGAACCTTGTCACCGTACTTCTCACCGAATAATGCTATAGCACCCAGTTCCTTCGCTTCTTCTATCGGTGTGTCACGGAATTCCTGTAAAGGGATGTTCTGTCGGATATTCCTGTTCACGATATGCTCTACTTCACGTAACTGCTCGGCAGTGACTTTCTCAAAGTGTGAGAAGTCAAAACGTAGATAATCAGCAGTTACAAGCGAGCCTTTTTGCTCAACGTGTGTACCGAGAACTTCACGCAATGCAGCGTCAAGCAGGTGCGTACAGGTGTGGTTTGATTCTATGGCGTGGCGGCGTTCAACGTCAACACAGGCCATGAACTCTGCCTCAGGGTTCTCTGGAAGTTTATTGACAATGTGTATCGCTACGCCGTTTTCTTTCTTCGTGTCAAGCACTTTTATCTCTTCGTTCTCGCTTACCAGTACGCCGGTGTCACCTATTTCACCGCCCATTTCGCCGTAGAAAGGAGTGCAGTCGAGTATCATCTCGTAGGCAGTGCTCTTCTTTTGTTTTACCTCACGGTATTTTATAATGTGGCAGGGGTATTCAGTGTAGTCGTAACCAACGAATGATGACTCTGCATCTTTTACCATTACCCAATCTCCCATGTGTACCTCGGCTGCGTTACGAGCACGGTTTTTCTGTTCCTGCATACAGATATCAAAGCCTTTACCGTCAACAGTCATGCCTTGTTCACGGCAGATTAGTTCTGTGAGGTCAAGTGGGAAACCAAAAGTATCGAACAACATGAAGGCTTTGTCGCCTGCAATCTCTGTATTACCTGCACTCTTTGTCTCGTCGATAACTCCTTGCAGAAGGCGTATGCCGTTCTCAAGTGTACGTAGGAATGAAGTTTCCTCTTCTTGCATCACCTTCATAATTAGTTTTTGTTGTGCAGGGAGTTCGGGGAAGGCGGCACCCATTTCTTCTACAAGAGTGGGGACAAGTTTGTATATAAAGGCTTCTTTCTGACCGAGGAAGGTGTATCCGTAACGCACAGCACGACGCAATATGCGGCGTATAACGTAACCGGCTTTTGCATTAGAGGGTAGTTGTCCGTCTGCAATGGCAAACGCAATGGCGCGCAGATGGTCAACAATAACGCGTAGAGCGATGTCTTTTTTCTCGTCTTCACCATATTTACATCCTGCCATCTCTGCCATAACAGTGATAAGAGGCTGGAAGATGTCTGTGTCATAGTTAGATGTTTTGCCTTGCAGTGTGCGCACAAGTCGCTCAAAGCCCATGCCTGTGTCAATGACCTTGGCAGGCAGTCCTTCGAGAGAACCGTCTGCCTTACGGTTGAATTGCATGAATACAAGATTCCATATCTCTATCACTTGCGGGTGATCTTTGTTTACAAGATCGCGTCCGGGAGTCTTTTCTTTCTCTTCTTTAGAACGTGAGTCAACATGTATCTCTGAGCAGGGGCCACATGGTCCGGTGTCACCCATCTCCCAGAAGTTGTCATGTTTGTTACCGTTTATTATATGGTCTTTGGGTAAATACTGCTCCCAGATGCTTGCAGCCTCATCATCTCGCTGCAGTCCTTCTTCCTCAGAACCTTCGAATACGGTTGCATATAGGTCGGCAGGGTCAATCTTTAGTACATCGACAATGTATTCCCATGCCCATGATATGGCTTCTTTCTTGAAGTAGTCACCGAAAGACCAGTTGCCAAGCATTTCAAACATGGTGTGGTGGTAGGTGTCATGTCCTACTTCTTCAAGGTCGTTGTGCTTACCAGAGACACGGAGACATTTTTGCGTATCAGCCTGTCTGCGACTCTTGGGAGTTGTGTTTCCGAGAATGATGTCCTTAAACTGGTTCATGCCAGCGTTGGTAAACATCAGTGTAGGGTCATCTTTTACCACCATAGGTGCTGATGGTACGATGAGGTGTCCTTTGCTTTCAAAGAATGATTTGAAGGATTCACGTATTTCGTTTGCTGTCAACATTGTTTTGTTGTTTTGTTGTTTTTTCTGTTTGTTTTGATTGCAAAGTTACAAATTAATTCTGGTTTTCACAAACTTTTTCACTGTTTTGTTACTCTGTTACTCAGGCTCTTTGCTGCTTTTTGTATTCTATCTGGTGTCGTTGGAGTAAAAACGAGGTATATACTTTGGGTAAAGTATCTTGTTATCTCATACACTCTGTCTTCATGTTGGTGTTTGTTTGTAAAAGAATAAATGACCAACTGTTGGATAAGTCGATAATCCCACCATATTTATCTCTTGTTAGACTAAATGTAATAAAAACATCATTATCAACTAACTTTTTGACAATAAAATTTGCATATTAACATCAAAATGCTTAACTTTGCACCAGAATTGGAACATATTGGTATTTTGTTTGCTTCTTTGTAGGCATCAATACTGATGTTACAAATGGGGAGTTTGAGGGATAACACGATAATGTAGTAATGTGATTAGAGCCAGAACGCTCTTGCAGGATAACAACACGACAACACTATTTATATATTAGGATAACAACAACACAAACACAATTACAATTATGACAGAAAACAAACTGTTGAGAGTGCTGGGACTCAAGGAGTCTATCAGCATGACTATTGGCACAGTAGTGGGCGTAGGTCTTTTCACATGTGGTTCCTCACAGATTGGTCTTGTTGGTTCGTGGATTATCGGTTTCACGTTTGTATCACTGCTTGTAAGTATCTGGCCGTGTCTTATTTATGGTGAGATGTCGGCTGCGTTGCCTGAGGCAGGAGGTACATACAACTTTGCTAAGCGTGGACTAAATCGCATTTGGGCAAATATGGCGGGCTGGCATTACATTGTTTCCGTGGTTGCCATTGGTGCTGGTGAGACCCTTGCCTTTTCTAATTATTTTACTATTCTGCTTCAAGCCATAGGCATTGACATAACGTGGCTTGACCCTCGTTTTATCGCTTGCTTGCTGGTAGCCGTTTTCTTGGTGCTTAACTATTTTGGTATCAAGCAGTCAGGCAAGGCTCAGACGTTATTCATTTTCTTTTTCTGGGCTTGTAGTATCTGCTGGTTTCTTTACATGATACCTAAGATTCACCTTGAATACTTTGGTGGTATAGCAATGGACAAGATGCCTTCATTTAAGGAAATGATGTATATCTTTGGCCTTGTATGGTGGTGTTATACTGGTTTCGAGACCTGTGTGTCAGTTGGTGGTGAGACAAAATACCCTCAATATACTCTTCCGCGTGCATTAAAAATCAGTGTATTCCTTGTCTTTGCTGTCAATGCCTTGTTCCAATGGTTTCTTGTAGGACTTATTCCTCATGAGTTTTACGGACTTCTTGCTTCTGCTGATGCACCTTATGCAGAGGGCTTGATGGCTGCGGGCTTTATTGGTACACCTATTATTCTTCTCTGTGTTGCAATCGCTTTCGGTGGTGATTTGTCAACCATTAATCCTGGTATTGCCGCTCCTGCCCGATATGTTTATTCTATGGCAGAGGACTATTCGCTGCCTTCTGTCTTCGGTAAGGTACATCCTAAGTATAAGACTCCTCACAATGCCATATTGCTTGTTGGCGTGATAAACTTTATACTTATTGCTACTGGCTCAATAGACTATATCGCATCAGTGTCGCTTATCTCTCTTGCTGTGTGCTATATGATAGGCTGTCTGTCTTATATGGGACTTCGCCGTCGTCATCCGGAGTTGAAACGCCCGTATAAAGCACCCTACGGTGTGTTGGGATGTTATGTTACTATCGTGATATATGTGTTCATGTTGTTCTTTGCTGACCAGATAGCTCTTGCCACGGCGGGTGTTCTCAGCGTGGTGTGCATAGTGTTCTGGTACTTCTATACACAGCATAAGGGTGACAGTATTCCTGCTATAGAGGATGAGATAGGTGAGGTAATGGAGCCTACGGTAGAAGAGAAACGTATCATGGATCGTGACTATAACATCTGGAAGTGGGGCACTATCATAGTGACAATCATCTCACTTGCCATTTACTTTATACCGATGCATCTTTAACGAGGATTACTATGCAGTATAAGATAAACCTTGGAGACATCACATATTCTTTCCGAGACCTGAGAGAGTTGATGGCAAAAGCCACGCCTCTCAGGTCTGGCGATGAGTTGGCTGGCATTGCAGCGCAGACCATGGAGGAGCGTGTGGCAGCCCAGATGTGCCTTGCTGATGTACCGCTGCGCCGCTTTCTTGAAGAGCCTCTCATTCCATACGAGAAGGACGAGATAACGCGTCTCATCATAGATACGCATGACGCTGATGCCTTCCTGCCCATCAGCCATCTCACGGTGGGCGACTTTCGCAACTGGCTTCTTAGCGAGTCAACAACAAGTGGTATGTTGGCACAGGTGGCACCTGCCATTACTCCTGAGATGGCAGCAGCCGTAAGTAAGATAATGCGCAATCAAGATCTTATGCTTGTTGCACAGAAATGTATCGTGGTCACCAAGTTTCGTGACACCATAGGGCTACCGGGGCATCTCTCTGTAAGGCTTCAGCCCAACCACCCTGTTGACGACCTGAAGGGCATTGCCGCCAGTATTGTTGACGGACTTATGTACGGTAGTGGTGATGCCGTCATCGGAATCAATCCTGCGAGCGACTCACTGCCCGTGCTGACAGAACTGAATTATATGCTTGATGACATCATACAGACCTACGAGATACCTACGCAGAGTTGTGTGTTGACGCACGTCACCACCTGTATGGAGATGATAGAGCACGGTGCGCCGGTTGACCTCCTTTTCCAAAGCATTGCTGGTACAGAGGCTGCTAATGCGGGATTCGGCATCAACCTCAAAATGCTTGATGAGGGATACGAGGCTGTCACCTCGCTACATCGTGGTACCATAGGCAACAACTGTATGTATTTTGAGACGGGTCAGGGCTCTGCCTTGTCCTCTGATGCGAATTTCGGTGTTGACGAACAGACCTGCGAGGCACGCTGCTATGCTGTCGCGCGGCGTTACAAACCGTTGCTTGTCAACACCGTAGTGGGGTTCATCGGACCGGAATACCTCTATGATGGTAAGCAAATCACGCGTGCAGGACTGGAAGACCACTTCTGTGGTAAGTTGATGGGAGTACCTATGGGTTGTGACATCTGTTACACCAACCATGCTGAGGCTGACCAGAACGATATGGATAACCTGCTTACTTTGCTTGTGGCAGCAGGCGTGAACTATATCATGGGCATACCGGGCGCTGATGACATCATGCTGAACTACCAGAGCACCTCATATCATGACGCACTCTATGTACGTAAACTGCTCGGCAAACGTCATGCTCCTGAGTTTGAGAAATGGCTGCAACGCATGAGTGTCATTGATGGCAATGGCGACATACTGCCAATTGAGACTACTAACAGACTAATGCAAATAGAACATTTGGAGGCTGTAAATGGATAAGGAAAACGTATTGACGGTGGGGCAAGAAGGCTTTTCCCACCGTGACCCTTGGGAGGATTTGAAGCGTTTTACCGATGCACGCATAGCATTGGGGCGCACGGGGTGTAGCGTTCTTACAGACGAATATCTGCGTTTTTCTCTTGCACACGCCCGTGCACGAGATACTATCAATTTGCCGTTTGACAGGCAGATGATACGTAAGAGGCTGGAGGATATGGGCTTAGACGTAGTCTTTGCCGAGAGTGCCGCAACGAGTAGAGATGTGTTTATACGGCGTCCCGACCTCGGAAGAAGGCTTAGTGAAGTCAGTCGTGAACGCTTGCGTAAGATGAAATTCTCTGGTGCTGACGTGCTGATAGTCATTGGTGACGGTCTGTCGAGTAAGGCTGTCCATAAGCAGGCCGTGCCGCTAATACACGAATTTCTGCCTTATATGCGTGAGTTAGGGCTCTCCGTAGGACCTATTGTACTTGCCAAGCAGAGCCGTGTGGCACTGGGTGACGACATTGCAGAGGTGATGAACTGCGGACTTGTGGCTATGCTTATAGGCGAACGTCCCGGTCTTTCTTCGCCAGACAGCCTTGGGGTGTATATGACATACAAGCCTTTTGCCGGGCGTTTGGAAAGTGAACGTAACTGTATCTCTAACATACGGCCGGAGGGATTGCCGTATGACCGTGCAGCGTTCAAACTTGCTTGGCTGGTGGAGATGGCATTTGCAAACAAGGTAAGCGGCACTGCGTTGAAGGACAAGAGTGATGATTCAACGCAATACCGCGTCTTGAAGCCGCACCAGTCGGCGCAACTAATGTTATGATAATGTGTGCTTAATAAGTAGTGTCAAGCCTGGAGTCCCTGGAATAGGATTCTGGGCTTGACTGTTTTAACCCGAATCTGTCATTAGATTTCTGTTCATTTTCTCTTATATGTGTGCCAGATTGGGTCACGATTCATCGAAGGCATAGCGGGCTATGGCGAGATGAAGCGGGGCACAAGATGGTGCACAGAGAAGCGAAAAGGAGCAGAAAAGCCACTTATAAGACGGTAATATGTCTATCGGCGGTCTCATGACCGATTCGGGTTTATGTGTGTATCCTTTTTCCACGAGGCCGATTTTGGTTAAACAAAAAGTCCGCCAGATGTTGCTTTTGTCATTGACAGCGGCAAACATCATAGCGGACCACCCACCTTAAAAATAATATCTTACGAATTTTCTGTTATCGTTTTCTGTGTGCAAAATTACAGTTTTTCTCTGTTTTTGCAAAGGAATTATCTCGTTTTGTGTGCGCACACACTTTTTTCTTGACAAGTGTCAACGATGGTGTATAAAGTGGTTCGTCGTATGAGGTTTTATTGTTTGTCGTTCTTTGGGAGGTGAGTTTCCTAAGGTTATGATATGGTTACTGTGACGCAATGATAGCAGTGTTGTGGTGAGGAGGAATGGCTTAAAAAGTAATCAGCCGTTAATCACATTGTAATTAACGGCAAATCACATTGTGATTAACGGCTGATTGCATTATGATTAACGGCTGATTGTTGTGGGAGAGGGTGGGTGTGGTGTTGTAGTGATTCCTCGTTTCACTTTCCAAATTCCTTTTGTATCACTATGCCAATGCCCTGTGTGTTCAGAGAACTGCGCGTGAAGTATCTGTCGTTGGACTGGTTGTACATCTTGAGTGCAAAGTTCCCATTTGGTGTAAGGAGGTATTGCAGTGTGAAGTCGCCTATGAAGTTCTGCGTGTCGGTATTGATATTGTCACGGTAACCGAACTGCCCGTTGAAGATAAGTCTGTTGTTGAACATTCTTCCGCTTAGTAATCCCTCATATACAGCGTTGTTGAATCCGTCGGTACCAGGTGTGATGTTTGCGCCGAAAGACCAGTTTGTGTTGCCTGTTACTTGCCCAAGCACGTTGTTGAGTTGTTGTGACAGTGTTCCGCTGAGGAAACTTTGCATGGCCAGAGTTGACTGTTTGGTGCGTTGTGTGTTCTCCTCGTCGTTGGTCTGGGAATAGAATCGTCCTATGGCGAGCAGGTACAGCACCTGCTGGTTCATCTCTTCCTCAGAGTTTATTACGGAGTAAACCATCTGCCTTGCGTCCGAACTGAGTGATGGCAGGTTTAGTCCGAACTCCACCTTTGGTTTTTCTGGTGTGCCTGAAATGTTCATAAGGCAGTTTACAGGCACATTGTTTGAGGTGAAAGAACTGCCTATGTTGAGGTCGGCCAGTGACACGCTGTTTAGCGTATAGGCTGCTTGCAGGTTCAGTATAGCGTTATATGGGTCTCCTGCGAAGGCTATTGTGCTGCCTTTTTGGAAGGCGAAGTCACGGCGCATGAGGTTCTGTATTGTCATCTTGTATGTGCCGTGGTCAATGGCGTAGTTGCCAAAGATGTCTAATGAGCCCTTGTTATAGTACTGTACACGAAGTGTTCCGTTGCCGAAGAGGTCCACGTAGTCGCCTGTTGTCTCGTCCATGATGAGATGCAGGCGTGCGGTGGGTGTGACGTTCAGCATGAAGTTCAGGCGTATGTTGGCTCTGTCGTTGCCGGCATTGAGCAGGTGTTCCGTGTTGGTGGCTTTGCTAATGGAGTCTGTCTTCTCGCTGTTTCCGTTGTGAGTGGTGGTTTTGTCAGTGCTTCCCCATGTTATAAAGTCCTGTGACATTATGGCTTCTGGCGAGGAAACGTTGTATGTGAAGTATGTGCCAGCAAGTGGTGTGCAGTCTGCGGTGATGTTCACCTCGTTTCCCTTGCCATGTACTCCTATCTCGCCATCAATGATGGCGTATCCGCAGAAATTGTCTTCTGCCTCGGGTATTGGGCTGTCATAGGCTATGAGGTGTTTGGTCTTTGCCGTGATATCGTATGATATTCTTCCGAGATTACGGTGGTGTACTCCTCCTTCAAGATATGCTACTCCGCCCATTTTGTCCTTTATCGGTATTGAGTTGAACAATATGTCGTTGGGAATGAATGATATAGTACCATTCTCCATGGTGTAACGACAGCCGGTAGAAGTCAGTGTGAACGCCCCTTGTGGCTTCACTTCGCCTTCGAGATTGATGGCGTTCAGCGGACCGTGCAGGCGTAGGTGTCCCGTGCCTTGCAGTGCTATGTCGTTGAGGAAAGAGCCACAGAAACTCTGCATGAAGTCCAGGTAGGTGTCATGCAGTGTCATGTTGAGATTGATAGTGTTGCGAATGGGGGATATGTTGCCGTTGACAAGCAGTTCAGTGGTATCACGTACCGCTGTGCCGTCAACGTTTATCTGCCCTTCATCCCCGTTATAGTCTGCGTTGAGAGACATCGTTCCGAGGTTTCCTCCCTCAAACTTGAAGTCCTTTATTGTGAGTGTTGCCAGGGCATTGGGTTTCTGCATCACGCCGGTGCATACGGCACTGCCAGAGGCAAGACCGTCAAAGTCAACGGAATGGAAGTTTACAAGGTCAAGAATATATCTTACGTTAATGTCTTTTAGTTCCGCTGATATAGTGTCATTGGGGCTGGGTGAGGCTGTTCCGCTGACGTAAAGGTGTTGGTTGTCATTCTCAATGGCGAGGTGGTTTATGGTAAGGCTGCCGTTCTGGTAGTTTATTCCGTGTGAGCGTATGTTCCATAACGTGTCGCCAACGGCAAAGGTGGAGTGGGGGATACTCACCTGTATGTCTGATGCGCGGTTTGTGCCAACGTTAAAATGTGCCACGCTGTTCAGTGTGCCACGGAAGATGTTGGCCCGCTGATTGTCCCATGACAGTTTAGTGCAGAGTGTGTTATCCTCGCCTTTACAGTCAAGTGAGATTGCTACTTGGCCGTTTTTGTCTTTTAGGTAGGTGTTGATTGTGCTGTATATAGCGTCGGTCTCTGTCCAGACCTTTATGTCCGTGCCTTTTAATATCGTTCCAGAGATGTTTAGGTCAGGTGCTGACAGTGATATATCAGCACAGCCTGTGGTCGAGTTTACATATCCCCCAACATTCAAAGGACTGTTGATAGTGAGGGGGAGGGCTACAAGGCGTTTTACGAAGTTGAGGTCATGCACCGTCACATCAAAGCGGAAGTCGTTGGAGTTGACTGATGGTGCTGGCAGGAATGTAGCGGCTGGCAGGTGGGTTGTGATGAGGTTTGTGAAACTCTTGACTATCGTTGATGCGGTGAAGTCTCCATGAAGGTAGGCATTGGCGAAGTCACTGTTCAGGTTTATTGTTTTCTTCCCACCCTCAGTGTGACCTATTTCCATTCTAATTTCTTCCAGGTAGGCGTCAGCCTTGTCACTGTTGTTATTGGTGATGCTGATGTCTGTAAGGCTTATAGAGCCAGAAATGTCGTCTATGCTGGAGCCGCTGGCGTCAGCGTTGAGTGACACTGCGATGCGGTCGCCTGCAAGTTGTCGGGTGAGGTTAAGCGCAGAAGGGCAGAAGTCGCTGAGAGAAACCTTGGCATGCAGTCCTTTATGTTTCCCGAGGTCTGCTTTACCGTCGAGGGAAAGCCTGATGTTGGGGTCCTGTATGCCAAGAAATCCACTGACAGTTTGGCCTGTATATGTCATATCTGTATTAATATTGCGGTATGTATAGTTGCGGTATGTCAGTTCAGAGACAGTGCCTTTGGCCGTACCGGACGTGATATTCCATTGCTTGTTAATACCAGCCATTAAGTCAAGTTCGCATTTCAGGCTGGAGAGTTGTTGCTTTGGGAAGAGTGGAGTGAGGTCTAAGACAGAGGTTTTGATTGCAGAGCGTATTTTCCCGGCATTGTATTCACCGTTTACAGAGACCTTACCCACCTTGCTGGCACTGATGTCTGCATTGACAGAGAGGTGCCTGTCGCCATTCATGTGGAGGCGCCCTTTGGTGTCAATAGCACCTATATGTTTTATTGTTTCAGGCAAATCAAGTATTCTTGCCATTGTCCCTACAAGACTTTCAGTTATATGGCATTTGCTGAATAATATGTCAATATCTGGATTATTAAGAAGATTAGTTGCTGTTGCAGATGCTTGTATGGACAGGTCTGCATCTTCCGTGGTGTATGCGAATAGTGTTGCAGAGGCTGATTTGTCCGTGCCTTCTGCTGTAGCAGCAAGTTTTAAGGTTGGTATTGAACTGATGTCACTACCTGGTAGCAGTGGGGCGAAATCAGCAAGAGACAGTTTCTCCGACCTTATCTGTCCTGCGAATTGTAGTGAGCCATCGCGTATTACGCTGTCTTTCATGGCGTATGATACCTTTATTGCAGGTATGTTGACACTTGTGTGAGGCATATCCAGCCTGGCATCGTTTATCTTTATATCGCCAGATGTGCCCTTGACGTCTGCTGTAAGGTTGCGGAGAATGATGCCAGAAGCCTCTTTCAGTCCCAGACGTCTAAGCGAAACGTTGACGGAGTCGTCTGTAAGTCTATATAATATAATGTGTGATGACAGTTGGGACACCTTGATATGATAGGGCGAAAACTGTCCTTTCACCTGCGGTTTGTCCCATTGGTTGTAAGTGATGTTACCGTTTCGTATGATGAGTGACGCTATGCTGAGGTTCAGGGGAGTAGTGTCAGTAGTGTCTTTGCTTGCCAAAGAATCAATGGCGAATTGGCAGTTGAGCGGTGATTTGCTGTCTCGCCTGTAAATGTTTGCCCTCATTCCAAACATTTGTGCAGATGATATGGATATTCTTCCGTCCAATATCGGCAGTAGTTCTACTGTTGCTGACACGCGACCAGCCCTTAACATGAGACTGTTTTGTTGGTCATAGACAGACATATCGTCTATTATTATACGGTTCAGCAGCCTTAGGTCTATCCTTCCCACCTTCACTTTCGTGCCGAGTTTGTTTGCTATGGCGTTGCTGACAGTTGCTGCAAGCATTGTTTGTACTGCTGGAATCCTCGGCAGTACGAATGAGAATAGATAGACCGCCAGGGCAGTCCATATAATTATGCGGACGAGATGCTTCATGCAGTGTTAACTGAATATCCTGCTACCAATCCTCACATGATTGGAATCACACTCCTGTGCCAGCATATAGTCATGGCTCATACCGTATGATTTGATGGAGAAGGTGTCACAGTCAGCGAAATATCTGGCTTTGACCTCATTGAAGAAGTCTCTTGCTTGCAGGAATTCATGGCGTATTCTGTCTGTGTCATCGGTGTTACTTGCCATTGTCATTATCCCACAAATACGTACATTGGGCATCTTTTTCCATTCTCCCTCTTCTAAAAGTGCAAGACATTCCGCTGTTGTCATGCCGCTTTTTGTCTCTTCTTGTGCAAGGTGCAGTTCAAGAAGAATGTCTATTACGCGTCCGCATTTCGCACCTTGACGGTTTATTTCGTTCATAAGTCGGATGGAATCTACCGTCTCTATCATTGCAATATATGGTGCGATATACTTCACTTTATTTGTCTGAAGATGGCCAATAAAATGCCATTGTATGTCTTTGGGCAGTGCATCGTGCTTTATTCGCAACTCTTGTTCCCTGCTTTCGCCGAAGATTCGCTGTCCTTCGGCATACGCTTCTGCCACTGATTCTATTGGGTGGTATTTGCTAACGGCAACAAGACAGACACCCTCTGCAAGGGTATTGCGTACCTCTTTGAGATTGTTCTTAATCATATCTGTGCCTTGCTTTGTTTATTCTGCTTTGGTTTCTTGTGCCAAGGCATCTTCATATTCAGGGCGTTCGTCCTCTTCTGGCTTATCTACATGCTTGCTTGCCTTCTTGGAACCGTCATGTTCAAAAACGTCAATGAGTGTTGTTTCTGCTATTGATGCGAACTTCCAGTCCTGCATTACGGCGTTCATTCCGGTTTCAATATTCTCTACTGCGTGCTGTAGTGTATTGCTTTGCACCAGATAGTTAACAGCACTGAGTTTCTCTTTGCCTGTTTTCTCGTCAAGAATAATGAATTGTAACTTTACTTTGTACCACCTGTCATCGCGTGGGTTGTCGCTGAAGAATACCTCCTTGTATGCGGCTTTCTTTATGTCTGTAACCAGAAATTCTCCTGATATGTATGAGGACATCTCCTGTATTATTGTCTCTTCCGCTTCTGTGAATGACAGCGCATCAACAACGTAGGCCTCGGTTATCTTCTTTTGGAGGCCGTCCTCCATTGTTTTTTCATAGCGTATCTTGGTCTCAAACCACTCTGCTGATCTTGATCTCATTGTTTGTTACGTTTGTTTCTTATACATATTATTGTATCTGCAAAGTTAATCAATTTCCTTTTAATATGCAGACAATTCTGTGCATTTAATCCCGTTTGGCAATAAAAAACGGCAAAAGTTCTTGTATATCGATTATTTTTTGTAATTTTGCGCCATTATTTATAGCATAAAACAGTCACGATGCCAGAAATATCAAAACGTGGAGTGGAGATGCCAGAGTCTCCTATCAGGAAGCTCGCACCACTCGCAGCAGCAGCAAAGAAGCGTGGAACCAAGGTGTATCACCTCAACATAGGTCAGCCAGACCTGCCAACGCCGCAGGTAGGGCTTGATGCTTTGAAGGGTATTAACCGTAATATTCTTGAGTACTCCCCGTCACAGGGCATACTGTCATATAGGGAAAAACTCGTGGACTACTACGCAAAGTATAACATCTCTGTCACTCCTGATGACATAATCATCACCAGTGGTGGCAGTGAGGCAATACTTTTTGCTTTTATGGCCTGCTTGAATCCGGGTGATGAGATTATTGTTCCGGAGCCCGCTTATGCCAATTACATGGCGTTTGCCATTTCCGCAGGTGCTAAGATACGCACTATTGCCACGACAATAGATGAAGGTTTCTCTCTCCCTAAGGTAGAAAAGTTCGAGGAATTGATTAATTCCCGCACCCGTGCCATAATGATTTGCAATCCAAACAATCCCACGGGTTACCTTTACACGCGTAGAGAGATGAACCAAATACGCGACCTTGTTAAGAAATATGACCTCTATCTCTTCTCGGATGAGGTTTATCGAGAGTATATATACACTGGTTCTCCATATATATCAGTATGTCATCTTGAAGGTATAGAGAACAACACTGTCCTTATTGATTCCGTCTCCAAGCGTTATTCTGAATGTGGAATACGTATCGGTGCGCTCATAACGAAGAATCGTGAGATACGTCAGGCAGTCATGAAGTTCTGTCAGGCGCGTCTTTCTCCGCCGTTAATAGGCCAGATTGTGGCAGAGGCGTCACTGGGAGCACCAGAGGAATACATGAGGGAAGTGTATGATGAATATGTTGAAAGGCGTAAAGTCTTGATAGATGGGCTTAACCGTATTCCTGGTGTTTACTCTCCAATCCCTATGGGAGCCTTCTATACTATGGCGCAACTTCCTGTTGATGATGCTGAGAAGTTCTGCCGTTGGTGTCTTGAAAAGTTTACATACGAGGGCGAAACAGTTATGATGGCCCCTGGTGCGGGTTTCTATACAACCCCTGGTGCAGGCTACAATCAGGTGCGTATTGCGTATGTTTTGAAGAAGGATGACCTTGAACGTGCGCTCGTTGTGCTGCGTAAGGCATTGGAAGAATATCCAGGACGTACAATTAATAATTAAACGTTGGTTCGTTATTTGGTCGTTTGGTCGTATGACAATATAGGGTAACAGGTTATTCTGTCATATAACCAATAGATTGAATAACTAACCAACACAATCGCTTGGCTATCTATTTTACATGTGATATGTAATTGTATCAGTAGTATTGTCTTACGTTAATTCCTGCAATGATGTATCTAAATAGCCAGATAACAAAATTATAAATCTTTTAATCAGCAAATTGTCACTTCCTTTTTACATAGCGCGTCATCTATATTCAAGCGGTGATACCGCTCATAAGGTGAGCCGTCCGGCTGTGCGTATAGCCATGCTTGGCATTGCAATAGGCATGGCTACAATGATTGTCTCAATCTGTGTGGTACTTGGATTCAAGCATACTGTGCGGGACAAGATAACAGGTTTCGGTAGTCATATCATCGTTTCCAACTATATGACGCTGCAAACCACGGATCAGTCTCAGCCTGTCAATGCCAACGATTCGCTTGTCCGTGCCATCAAGGGCATAGAGGGCGTGCGTCATGTGCAGCGTTATTCTCAGAAGCAAGGGGTGTTAAAGACTGATGCCGACTTTCTCGGAGTGGTGTTCAAAGGGGTGGGAGAGGACTATGACACTACCTTCATAGCCAGCAATATAGTGTCAGGCACGATGCCACGGTTGAGCATGAAGAAGAGTACGCAGCAGATATTGATATCTAAGAATATGTCTGACAAACTACAACTCTCGGTGGGTGATAAGGTTTTTGCATACTTCCTTGGCGACGAGGAGGTACGTGCAAGGTCTTTCAAGGTGGTGGGCATCTACCAGACCAATCTTACACGCTATGATGAGAGTATTTGTTTTACAGACTTATATACCATCTCCCGGCTAAACGGTTGGCAGTGTTTGCCTGACGATAACATATATGAGGTTAGCGGCATGGAATTGTCAACAGTGACATTTGACAGCATTGATGCCGTTGAGAACCGCATCATAGAGAAGGTAAACAAGACAGAAGATGCAGGAGGTCACCCTCTAACCTCTGCCACCATACAGGACTTGTCGCCTCAGATATTCTCATGGCTTGACCTTCTTGACCTCAATGTGTGGATAATCCTTGCACTGATGGTATGCGTATCAGGCTTTACCATGATTAGTGGTCTGCTAATAATAATCCTTGAACGCAGTTCCATGATAGGTCTGCTCAAAGCCCTTGGCGCGCGTAATGCAATGATTCGTCGTACGTTCCGCTGGCTTGCGCTTTTTATTGTGCTCAAAGGTATGTTTTGGGGAAACGCCATAGGTCTTGGACTATGCCTCTTACAGCAGGCAACGGGCATGGTGCGGCTTGATCCTGCCACATATTATGTGGCGGAAGCCCCTGTAGAAATCAATCTCCCTCTATTGCTGTTGCTTAATGTTGCCACGTTGATTATCACGGTCATGGCACTTGTATTGCCCAGTGCGCTTGTCTCAACAATCCACCCTGCGCGCTCAATGAGGGCGGAATAAGGTGTTACGGGTAACAGCATTAACCCAAGTCTCTCATTTCATTTCTGTCTTTTTCAGTTAGGGGGTAGTCAGTTATGGGTTCTTGTTTAGGCTTTGTCTGCGAAGGACTATGTACGATTCACTGACAACTCAGGAATCATAATTGCTTGTATCTGGTATTTATAATGTAAGCGAAAATGAACAGAAATCTCATGACCGATTCGGGTTGAAAGCAGAAAAGCAGCCTTTTCCTTGTTCTTTTCAAGAAATAATCGTACTTTTGCACTTACAAGATGCTTGAACGTTACACGCAGGCCGTGTGACGTACTGTAAACAGCCGTCTTGCAAAAGAGTGCTGATTACAGTGTGAAAGAGCCCCTTTTACATCGTAATCAGCACTCTTTTGTTTTGTAATCAGCATCAAATTATCACACTAAGACAAACAACTATCATCGTGAAGACAAGATTATCCTCTCTCCGTTGTGTTCAATTAACACAATTCCTTTTCCTTGCATTACTCCTTAACGTTCATAATTCCCTCTCTGCACAGTGGCGCCATTGTGCCGCCTCGGCATGGCTTGTAGAGGCAGAAGGCGATGGGTATGTGCAGTGGAGCAAGGATTCTGTTGCAGACATACATGCTCCCGGTGGTCTTACCTTGTGGTGCAAGGCTCTGATGAAGGGTGATGTCACGATAGAATATGAGGTCCGCATCGTTAGCGACGGCCGTGTCTCTGACCTTAACTGCTTCTGGATGGCAAGTGAGCCGGGGGTAAAGGACGTGTTTGTCAATGCCAAGAAACGTGGTGGCCGGTTCCTTGAGTCGTATAGGATGCGCCTATACTATCTGGGATATGGCGGAAATCACAATTCTACCACGCGTTTCCGTCGCTATGACGGTGACGCAAGGGGAGTTACAGAGGCGAAATATCGACCTGCCATCTTGCGTGAATATACTGACAAAGGACATTTGTTGCAGGGCGATCACTGGTATAAAGTCAGGTTGGAGACCGTGGGAGGGCGTGTGCGTTACACCATAGACGGTGAGTGCCTTGTAGATTTTGCTGACCCTAAGCCCCTTACCTCAGGGTATTTTGGCTTCCGCACCACGTTGGCTCATGCCCAACTCCGCAATTTCAGGTATTCCTGCAAGGACACAGAAGCGGCAGACATATTGTTAAATAACGTGCAGGCACCAGCCCATAACACTGCCACCAGCCCATTGACCGCTTCCAGACCTTCTACCTTCGGCATACCCTTTGCGCAGGGCGAACTCCCTGCTGACGCGGTATTGACACTGAGTGTAGGCGACAGAATACTGCCCTCAGACCAGTGGACGCTATCCTCATGGCCTGACGGAACGATTAAGTGGAAGGCTCTTGCTGCCGTAATACCGCAGGGAGAGGGAGAGGTCAGCGTGTGTAAGCAAGGAAAGAAGATGCCAGACGGCTCAGGGAAAAAACGTAAGACAAAGGATACCGGCGACAGTCAGCAGACGTTGACCCTGTACCCAGCAACAGACGGGACATTGTTTGACAGTATAACCGTGGGGAACAGGTGTCTGATGACGAGAGGCTGGGTAGAATGTAACGGTGTGAGACAGCCTGTCAAGGAGATAATAAAAGAACAATCAGGAACTGTAAGAGATTGCTGGAAAGCGTTGGGTGACAACTTCTTATTGCGCATATACACATACAGAGGGAGTAATGAGATAAAGATAGTACACACAGCATTTATAGACTCTCTGACTAATGCTGACGGATTACGTTCTCTGGCACTGAAGTTTGAGGTGCCTATGGAGAGTGAGGATTATGCCAGACGCGTGATGTTCCTAACAGACACCATGCAGGCAATAAAGATGGATGTTAAGCCTCTCATATCTCGTAGGCATATACGAATGGACAGCAATGGCCGTCCAGCAGACGCAAAGAGCCGTGAGATAGTAACGCAGATAGCCGCATGGGACGGCTTTCGATTATCACAACTCTCGCCAAATGGGTTTTCTGTGAGGAAAAGAGCCACAGGACAGTCGCCGTGGATAGGAACAATAGAAGGACATCGTGCACCAGGAGTGGTGGCAGTAGGTGACAGGACTAAGGGCGTAGCGTTTCATCTTACGGACTTCTGGCAATCGTATCCTTCCACGTTACAGGTTGATAACGCGCGCGGAGACAAGGCACTGGTGAGCCTGTATCTGTGGAGTAAAGAGGCGGAAGCCATGTCGTTCGCACATTATGACACCATACCGCATGGGCTGGATGCAGCATACGAAGACGTGCAGGAAGGCATGAGTACGGCGTATGGCATAGCGAGAACCTCCACAGTTTATATTACCCTCAGTCCAGAGGCTGTGGATTCAATGAAGGAAGCATTACCATCACTGGCCTGTCATGCGCAGTACGTGCCACAACCGCAATACCTTCATGCAAAAAGGGCATTCGGAATATGGAGCCTTGACAAGGGAACAGCCATTGACACATTATTATATAATATAAAGGAATTCTATTCCCGTCAGCAGGAACAGCACTCCTGGTATGGATTCTTTAATTACGGTGACGTGATGCATACTTACGACCAGCATCGTGGCGAATGGCGGTACGATGTGGGCGGTTTCGCCTGGGACAATACGGAGTTGGCCACTCCTGCCATGCTGTGGTACGAGTTTCTGCGTACAGGCGATGCCGAGACATGGAGGATGGCGGTGGCTATGAGCCGTCACAATGCAGAGGTTGACTGTTACCACTTTGGCCCTCATACTGGGCTTGGCACTCGCCACAACGTGTTACATTGGGGTTGCGGTGCGAAGGAGGCACGTATTTCGCAGGCGTTCTGGAACAGGTTTCTATACTATCTCACCGCTGACGAGAGAATGGGAGACGTGATGCGTGAGGTGGTTGACGCTGATACCCTGCTTTATCACCTTGACCCCATGCGTATAGCACAGCCACGTTCTGACCGGTACCCGTGCACAGCACCAGCACGTTTGCGTGTAGGGCCAGACTGGTTGGCGTATGCAGGAAACTGGTTCACTGAGTGGGAGCGCACAGGTAACACCTTTTACCGTGACAAAATACTTACAGGTATGAAGAGCATTGCAGCCATGCCGCACGGACTTTTCAGCGGTCCAAAGGCGTTGGGATATGACCCTGCCACGGGAGTAGTAACATGGGAGGGTGACAGTGCGATGCAGAATACCAACCACCTGCTCTCAATTATGGGAGGATTTGAGATGATGAACGAGATGATGATGTCGCTTTCAACGCCAGAGTGGGATAGAGCATGGCTGACACATGCTGCGGAATATAAAGAAAAGGCACTAACAATAAGTAATAACCATTTTCTTGTGCCACGTCTGAAAGCATACGCCTATTGGCTTACAGGCAAGAAGGCATATTACGATAAGGCATTGGAAGACTTGAAGTTAAGGTTCCCTATAATCTCAACAAACGATGCAGCAACATTCACTTTAGATGCCATTTTTATGCAGGAAGTAATGCCTAATAACAATCATTAGTGGTGTAAATCACATATATTTGGTATTTGCATTGTATAGAAAAAGCCGTAACTTTGCACCCAGAAACATTAAACAAAATGTCAAGAGGAATATAAGTCTAATGGCTGAGAGGCTCTCCTTGGAGAAGTCGAGTGACGGCCAGACAGATACAAGGACTATAATCAACTCGAGATGCAAGGTTAATCGGCGCATAGTGACGCTTGCCCCAGCAGGAACGAAATCACAAACAATTAAATATCAGAATTACTTATGAGCACAAAGAAGAATTTACACATCGAGACCCTCGCATTGCACGTAGGGCAGGAACAGGCGGATCCAACAACAGATTCACGCGCAGTACCAATATATCAGACCACATCCTACGTGTTCCGTAACTCACAACACGCAGCAGACAGGTTCGGACTGCGTGATGCTGGCAATATTTATGGTCGCTTGACAAACTCAACACAGGGGGTTTTTGAAGACCGTATAGCGGCACTTGAAGGAGGTGTAGCAGGTCTTGCAGTAGCAAGTGGTGCTGCAGCAGTAACGTATGCACTACAGAATATAGTGCTTGCAGGAGACCATATCGTAGCAGCAGACAACCTTTATGGTGGTAGTTTCAATCTTATCACACACACATTGGCTAACCAAGGCGTAACACATACGATAGTGAATGTTAACGATCTCGACGCATTGGAGAAAGCTATACAGCCTAATACGAAAGTGGTGTATGCAGAGACATTTGGAAATCCTAACTCTGACGTAACCAATCTTGACGCAGTCGCTGAGGTGGCACATCGTCATAACGTGGTGTTCATTGTTGATAACACCTTTGCTCCTATTGTGATACGTCCTTTGGAGCACGGTGCAGACATCGTGGTGCACTCTGCGACAAAGTTCATTGGTGGACATGGATCTTCTCTTGGCGGTGTGATTGTTGACGGAGGAAAGTTTGATTGGAAGGCTAATGCAGACAAATATCCTACTATCGCCAAGCCAGACCCATCTTACCACGGTGCGGTATTTGCTGATGTAGCAGGAGCAGCGGCCTTTGTTACCAGGATACGTGCTGTCATATTGCGAGATACAGGTGCCACAATATCACCGTTTAACGCATGGATTCTGCTGCAAGGCACTGAGTCTCTGCCACTAAGAATAGAGCGTCATGTGGAGAATGCGTTGAAGGTAGTACAGTATCTTGTAAATAACCCGAAAGTAGAGAAAGTAAATCACCCATCGTTGCCAGATCATCCTGATCATGAGTTATACAACACTTACTTCCCGAACGGTGCTGCTTCCATCTTTACATTCGAGA